>VGRJ01000026.1 GCA_016875405.1 Deltaproteobacteria bacterium | reverse complement strand
CTGCCCCTTGGCGATGGTGAAGTCGAGCGGCCCGACGGCCTTCGTCTCGCCGTAATACTTGGTGAGCTCGCGAACCTCGATCACGAAGCAATCCTCGCTGAAGACCGGGGACACTCCCGGCGGGGAAAGGTTTTGACCGAGCACCGCGCTCAATGCAAGAGGTTCGGTCGCCGGGCCGCGCTTCGTGCGCCATTGTGGCCCCGACCCCGAGGCGCGCCCCAAGGAGCACCGGCTAGCGAGCAGGTCCGCCGCGTGGCATTCTCCGACCGCCATGACGGACGTCACGTCGCCCACTGCTGCCCCCCCGCTCGCGGCTGACGCGCTCGCTCGCCACGGCATCCCCGCCGGCGAGCACCTCGTCCGCTTCATCGACGCATCGCCGACGCCGTTTCACGCCGTCGCGACGGTGATCGAGCGCCTCGAAGCGCAGGGATTCTCGAAGCTCTCCGAGGAAGACGCGTGGTCGGTCAAGCCCGGCGGGCGCCACTACGTCGTGCGGGGCGAGTCGACGATCCTCGGGTTCGTGGTCGGCCGACGGTCCCCCGCCCTCGCGGGGTTTCGCCTGATCGGCGCTCACACCGACTCGCCGACCCTGCGGGTCAAGCCGCGCGGGAGCGTCCGCAGCGCCGGTCACCACCTGCTCGGAGTTGAGGTCTACGGCGGAGTGATCCTCGCGACCTGGCTCGACCGTGACCTCTCGGTGGCCGGTCGTGTCCACGTCGATCGGGGCGGTCTCGTCGAGAGCGTCCGCGTCGACCTCGAGCGGCCCATCGCGCGCATCTCGAACCTCGCCATTCACCTCGATCGCAAGATCAACACCGAGGGCCTCAAGCTGAACGAACAGCGCCACTTGCCACCGAGCATCGCCCTCGACGGGAACGAGGCCGCGTCGACCGACGTCGAGGGGATGGTAGCGGACGCGCTCGGCGTGCGGGCCGAGGCGATCCTCGGGCACGACCTCGTGCTCTACGACACCCAGGGCGGCGCGCTCGGCGGCCTCCACCGCGAGTTCGTGTACAGCCCCCGCCTCGACAACCTCGCGAGCTGCTTCGCGGCGACGGAGGCGCTCGCCGGCGTCGGTGAGCCGCTCGACGCCACCGTCGGTGCCGTCCTCTACGATCACGAGGAGTGTGGCAGCCGCAGCGCGATCGGGGCTGGAGGGAGCTTCCTCCGCGACGTGCTCACGAGAATCGCGCTGGGGCATCCCGAGCGCGAGGACGAGGTCGTCCAGCGAGCCGCCGCGCGCTCGTTCCTCCTCAGCGCGGACATGGCGCACGCCGTTCACCCGAACTACGCCGACCGGCACGATCCGCAGCACGGCCCGCGCCTGAACCGCGGCGTCGTGATCAAGCACAACGCGAACCAGAGCTACGCCACTAGCGGCTCGACCGCGGCCGACGTCCGCGCCCTCTGCCGCGAGGTGGGTTACCAGGCCCAGGAGTTCGTGGTTCGGACCGACCTCCCCTGCGGGTCCACGATTGGGCCGATCGTCTCGGCCGGCCTCGGCATCCGGGCGGTCGACGTCGGCGCGCCGATGCTGAGCATGCACTCGTGCCGTGAGGCGTGCGGAACCCTCGATGTGCACCTCGCGGTCGAGACGTATCGCCGCGTGTTTCGTTGAGCGACGCAGCGTCCGTCCTGACGTCTGCCGCGAGCGGGACGCGCGAGTCTCCTCAGGCCGCGGCGAGGAGGGACCCGCTCACAAAATGGCGCCGAGCGAGACGTCGGTCGGCGTCCCATTCGGGTGCGCGAACCAGTCCTCGTCGGGCCGGTGGACGGCAGGCGGCGTCAATCGAGTTGTCACCGCGACCCCACGCTTGATTCTTGATAAGCGTGAGCCAAGAAGCCAAACGTCAACCGCGGTGACGTCCCCCTATGCGCACCTTTGACTACCAATTCGTTCGCGAGCTCGGGCGCGGCGCCACGGCACGGGTGTGGCTCGCCGAAGACGCAGCAGGAGTGCCGACAGTCCTCAAGGTCGCGCACGAGGCGGCCTTGGCGCCGAGCCTCGCAGCGGAGGCCGTGCGCGCGTTCACCGTCGCCTCGCCGCACCTGCCCGCCTTCGTGACCATGGGGCTGCTGGAGGTCGACGGACGCCGAGCCTCGCTCGACCTGGCCGCCCCAGGGCTGCCCTGTGTCGCCTACCAGTGGCGCGAGGGCGAGGTCCTCGCGGCGTTGAGGCTCGACGAAGGCGAGGCACGGCAGACCGCGCGCGGGATCGCCGCGGCGCTCGCCGACTTGCACGAACTCGGGCTCGCCCACGGCGACGTCAAGCCCGACAACGTGCTCGTTCACCGCGAGGCGACCACACTACTCGACTGGGGCGCGGTGACGGACGCGACGAGCGACCGCCCGACGATGGCGACGCCCCGCTACCTCGGACGCGGCGACGCCGAGCTCGGAGACGGACGCGCGCGGGATCTGCTCGCCCTTGGCCTCGTCCTCGCGGAGCTCGTCGACCCGCGGCTCCGCGACGAGTCGGCCCCCCTCGCCCGGGCGCGTGCCCTGTCGGACGAGCCGCCCCTCGCGCGACTCGCCCTCGCGCTGCTTGCACCGTCGCCGGTGGCTCGCCCGTCGGCGCGCTGGGTGGCCGAGCGCCTCGGGGTCGAGCGAGACCTCGAGGGGGGCGCCGTGCGGCGCGCTCGCGATCTCCGCCGGCTACGGTCGAGCTACCTTCGGCTTCGGCAGAAGGACCTCGGCGCGGCGCGAGTCGATGATCTCGTCGCGCCTTACCTCCCCGCCATCCACTCGCTCGCGGGGGCGGCGCGCGAGCTCTGCGCGCTCGTGGGCGTGGCGCCTCCGGCATGGCTCGAGCTGCGCCCCGAGGACGTCGCGAGGCCGCTCGACCGCCTCGGGCGAGAGCGATGGGTCGCTTCGCTCATCGGGCTGCAGGCGACGACCTGGGGAAGGACCCTCCATGCCCCGAGCGAGCACGAGCTCGTCGGCGCGTTCGAGAGGCTCGCGGATTGGCGCGCGCCCGACGCCTGGACCGCCACCGACCTCGACCGTGCGTTGCGAGGTCGATCGCTCGAACCGCGACGAGGAGACCCGCACGAGGCCACCGGAGATGGCCCCGACATCGCGCGCATCGCCCTCGAGCTCGCCCAAACTCCAACCGTCGACGCGACGCTCGACCTCGCGGAGCGGTACGCGCCCGCGCTGCCTCCTCTCCTCCTCGAGCGCGCCGTCGACGCACTGCGGCTTCGCGGTGAGCTTGGTCGCGCCGAGACGCTCGCTCGTGAGCACCGCGTCGCGACGAGCGCAGCCGCCGAGCTCGCGCGCAGAACGCGCCGATTCGACGACGCGCGGAAGATCGCGACCAAGAGGCTTGGCGACCCCGATGCCCCCCGGGCGCGCGCGATCCTCGCGAGGCTACACCTCGACGCCGACGAGCTCGCCGCAGCCGACGTGCTCCTCAGCGAGGCGACGTCGGCCCCCGAGCACGAGGTCGCGGCGCTGGTCGCGCATCGGCGAGGGCTTCGCGACGCGGCGATTCGACACGCCGAGCTCGGGCGAGCGCTGGCCGAGACCGACGAGGATCGCGCTCGACTCAACGGAACCCTCGCGTACGTCCTTCACCCAGCGTCGCCCTCGACTACCTTCCCGCTCTTCGCCGCGGCCGCAGAGTTCGCCGCCCGCGCAGGTGCGCTCGTCGAGGAGGCAACGTACCGCACCGGCGAAGCCGCGGCCGCGCTCGATCTCGGGCGCCTCGACGTCGCGGACGCTGCCTCACGTCGAGCGATCGTGATCTTCGACGACGTCCTTCGGCAGCCGATGGGCGCTGCGCGCGCGTGGCTTTGTCGTGCCGCGCTCTCCGCTGCGCTGGGCGACGTCCACGAGACCGAAGCAGCCGTCACCGCGACGCTCGAGCGCTCCCTCGGCGACGCACGCGCCTCACGCTTCGCGCGGCTCTGCCTCGCCGATGTCCTCGATGCGGGCTCGAGCCGCGGCCGGGAGATCGCCGGCGCAGCCCTGGCCCCGAGGCGACTACCGCTCGAGCCCTCAGACCTAGAGGCGCTCGACGACGACGACCTCCGCGCCCTCGCCCGTGTCCTTCGCCATGGCGCGACCCCGGACTTGCCGCTCGACGCCCTCGATCGCCTCGCGATGACCGCAGCGACCGTCGTCGCCCTCGAGTGGTGGGAGGCGCGCGCCTCGCGGCTCCTCGACGGCCATGCGACGTCGGCCCCCCTCGACGAGCGCGACGCTGCGCGCGTGCTTGGCGCTCTCGAGGCCCTGGCGAGCACCGAGGCACCCATGGTGGCGCATGCTCGCGCCATGGTCGCCGCACGGCGGCTCGCGGTCGCGACTCGTGACCACGCGCGCGCTCGAAGCTTCGAGGCTGCGCGGCGACACGCGCTTGGCACGCAGCGCGAGGGGGAGCTCCGCGCGCGGCTCCAGCGCTGCACCTGGGCGCATGACGAGCCGCCCCTCGAGCCCGCACCGACGACCGGAGCTCACGCGATGGATCTCGAGCGGCTCGTGCGCTCGCTCGGCGAGCGCGACGACTTGGACGCCCTGCTCGTCCGAGTGCTCGACGTGCTGCTCGAGTGGACGGCCGCAGAGCGCGCAATGCTGCTCCTGCGACGGACCTCCGGGAGGCTCTCGCCTCGGGCGACGCGGCACATCTCGCGTCGGACGCTCGGGGCTGAGCAGCTGGCCGTCTCGATGTCCCTCTCCGAGCGCGCGCTCACCGAGGGGCGCCCGATCGTCGCGGTCGACGCGATGAGCGAGCTCGCCGAGCACCACGAGAGCGCGGTCGCCCTCGAGCTGAGGAGCCTGCTCATCCTTCCGCTCCGCGCCCGCGGCGAGGCCATCGGGGTCGTCTACCTCGACGACCGCATGCGAAAGGGAGCCTTCGGCCCACGCGAGGTCGAGCTCGCACAGACGATCGCGCCCATTGCCGCCATCGCCATCGCTGACGCGCAGAGACAGGCCTCGCTCGAACGGGCACGCCGTCGCGCCGAGCGCGCGATCGCCGTCGCCGAGAGGACCCTCGCGAGACGTGAAGCTGCGCTGGCTTCGACCACGGCTCGCCTCGCCGAGGTGACGAGCGAGCGCAGCACGCGGTTCTCCTACGACGAGATCCTCGGCACGAGCGCGGCCACCCAGCGTCTCCTCGCGCGCCTCGACCGCGTCGCGCCGAGCGACATGCCCGTGCTGATCCAAGGGGAGTCCGGCTCCGGCAAGGAGCTCGTCGCGCGCGCGCTGCATCGGCATGGCCCGCGAGCGCACGAGCCTTTCGTCAGCGAGAACTGCGCCGCCCTCCCCGACGCGCTGCTCGAGTCGTTGCTCTTTGGCCACGTCCGAGGCGCCTTCACCGGCGCCCACCGAACGCAAGTCGGGCTGTTCGAGGCCGCGGACCGGGGCACGCTGTTCCTCGACGAAGTCGGCGAGATGAGCCTCTCCATGCAGTCGAAGCTGCTGCGCATCCTCGAAGACGGCATTGTCCGGCCCGTCGGCGCCGAGCGTGGTCGCCGCGTGGACGTGCGCCTCGTCGCCGCGACGCACCGAGACCTCGGAGAGCTCGTGGCGGAAGGGCGCTTCCGCGACGATCTCCGCTACCGCCTCGACGTGATTCGGCTCGTCGTCCCTCCGTTGCGCGAGCGGCTCGAGGACGTGGCGCTGCTCGCGCAGCACTTCGTCGAACGAAACCGCGGCAGTCGCTTGATAAAAATCACCCCCGAGGCGCTGCTCGTCCTGTCACGCCACCTCTGGCCGGGCAACGTCCGCGAGCTGGAAAACGAGGTGCGCCGAGCGCTCATCGCCTGTGACGACATTCTCGATGTTCAGCACCTCTCGCTCGCGCAGGCGCCACGAACGTCGGCGCCCGACACGATGCACCTGCGAACCCGAATCGACGCCCTCGAGGTCGAGCTCGTCAGCGACGCCCTCGCGCAGACAGGCGGGAACCAGACCCGCGCCGCCGAGGTCCTCGGCCTCTCCCGGTTCGGCCTTCACAAACTCATGCGCAGGCTCGGCTTGAAGGCGCGCTGACGCAAGCGGCCCCCGCCGCCTCCGCTCCACAAACGAAAGCGGCGCCGACCGTGGCCAGCGCCGCACCGAACCGTCTTGGCGACGGGGAGTCAGGCCCCCAACCGCGGCGTCACTTCGCCTTCTTCTTGTCGGCCTTCTTCTCCGACTTCTTCTCGTCGGCCTTCTTATCGTCGGCCTTCTTATCGTCGGGCGTCACGGCCGCGTCCGCCTTCTCGCCCACCACGGGCTTCTCGCCGTCCTTGGCCGCTGCGTCACCGCCGCCCGCTCCCTCTTCGGCTGGCGCCGTCTCTTCCTTCTTCGGCGGCGGCGGCGGCATGAACTTGTCGGCGTGGAGCCGAGCCTTTAGCTCGTCCCGGCGCGCTGCGTTCGCGGGGAGCTGGAGATCCTTCAGCGACTTGACGTAGTGCACGAGCGCCCAAAGTTCCTCCGGCTGCGCAGACTGGGCCCACGAGGGCATCACGCCGACGCCGGCCGCGATGAGCCGGTAGAGATCCGGGAGCTCGGTGCCCTGGCGGATCGACCGGAGCGGGTTCATCGTGAAGTCCGGCGGCATCGTCGCGACGCCGAAGTCCTGCACCGCGTTCTGCTGCGGCACCGCGTAGAACATCGCGTCACGGTAGGTGACGGGCGCCTCCGGGCTGACGGCGAATTTGTAGTCGTAGATCTGCTTCCGCGACAGGTAGTGCGCGTGGCAGGTCGTGCACTCAAACTTGAAGTGGTAGAGCTCCTCGCCCTTCTTGATCGCGTCGGCTTCCTTCCCCACCCACGGATTGGCCGGCGCGTCGACGACCACGGTGCCGGCCTCGTCGTAGTGCTGCGGCACGACGGGCTCGCCGGTCGGCTTGAGCTTGCCCTTGTTCTTTCCGCTCGCGGAGACCTCTTCCCATGCGCTCCCGAGCTCGGCCTCGAGGCTCGAGTCGGGGTAGCCCGCGAGCTGCTCGCGGCACTCCGCCGTCACCTCGCCGTACTGGTTGCAGGGCGGCTTCGGGAAGGTCTTGATGAACTGGATGAGGTAGTAGAGTTCATCGTTCTTGATGTCCCACTTGAGCATCGCGGTGCCGTGGAGGCCGCCCTTGATGATGCGGGAGAAGTCGATGTCGTTGGGCAGGCCACTCGCGACGGTGTCGAACTTGTACTTGCCCATGCGCAGGTCGCGTGGGGCGGGACGGAGACCGTGGGACGCCGGGCCATTGCCGTCGCCATTCATCCCGTGACATGCGTAGCAATAGTTAATGTAGAGGTGCCGCCCCTTGTTAAGGTCGGCCGCCGACACCGTCATCCCCTCTGGGACAACAGCCCCATCGGCCACGCCTTCGTCGCATTGGACCGGCGAATCTGCGCCACAGCGGATGGGGAACGTGTAGTCGCGCGTGATGGGACGCATCGCCCAGGGCTTGCCCTCGGTGCCGGAGCCGCACGCCGCGGCAAACATCGAGAGCGCGGCCGACGAAGCGAGGAGGAGTGAGTGGAGCGCGTTGCGTTTCATGGTTCTTCTCGGTTCAGAGGAGGAACATGCCGACGAACATGAGGAGCCACACGGCGTCGACGAAATGCCAGTACATGCCGCAGTAGCGCAGGGTGCTCGTCCTACGGTGGAGCTGCCCGCCGCGCATGGCGACGGCGAGGAGGTAGCCGAGGACGGCGATGCCTCCTACGACGTGGAAGGCGTGGAGCGTTGTCAGCGCGTACGTGACGGCACCGACGATGCCCGTGTTGAGGCGGATCCCTTCGCTCCAGAGTTGAATCCAGAGCAGGCACTGGAGCCCGACAAATGCGATCCCGAGGGCGAAGGTGCCCGTCATCCACCGCACGGCCCACACGCGCTCACCCGAGCGAAGGCGCTCGAGTGCGCGCTTTAACGTGAGGCTCGAGGCGACCATCACGACGGTGTTGACGAGAGGCAGCGCGAGTGGAAGCGAGAGCCCAGGTGGAGGCCAGCTCTTCGCCTGGGCTCGTAGACCGAGGTAAACGAAGAAGAGCGCCGCAAACATCATCCCCCAGGCCGCCAGCGCCATCATCATCCCGATGGCGCCGGTGGTCTCCTGCACCCTCGCACGCGCGATGGCGCGAGGGTCAAGTTGGACGACTTTGCTCACGGCTCTCTTCGTCTCCGATGGTCAGGTCACTCGGCCGCGATCGCGTCGAGCCCGTGCTCCTCACCTGGCAGCTGCTCGCTCTGCCCCACCCAGTCGCGCCCGGTCTTCGCGAGCACGTCGGGGTTGTTGTACTCGTGCGGCCCGCGCAGCACGATCGGGACCTTGTCGAAGTTGTGATAGACCGGCGGCGACTCACACTCGGTCCACTCGAGCGTACCGACGTCCCACGGATTCTTGTCGGCCTTCTTACCGGCAAAGATGCTGTAGAAGAAGTTCACGACGAACGAGAGCTGCCCGAGACCGAGCGCGAACGCGAAGTAGCTCGTGTACTTGTTCAGATCGCGGAGATGCTGGATGTACGTGTACTGGAACGGGTCGTAGAGGCGGCGCTGCTGACCGTTGTAGCCCGCGAGCAGCTGGCCGCAGAACACGGCCGTGACGCCGATGACCGAGAACCAGAAGTGAACCTTCCCAAGCGTCTCGTTCGTCATGCGCCCGTACATCTTCGGGAACCAGAAATAGAGGGCTCCGAAGCTGCCAAGGAACGCCGCCGACGCCATCGTCAGGTGGAAGTGACCGACGACCCACATCGTGTCGTGGAGGTAGAGGTCGGTCGAGATGGTGCCAAGATAGATGCCGGTCAGTCCACCGAGGCCGAACACGAACACTGTTCCTAGCGCGAAGAGCATCGGCACCGTGAGGCGAATCGAGCCCTTCCACATCGTGTGCAGCCAGTTGAGGAACAGGATCTCCGCCGGCACGCTGATGACCAGCGTGAGCAGCATGAACGCCTGCCCGAGCAGCGGGCTCATGCCGCTGACGAACATGTGGTGGCCGTACACGACCGCGCTGAGCACGCTCACCGCAATCATCGCGTAGACCGAGCCCTTGTACCAGTAGGCGGGCTTCCGAGCGAAGAACGACATGAAGTCGATGAGGAAGCCCCAGACCGGCAGGATGAGGATGTAGACCTCGGGGTGCCCGAAGATCCAGAAGAGGTGCTGGAACAGGATTGGATCACCGATACCGCCCGCCGCACCCGTCACGAAAAACTGCGTCCCGAAGTGGCGATCGAAGAGCAGAAGGATGCCCGCCGAGCCGAGCACCGGGACGAACAGCAGGTTCAAGATCGAGGTGAGCCAGAGGCCCCACACCGTCGCCGGCATGCGGAACCACGTCATGCCCGGAGCGCGGAAACGGATGACGGTGGTGATGTAGTTCACCGCGCCCATGATCGAGGCGACGCCCGTCACGAACAGGGCGAGCACCACGAGTGACTGCCCGTTACCCGGGGTCCCGACGTTGGTGGAGAGCGGCGGGTAGGTGGTCCAGCCCGCGGCGGCCGAGCCAAGCTCGACGAAGAACGATGCGATCACGAGGCACTGCGAGAGCGCGAAGGTCCAGAAGCTGTACATGTTCAGCTTCGGGAAGGCCATGTCGCGCGCGCCGATGAGGAGCGGGATCGTGTAGTTGCCGAACGCGCCGATCATCAGGGGCGTGATGGCGAAGAACACCATGATGAGGCCATGCATGGTGAAGAGGGTGTTGTACGCCGGCGGAGTGATCGCGCCCCCCGACTGCGGGAAGAGCGACTTCCCCACCACCGGAACCGGCTGCGCCGGGAACGCCCACTGCCATCGGATGAGCATCGCGAGGAGGCCGCCGAAGAGCAGGAACAAAAGCCCGGCCCAGAGGAACTGCTTGCCGATGTACTTGTGGTCGATCGAAAAGATGTATCGGCTAATAAAGTCCTTCGGCTCGACGTGCGCGTGCTGAAGGTGCTCGGCCGCCTCGATGTCGGCCTTCGTCATCACCCTATCGCTCATTGTGCACCTCGGTTCTGCGCGGCGACCTTGTCACCGTGGTCGTGGTCGGCCTCGCTGACGGCCGCGCCGCCCCGAGAGTCGATGTTGTCGTGAGGCTGCTTCCACTCCCAGCCCCAGTTCGCCCCCCGATCCTTCTCGTCGTAAGCCTGCGCCTTCTGCGCGCTCATCTCCTCGAGCCAAGCCTTGTAGGCCGAGGGCTCAAGCACCGTGAGCTTCGCCTTCATCTTGTAGTGGTGGACGCCGCAGTGCTGCGTGCAGCCGATGTCGAATTCACCGGTATCCTTCGCCTTGAACCACATCCGGTTCACCATCCCGGGGGCGGCGTCCTGCTTGATGCGGAAGTTGGGGAGGTAGAACGAGTGAATGACGTCGGTCGCCGCGAGCTGCAGCAGGACGGGTGACCCCACCGGAACCCGCACGTCGTTCAGCGTCACGACGTCGTCCTTGGTGTTGAACTTGCCGTCCGGCCCGGCATAGCGCGCGTCCCAGGCCCATTGGTGCGCGTTGATCTCGATGCGCACGGCGTTGGGGTCCTTCTCGACCGCCTGGTGGTTCCAGAAGGTCGAGTTGACGTCGATGGTGGAGTTGAACCAGAGGTTGCCGTCGACCACGAAGAAGATGACCGCCGAGACGCCCATCGCGATCGCGATGTGGTGCTTCGAGTCGCCGTGGTCGTAGTCGGCCTTGTGGTCCTTGTTGTGCTTAACGACGGCCAACGCCATCCAGACGCACATCACCACGAACAGCAAGATCACGAAGCCGTTCGTCGTCTTGATCAGCCAGTCGACTCGATGCCCCTCTGCCGACGCGTCGCGCGGCAACCCCCAGATCGTCGTCTCTGGAATCGGGTCCGCGAACGCGAACCCCGCCGTGGCGAGCACCGCCGAAGCAGTGCCAACCGCCGTGAGCAACCTATGAAGTGACTTCATTCGTCGTCTCCGAATCTGACATCACTCGCGATCGCTGCGATCGCCAACCTTGTGTCCAGGCGAGGCCCCTTGGTCGCTCGCCTCGCCCTCTTGCCACACGGCCTCCTCGAGGAGCCCGCGGCGAACCCACCAGCCGACACCCGCCGCGGCGAACCACGGCGCGACCACCAAGGCCCCGAGGGCCGCGGTCGCGAGCGGCCCCGACCCTTCGCGCGTCGCGCACACGGGACAAGCCAAAGCCATCGCTGGGGTCAGCGAGGCGGCGACGGCGGCGAGCGTTGCGACGAAGGAGCGCATCACGAACCCCAGATGGCGCGGTAGGTGCCCTCGGCGATCAAGATGAACGCGTACAGAGCAGGGAATAGCATCGGGATGACGACCGTCCAGCGCATCCACTTCGTCTCGTGCTTCAGGTGCATGTAGAAGAGCGCGACGATGGCAGCCTTGCCGAGCGCCATGCCCACGAGGCACGTCACGAGTGCGGTCTTGCCGATGTACTTCTCGAGGTAAGCGACGCCCACCTCGAGGACGGTGAGCACGAGGAGCACGACCCAGATCCGCCAGTACTCCTTGCGGTCCGGCGCATGGTGTCCGTGCCCACCGTGTCCATGGTCATCGTGCCCGTGGTCCTCGGGGCCGTGAGACTTGGTCACGCCCTTCTCTTCTTTCGCGAGGTCGCTCATGTCTGTGCTCTCGGGCTCAGTTGGGGATGAGGTAGATGAACGTGAAGACGAGGATCCACACGAGGTCGACGAAGTGCCAGAAGAGCCCCGCGACCTCGAGGGTGTTCGCGTCGGTCTTGCCCATCGACGTGAAGACCCAGACCGTGCTGAGGTAGATCACCCCCGTGAGCACGTGCAGGCCGTGGAAGCCGGTCACCGCGTAGAACGTCGTCGCGTAGTGGCTCGCGCCGAACTTGAGGCCCTCGTGGAGCAGGCCGTGGTGCGGGCCGAACAGCCCGAAGAGTCCCCAGTACTCCCACACCTGGCCGACCAGGAAGAGCGCCCCGCCGAGGATGGTGAGCCCAAGCCACTTCAGCGCGCCCTTGCGGTCGCCCTCGACCATCGACGCATGCGACAGCACCATCGTCACGCTCGAGCAAATCAAGAGGAACGTCAGCGCCGCGGTGAAGTTGATGCCGAGCGCCGGCTCGAGGACGCAGCCGGTCTTCTTGACGAGCTCTTCGGTCGTGCAGCCCCAGACGTTGCTGCTGCCGCGGAGGATCCCGTACGCCAGGAGAAACCCCCCGAACGAGAATCCGTCGGACAGCAGGAAGAGCCACATCGCAAGCTTTCCTGCGGTGATGCGGCTGTAGAGCTGGTCATCAGGGTAGACGAGGGCGTGGTCGTGGTCGGTGGCGACAGCGCTCATGGGCGTCCTTTCACACGGTCAACGGCTCGATGGAGCCGGCGGCATTCTACCCGCGTGCAGCGGTCTCCGTCAACTCGCCGCGACCGGTAAAATCCGCCGTAGTTCCGCATGGGTCAGCGCACGTTGATGAGGTAGTTGACGTCGCGTAAGAGCTTGTCGACCCCCGGCTTGTCGGCGTCGTAGTAGCCGCGCACCCTGCCCTCGACGTCGACCAACACGAAGCGCTCGCTGTGAAAAATCTGCATGGCGCTCTCGACGTCGCGCCCCATCGCGAGCTTGAAGCCTTTCACGACGGTCTCCTCGAGCGACTTCTGCTCGCCCGTCAGGAAGGTCCAGCGGTAAGGGCTCGCTTTGAAGCGACGCGCGTAGGTCGCGAGGCGCTCCGGCGTGTCGTTCTCGGGATCGACTGAAATCGTGACAAGGTGAACACCCGTTCCGGCGTTGCGCGTCCGGTGTTGGATCTCGGCCATCCGCTCCATGAGCTTTGGGCACACGGTCGGGCAGCTCGTGAACATGAAGCTCGCGATCCACACCTTGCCGCGGAGCTCGGTCGTGCCGAACGGCGTCCCCTTCTCGCTCATCAGCGAGAAAGACGGCAGCGTCACCACCACGGGCGGAGGGTCCGGGAGCTTCCTCGTGACGGCGAGCGCGATCGAGACGAACATCACGGTCCCGATCACCGACGCCCAGATCACGGGCCGTGCGAGGAAGCTCGCGACCGGACCGGGGCGAGAGTTGAGCACACGAGTCTTGGTCATGGTTCCATCGCCTTCGGCCGAGTCCGCGGTCGGCCGCAGGTCTTTCCTGGCAGCCCTAGTCCGCTCAAGCAAGCTCGATCAGCATCGCGGCGAGGAGAGCGGGGAGATAGACGAGCGAAGCGTAGAAGAGCGGGCGCGCCCAGGCGTCCCCGGCTGCACGGCGCGCGCTCGCGAAGAGGAACAGCCCGCCGAGGATCGAGGCGCCCGCGAGGTAGAGCGAGCCGCCGACGCCTAACCGAACGAGCGTCAGCGACGCCGCGACGAGCGCCACGGTGAAGAACGACGCGTACGCGCGGGTGATCCGCGCACCATGGACCGCCGGCATCACCTTGATGCCGGCGCGGGTGTACTCCGACTCGCGGAAGGTCGCGATCGCAAGAAAGTGCGGCAATTGCCAGAAGAACAGCACCGCGAAGAGCGCGAGCCCAGGTCCCCCGAGAGACCCCGTCGCGGCGGTCCAGCCGAGGAGCGGGGGCATCGCGCCAGGGATCGCGCCGACCGCGACCGCCCACGGCGTCACGCGCTTCAGCGGCGTGTAGACCCAGACGTAGCCGAGGAGCGAGGCCACCGCGAGCGCGGCGGTGAGGGCGTTGACCCGAAACCAGAGGAGCGGCAAGGAACCGAAGCCGAGCGCAAGGCCGAATACGAGTGCGAGGAGCGGAGGCAAGCGACGCGCGGGCAACGGACGCGACTCCGTGCGGGTCATCAGCGAGTCGACGTCGCGCTCGAGGTACATGTTGAGGGCGTTTGCGCCGCTGACGACGAGCACGACGCCCGCCATCGCCCACGCCGTCCGTGCCCAATCGATCGACGCGACGGCCTGCGTCCGCCGCGCGAGCCACGTCCCGCCCAGGCCCGTGAGCACCACGAGCGACGTGATGCGCGGCTTGGTCAGCTTAACGAGATCCGTCACGACCCCGACGGCCGAGCGCGAGTCCGAAGGCGCGAGGCCCTCGGCGCCCGGAGCGACGCGAGAGGACGAAGTCATGGGCGACCGGAACCTAGCGCCAAAGAGCGACCATTTCCAGTTGAAGGGGACAAAACGCGAGGACCGAACTGCCGCCGACTCCTCGGCGCGCCCGGCCCTCGATCGTGACGACGTCGCCCGCGTACCGAACGGCACGCGAGCGAAGGGTCGATCAGAACAGGTCCTTCAGCTCACCGGCGTTCTCCGCCGGCTCCTTCTCGTCGCCCTTGTACTCGAACTCGACGGTGACCTCGCCGTCCTTGACCTCGACGTCGGCCTTCTCGAGCTTGCCGAAAATCGAGTGCCACGCGACGACCTTGAACTTGCCGGCCGGGACCTTCTCGATCTTGAACGAGCCGTCGGCGCCCGACACCGAGAAGTAGGGGTTGTCCGAGGCGACGATGAACGCGCGCATCCACGGGTGAACGTCGCACTTCAGCTTGAAGACGCCCGGCTCCTCGAACTTCGTCGACTTGAGGGCGGGCGCGCCCTTCGGCTGCGCCGCCGAGAAGGCGTCGCTCGGGGCCGAGTTGACGTTGTGAAGGGTCGCGTCGTCATTGAACACCGCGACCTCTTGGCCCGCGACGATGCCCGCGATGCGGGGGCTGTAGACGCAATCTTTCTGGCGGAACTCCGCCGCCTTCGCAGGAGCGGCGCCGCCCTGGATCTGGCCGTTGTCGATGCCGACGAACACGTCCGCGAGCTTGCCGTCCTTCACGACGACCGCGTTGTGCGCGAGCTTGTTATCCTTGCAGACCTCGGCCTTCTCGCGGGCCTTCGGCACCTTCATCTCGGGGGCCGCCTTGCCGCTGAACTTCACGACGCCCTTGAGGATGCCCTTGCCCTCGGCCGCCGGAGCCGTCGCCTTCGCGGTCGCAGCCGCCGTCGCGGTGGCCGTCGCTGTCGCCGCGGCCGTCGCCGCAGGCTTCGCGGGCTTGGCACCGCCGAGCTTGCCGCCACCGTCGGCAGGCTTGTCACCCTCGCAACCCATCATCAGCGCCGCAGCGGCGACGATACCCGTGGCCATCGAGATCGAACGGAAGGTCATATTTATCTCCTCTTGGACGTACCTGACTGTCGTTGTGCGTCAGTTCGTCGCACGCTTTAGTCCGCAGGTTCGCCCGGCGCAAGTACGGTGCTCCGATTGCTAGGTTCCCCGAGCGCCGCGCCGTCGAGGCTCGCCGACCACGCCGCGAGGCCGAGCGCCAGCGCGCCGGCGGGAGACGTCGCGAGGCCCCCTCCGATCAGCGCGAAGCCGACCGCCGCGCTCCGACCAACGCCGCGGGGAACCAGCAACAGCGCGAGGAGCGCGACGCTCCACCGCAGGCACTCGCCGTAGGCGCGGAGCGTGAGCGGGACGTCGGAGGTGCTCGGATCGAGCAATAGATCGAGCGCGCGCCCGAGGAAGACCTCGAGGGGACGCGCGTCTGTCCTCTGACCGCGGACCGCGAGGAGCGTCCCGGCGCACGCCGTCGTCATGGCTGCGACGACCAGCGCCCCAGCGCGGAGCCTCTCCCCGGAGAGCCCACCAAGGCGGCGCTCGGACGCGGCGGTCCCAAGCCACGCCAGCCCAAATAGCGACGTCGCGAACAGGATGAGCCACTCGAAGGTGGAGAGGCCGCGCGAGACATCGACCGCGACGGCGGCGCCCTCGTTCGCGAGAAAGACCTGCAACGCGACGACCAACGCACGGCATCCGACGGCGGCGCTCGCGCCGACGAGCGCGAGCCCGATTCCTCGCGAAGAAGGTCGCCCGAGGGCGTCGACGGCGACCATCACCGCAAAGAGCCCGACGAGCATCGACAGGACGAGCGCGGACTCGGTCGGAAGCCGGGTGACGAGCCGCTCGCCCAGCACGCGCCGCGCAAGGAACGCGAGCGCCCCAGAGCCAATCGCGACCGAGATCGCGACGGTGCTCGAGGCGCCCCACGAGAGCGCCCGCATGCGCGCGGACGCTTGGCTACGGCCAAGCCGCGCGGCGAGCGAGAGCCCGAGCGCGGTACCGCCGACGGCGAACAGCTGCGAGGACCAGGCGCCGAGCACGCGCGCCGCGTTGACGAGGTCCTCGATCCCCGTCCAGACGCCAATGGCCGCCGCCTCGATCGCCTGCGCGACCGTGGCCGACAGCACCGCGACGACGCCGAGGAGACGCAGCGCGAGCTCGTGGCCGCGGTCGAGCTCGCGGCTGCGGAGACGAAGGGCCCCTTCGCTCATGATCGCGGGCGCCCCTCGCCTGACCTCACGAGCGACCCTCGACCATGGCGACGAGCTCGTCCTCGCCGATGAGCTTCGTCCCGTATTTTCTGGCCTTCGTGGCCTTGCTCGAGGTCGAGGCGAGGTCGTCGATGACGAGGAAATCGAGCTCCTTCGTCACCCCGCTGAGGACGCGACCGCCGTTGCCTTCGATCCATTGTTCGAGCTCCTTCCTCGGGCGGCGCTGCTTGCCCGTCATGCAGAAGCTCTTGCCGTCGAGCTTGCCCGCGGCCTCGCCCGAGACAGGTCCGAGCCCGCCCTCGACGAGCCGCGCGATCTCGGCCCGGCGCGAGTCGAGGCCCTCGGTGACGAGGCGAGCCTTGATCTCGCCGAGCCCCGGAATTTCTGCAAGTTCTTGGACCGTCGCGGCGAAGAGCCGCGGCAAGTCGGCGAACCCGGCCGACACGAGCAAGCGCGCGGTCTGCGTCGAGAAGCCCTCGATGCCGAGCGCCGCAAGAAACGTCGGTAAGCGCAACGGCAGCCTCGCGCGGAGCTCACCGAGCGCCTTCTCGGCGCTCTTCGTACCGTGTCGTTCGAGCGCGGCGATATCCTCGACCGTCAGTCGGTAGAGATCGAGCGGCTCACGGACGATGCCCTTCGAGACGAGCGTGTGCACGAGCTTATCGCCCCACTCGAGCGCGCCGACCGCGTCGATCCAGTTGCGGATCCTCCCCTCCACGCGAGCAGGACAGCCCTCGTTCCGGCACAGGAGATACTCTCCCTCTTGCCTGAGGCTCGAGCCGCACGTCGAGCAGGCGGTCGGCACCTCGGCGGGCGCGCCCGCACTCTCGACGACCTCCTCGACGTAGGGGATGACGTCGTTTCGCCGCGACACGAGCACCTCGTCGCCGACGCCGATGCCGAGCCGACGGACATTGGCGAGGTTGTGCAGCGACGCACGCCGAACCACGGCGCCGACCAGCTCGACCGGCTCGACCTCCGCCACCGGCGTCACGCGACCACTCGGTCCCGTATCCCAGCCGATCCCGACCACCCGCGACACCTTGACGGGCGACGGAAACTTGAAAGCCGTGGCACCGCGCGGGCGTCGGTTGAGCTCACCCAGCAGCGCCTGCGCGCGCAGATCGTTCGTGCGGACGACGAGGCCATCGATCTCGTAGTCGAGCGTCACTCGCCGCGCGGTGTCGTAGTCGCGGTAGAGCTCGACCACGGCGTCGGTGTCCCCCGCAAACGCATGCGGCGTGACGAAGCCGAGTCCACGAAGGAACGCGAGTTTCTCTTCCTCGGTGTTCAGCTCTAGCTCGTCGGCCACGTCGTACACGAACACCGTGAGGTGCTCGCAGCCGACGCCGTCGAGTCGGCGGGCCGTGCCTGCGGCGGCGTTGCGCGTCGACGAGTACTCCTGAAAATGCTCGGCTCGATCCGAGGTTCGGAGGACGATTTCGCCGCGGACGCTCAGGCTGCCGCGGTGGGCGACCCGGCGCGGCACCCCGCGCATGCGCTCGACGTTCGAGGTGATGCGCTCGCCCGTCTCGCCGTCCCCGCGCGTGAGCCCGTCGGCCAGCCTGCCGTCGACGTAGACGAGCTCGACGCTGAGCCCGTCGAGTTTTTCGGTCACGAACAGGTCTCCGGCGATGCCGGGGTGCCCATCCTTCGCGAGGAGCTCGTCGCAGCGCGCGACCCACTCGTGGAGCTCCTCGGGCGTCGTCACCTTGTTGAGCGACCCCATCGGGATGGTGTGGCGCGCCTTATCCCACTCCTTGGAGGCCGGCGGCGCCCCTACCCGCCCGAGCGCGGGATGCGCCGGATCGAGCGAACGAAGCTCGTCCTCGAGCGCGTCGTAGGCGGCGTCGGTGATCTCGGGGGTGCCCGAATAGTAGAGGCCACGGTGACGTTCGAGCCTGACGGCGAGCGCCTCGACCCGAGCGCGCCCCTCTGGCGCCACCTCGAGCCCTCCCCCGAGCGACCGCGGGACCTTCATCCTACGAGGAGGTAGGCCGTTCCCGAATCGAGGGCAAGGTCAGGCGACCGGAAGCTCGCGACGCGTGGCCTCCCCGCTCGCGCACTATTTTTTTTGAAGTCCGTGAATCGAACGGGGCACGCGCGGCGTCAGACCCCCAAGCACGAAGGGGACGGGCGACCGCTCCCCGCGCCATGGAGGACACCTTGACCAACGCCACTCGACACCACGTCGCCGTCCCCGCACCCCTCGAGAGCCAGATTCAGGCGGTCTCCGCGCCGCAGCTTCGCCCCGCAGCCCAGGTGCCGGCGCGACTCGCCGACCGGATGGTCGCTGCGCGCGAGCGGCTCCGCCAGTCCGCCGAACAGGGCCTGCGCGTGCGAGTCTACGAAGTCGCGCTTGACCTCGACATGTCCGAGTTTCACTTCGCCCGACAGTTCCGCGCCGCCTTCGGCTGTTCGCCCCACGTGTACTACGACGAGGTCCGCGCCGCGCGCGCTCGCGATCTCTTGAGCGCCGGCGAGAACGAGGGCCAGGTCGCACGCCGGGTCGGCCTGCGCCGCCCGGCCGAGCTCCGCGCCCTGCTCTCCAAGCGTCAGAAGATCGTGACCCTCACCCAGCTCGTCGACGTCGCGTGGTGAGATCCAAGACGCGAGCGGCTTAGCGAAGGACGCGGTGCGCGAGCGACGGGAGCCGTCGACGGACGTCCGCGAGGTACGAGAGGTCGACATCGCCGATGACGACGCCTTCCCCCTCGGACGCCTGAGCGATGACCTCACCCCAGGGGTCGATGAGGCAGCTTTTCCCGAAGGTGAGCCGCTCGCCGTGCCGCCCCCACTGCGCCGCGGCGAGCACGTAGCACTGGGACTCGATGGCCCGCGCGCGTAACAGCACGAGCCAGTGGTCCTTGCCGGTCGCCTGAGTAAACGCCGCGGGTACGACCACGAGATTCGCGCCGACGTCGACGAGTCGCCGGTAGAGTTCCGGGAAGCGCAGGTCGTAGCAGACCGTCAGCCCCACCACGAGCGCAGGCTCGCCGGGAACCGTGACGCAGACCACCTCGTCGCCGGCCGTGGTCGCGGCGGACTCGCGGTATGACCCCGCCGCGCCGAGCTCGACGTCGAACAGGTGAAGCTTCCGGTAGCGCGCGGCGAGGCGGCCGTTCGGCTCGAACACGGCACAGGTGTTGTAGGGTCGCTCCGGCTCGTCGCTCCGCTCGGGCATCCCGCCCGCGAGGAGCCAGAGGCCGTGCTCGACGGCGAGGCTCCTCAGGGTCGTCACGATGGGGCCGTCGTTCCCCGCCTCGACGTGGAGCGGTTCGGCGTGCGCGCGCTTTCCGGTCTCGCTTCCGAAGTACGCAAAATTCTCGGGAAGCAGCACCAGCCGAGCGCCTCCGGCCGCGGCCCGTGCGACCCGCTCGGACACCTGCAAGAGGTTGGCTCGGACGTCGTCTTGACTCGACAGCTGGACTGCCGCGACTCGCATCGCCCGCGACGCTAGACCATCCCCGTGGCCACGAGAACCGCCCACGCGCGAGGTTCGATCGGCTAGGCTCCAGCGGTCTTCGGGAGGACGCCCCCGTCAGGAGACGAACGCGTGGACGAGCTCAGCCGCGACCGCACCGACGAAGAGCTTCACGAAGCCGACATCGAGTCGCTCGAGCGACGCATCATGGAGCTCGCGCTCGAGCGGACAGGCGCGCGCCACGGGGCAATCTTTCTCTACGACCCAAAGGCCGAGGGCTTGCGCGTCGATTTTCACGTGGTCGATGGGCTCATCGTGACGCTCCCTGGCGCGGTCCTCCGCGCCTCGCGAGACGGGCGGCCGAAGGGCATCGCCTACGCGGCGTTCGAGAACAACGCGCCCTACCTCTGTCCGGACTCGAGCCGCGACGCGAACTACGCCCGCTACTTCCACGACGTGGCCTCGATCGCCGCGGCGCCGATCCCCTATCAGCGACGGCCCATCGGAGTGATCAGCGTCTCGACCGAGGAGAAGAACGGTCTCGGCGAGGCCGCGATCGAGGCGCTCGTCGAGCTGGCCGAAGCCAGCGCCAAATTCCTGCGGCGCGCGCAGCTCTACCGACAGACGCGAGAGGACGGCGGGCGCCCGTTTCTCATCAAGGGGCTCAGCCCGAGCTGGCTCGAGGTCGAGCGTCGGATCGAGCGGGTCGCCCCGACCGATGCACCCGTGCTGATTCGGGGCGAGAGCGGGACCGGCAAGGATCTCGTCGCGCGAGCGATTCATTTCAACAGCCGCCGCGCGACGAAGCCGCTCGTCGTGGTGAACTGCGCGGCCATCCCCGAAGCGATGATCGAGAGCGTGCTCTTCGGGCACGTGAAGGGCGCATTCACCGGCGCGACCTTCGACAAACTGGGCGAGTTTCAGAAGGCCAACGGCGGCACGCTGTTCCTCGACGAGCTCGGCGAGCTGCCGCTCGCGCTCCAGGCGAAGGTGCTGCGTGCGGTCGAGTACGGCGAGGTCCATCCGCTGGGTTCCAACCGGCCGCCCGAGCGGGTCGACGTCCGCTTGCTCTGCGCCACGAACCGAGACCTCCAGGCGATGGCGCGCGTCGGCGAGTTCCGCGAAGACCTCTACTTTCGGCTGAGCTTGATGACGCTCGAGGTCCCGCCGCTACGGTCCTACAAGGCCGACAATTTGCCCACCCTGTCTCTCGTGTTTCTGCAGCAGGCTGCGCTGAAGCATGGGCTCAAGGTCGACCGTATCGCCACCGACGCGATGGCGCTGCTGCAAGCGCACGACTTTCCCGGCAACGTCCGCGAGCTGAAGAACGCCATCGAGCACGGGGCGATCATGGCGACGAGCCATGTCCTCGAGGCGCGTGACCTGCCGGAGTCGATCCGGGCGCCAATGCCCACGCGAGCCTCGGTACTGCCGCCAGGGAGCCTTGCGCCGCCCCCGTCTTGGTCGATTGTACCGCCACCGCACGACGCGTCGCGCATTCCTGAATCGCCTCGCCTCTCGAACGCGCTCGCCCCTGTCGGAGACGGGTTTCTCTCGCTCGCCGAGCAGCGAGAGCGCTGGCTGATGCCGCTCGAGCGCCAATACCTCACCGAGCTCCTCGAGGCCTGCGGAGGCAACGTCAAGGTCGCCGCCGCGCGCGCCGGGATCAACACGGTGACGCTCTATCGGCTGATGCGGAAACGAAACCTGAAGCTCCAGCGGCGCGTCGAATAGCGGCTCCCGCCACGAGAGCCTCTAGCGATGCCGGGGCGGCTGATCCATACTTCGCAAATGCGCCTAAAGCTGGCTCTCGTCACCCTGCTCGCCATCTCCACCACCGGCTGCCTCGTCGTCGACGGTCGGGCCAATCGCCCGTACTACGGGCCCCGTCGCACCTACTACGCGCCCGCGCGGCCCGCGCCTGCCCCGGCCCGTCCTGCACCGGCGCCGGCTCGCCCTTACCGGTGAGCCCTCGTCTGTGCGTGACCCTGGCGTTCGAGCTTTGAGCGAGTGCCAAAGAGCGCGGCGGATCCCTCGGCGAGAGGCGGTCGTCGCGCTCCTCGCGTTTGTAGGGGCGTGCGAGCGGACGCGCTCGGGCTCAGGTCGCTCCTCGACCGAGCCGCGCATCCCAGGTCGGTTCGCGGAGATCGAGGCGCACGGAGACCTCAGCCTCGTCGTCTCGCTCGGTGGTGGCGCGCACACCGTGACGGTCGAGGTCGATGCCGATCTGCAAGATGCCGTCGCGGTCACGAGCAACGGGAAGCGCCTCTCGATCCGAGTCGATGAGCGGGCGAGGCCGGTCGTGCGCCCGCGGATCACGGTGAGCGCGCCCGATGTCGCGTTGGTGAGGAGCGTCGGTGCCGTCGACACCTCCATCGAAGGAGTGCGAAACGCCCGCTTTCAGCTGGACCACGCGGGCACCGGCACCGTCACCGCGCGTGGCGCGACGCAGAAGCTCAAGGTGTTCGTAGAAGGAGCCGGGGTCTTGAAGCTCGAGGAGCTCACCGCCGAAGAGGCTCTCGTGCACGTGAGCGGGAATGGCTCGGCGGCGATCGCTGCGCCGCGACACCTCGAGGTCGAGCTCCACGGACGCGGGCGCGTCAGCCACGCAGGCACCCCAACCATCGAGTCGGTGATTCGCGACGCCGGCAAGCTCGAGCGGCGGCCCTGAGCGCTGGTCGTCGAGCAGCCCTCAGCGCGACGGCTGCGCCTGCCACGCCCCGACGGGGACGAGCCGTCGATGCCAGCGGAGCTGCAGCGCTCCGAGTCGGGATTGCTCTCCATCAAGTCGGAACGGGATGCGCCTCGAGAAGCCGTTCGGCCCGACGATCACGACCTCGCCGCGAAGCGCCCCGCGTCCACGAGCACGACGCACCCAGAGGCCGTAGTCCCCACCCTTCGCACCCGACACCGCGAGCGTCTCGCGGTCGGGTGAAATCGCGTCCTTCGCTCGCACGAGGACCTTTCCCGGCGCGTCGAGCCAGCTGATCCCGCGCCCTTTGGGGTCGACGAGGACCACGTCGAGCTCGCCGTCACCGCTCCACGTCGCGTCGAGCCGCAGCTCCCCGATGGCGGGCTCCTCCTTCGGCCGCGTCGCCTCGCCTGCCTGTCGTCGGACCGCTTCGTCGGCGCCCTCGAGGAGCGCGGAGCCAAGCCGCGAGAGCCCTGCCTCTCGAGCGCACTGGACCGCCTCGCCGAGCACGCTCGCGTCGCGGCGTCGCAGCTCGGCCGCCGTGATCACATGGCGGCACGCGAGGGCCACGTCCCCCGCGAGGCGCAGCGCACGCGCGAGCCCGAGGATCCGCTCCACGTCGTGAGGGCGCGAGTCGATGATGCTCCCCCGCTCGCGCATCGAGCCCTCTCGATCCCCGCGGGCAGCGAAGAGCTCCGCGCGAGCGAGCAGCGCCTCCTCGTCGAGCGGCTCCTTGTCGAGCCAGCGCTCGACCAGCACCCCGGCCCGCTCGAGGTTGCCCCCACGAACATGGCTTGCCATCAGCTTTTTTACGATCTCTCGGCGGTTCGGCGCTCGCGCGAGCTCGGCCTCGAGCGCTATCGCCTGAGCGGCGTCCTGACCGGTCGCAGGCCCGGTGACGAACGAGACGTCGCGCTCCCAGACCACCTTCATCGGCAAGAACTCGCGGGGCGAAGGCCCGTAGGCCATCTCGGACGGTGGCCTCCGACCCGAACCCAGGCGCGAGCTCGCTCGCTCGCTACCCGGGGGCTCGGCGAACTCGGCGCTGGTCTCGGCCTTCTTGTCACGCGCCGACGACGCCTCCGCCGCATCGCGCGCCGGCGCCGAAGCCGGAGCGGACGACAGAGGGGCGTCGTTCGCACGCTTGGGCTTGGCCGCGACCGCGCCGGAAGCGGAACCGCCGACGATGCCATCCGCGGCCTCGCCGACCATGGAAGACTCCGGCGCAGCCTCGTCTTCGCGGGACGCCTCGGGGCCCTCGCCCTCGGCGATCGAGCTGACCGCGTCGTCCTCACCCGTCCAGTCGGGCATCGCCCGTCGAAGGTCGAGCCCGAAAGCTCGCGACATCGCCGGGCTCTCGAGGACGAGGAGCGAGGTGTACCGACTCGCGACGGCGAAGCGGCTCGAGAGCGCGACCGCCTGAGCGCGTGCCGCAGCAGACCCGTCGCGCTCGAGGTCGCGGATCCGCCGTGCCGCGAAGACGCGCGGGACGAACGCGTTCCCAGCGTCCCCCCGAGCCTCGACCTCGACCGAGAAGCTCTGGGCGAACGGCTCCCCAAAGACGACCCCGGTGAGGCGAACCGTGCCCGAGACCGTCGAGCGGGACATGCGCGCACCGACCGTGATTTCCCCTCCCGCCGCGATCGTGCCGAGCTCGCGCGGCGCCACGTCGAACAGGCCCTCCGGCAGCTCGAGCTTGGCATCCGTTAAGCGCGAGCCGCTCGCCGCAGCGAGCACCGCGACCGCCACTTCGTCGACGGTTCGCCCTGGCTCGTAGCCGACAACGACGCCACGCCCGGCACGGGACACCGCATCGAGCGACTCGCGGTCCGCCTCGGCGCCGACCGCCACGGCGTGAACCGTCACGCCCGCCGGAACACCGTCGCGCACTGCAGCGACGAGGGTCGCGGAGCGGAGCGGGCCGATCGTCGGGGCGCCATCCCCGAGGAAGACCACCGTGCCCGCGAAGCCCGCCGCGCCGGCGACCGCACGCGCCCCCTCGACGACGCTAGCCGCAAGGTCGGACGCGCCGCTCGGCGGGCTCGCTCGCAAGAACTCGCGAAGGGCAGCGTCGCTCGTTGAATCCGGGTGTCGCGGCGCCCCGAGCGACCGACACGTCACGTCGCACGCGAGCACCGTGAATTGGTCCCGAACGTCGAGCTCGCCGACGAGGCGAGCCGCAAGCTCGATCGCGCGGCGATGGTTCTCGCCCAACATCGAGCGACTCGAATCGACGACGATAGCGAGCGCGCGTGGGGCGTCGTCGAGCGCGAGCGGCCATTCGGGGCGAAGCGTCAGCGCGACGTAGCGGCCTTGAAGGTCCTCGCTTGGCTCGGGCTTCGAGCCGAGCGGTGGCGCCGCTCGACCTCGGTCGTCTCCGTCGACCGAGAGCTCGTAGCCCCAGGCGTTCAATGCCTGGTCCCGTGCGCCTGTCCCAAACTCGACCGACAAATCCCCGGCGGGGACGAATCCGTGGCGGACGAGCCGCAGGGCGTCGACGTCGCCGCGCGGTTCGCGGACGACGTCGTATCCGTGAACGTTGAGCCCCAGCGCAGGGTCGTGGCCTCGAACCTCGAGGTCGACCGAGAGCTCGTCGAGTCGGAGGTCTCGACGCGCCGAGCGAGGCAGCGGGACCGAGAGTCGGCGCACCCCGGCGACGCTCGGAAGAGCCAGCGTGTAGGCGAGGACGACGCGACGCGCCCCACGCCTCGGGATCGGGAAGATGCGGAGCTCGAAGCGACCCCCGCGCTGCCATTCGAGGAGCGCCGGGTCCTTCCACGGCCCTGGGACCCACACGATCTCCTCGCGCGGCGTGACGCGGCCGCCCGCGTTGACGATCGCGCCGCGCCAGATCGCGGCCGCTCGGTCGCGGTCGACGAACGCGCCGTCCTCGAGTCGGCCATCAACCTCGAGCGCGAGGCGCTCGATCTGCGCGTCCGGCGGGAGGGGAAACCGGTAGATCCCCTCGAGGATCTCGTCGCTGTCGTTCTGGAAGGTCTCATCGATCTCGATGCGCGCGAAGCCCTCGACGACGCGGGCCTTCACCGCGTGCCGCCGCAGGGACACCGCGCCGGCCCGCTCCTCGTCCGAGCCCGGCCGCTTCGCGCGGAGCTCACCGAGCCCGCGAGCACCGGGCGTGGAGTCGTCCGTCGATGCCAGCACCAGACTGGATGACGTGACGGAGGCGAGCGTCACCTTGGGACGCCCATCGCCGAGCCAAGTGACCACCTGTCCCGCGCGGACGCTGCGACCCGGCACCTCGAGTCCGTCGACCTCGGCTCGCCCTCGGAGCACCTCGACCGTGGTCGTCGGGCCGAGCACGCGCGCGACGAGACTCCCCAGGGCGAGCGAAGAGCGCCCTCTCGGGAGCCCAAGGACGAGCGGTGCGCGTCGCTTCGTCGACGCCTCCACGAGGATCACGCCTCGTTCGATTCGCGCGAGGTCCTGCTCCGAGTCGAGCACGAGAGAGGTCGCGCGCTCGAGCGAGACGAGGGTTCCATCGTCGAGTCTCAGGCGCGCCTGCCCCGCGGCTCCCGTGCGCACGGTGTCGCCCGGCTCGACGCGCTCCCCGACCGACACCACCGAGCACACGCCCCCGCGGCATACCTCGGCGGCGACACCGGACTCCTCCGTGCTCGAAGCCGCGTCGAGGGCGCCCGACCACGACTTGACCGATCGCAAACCTTGCTCTTGCGGCGGCGTTCGTCCGTGCGGCCCCGCGAGCAGCCAGCCGAGGAACGCGACGGCGAGAGCCGACGCGAAAAAGGCTGGGCCACGCCTGGCTCGAGCGTGGCCCCTCGCAGCCCGTCGTCGCTCGGAAGACTTGCTATCGTCCACGCGCGGCTCATCGAGGTCGGGGGGACGCGGCGCCGCGTCGTCGGCAGCGCCATCCACCTTCGTCATGGCTCCGCGAAGCCACTCTCGGCATCGCTCACACGACTCCACGTGTTTCAAGAGCTCGCCGAGCGCCTCACCTGCGCGGCCCTCGACGAATTTCCGACGAACGTCCTCGCAGCTCGTATCGGTCATGGGCCTCCCGCTAGACGACGCGCGATGGCCGTCCGCTCGGCATGCACAACTCGCGGCGACGCACGGCCTTACACCCGAAGTCGAGCCCGTGGTCGCCCTACGCGTCGGTCCGTGCTACCGCTCGCTGATGCTCCGACGCAGTTTATTCGTTGCCCTGCCGACGCTCCTCACCCCCCTCCTCGCCCCTGCCTGCGGAAGCGACGCGAAAGTCGGCACGACCTCCGCGACGAGCAGCGCATCGGCCTCGAGCGCCGGCGGCACGGGAGGCGCGGGCGGAGGCGGAGGCGGCGGAAGTGTCAGCGGGAACGGAGGAGCGGGCGGAAGCGGAGGCGCGGGCGGAGACGCGGGCGGAGGCGGAGGTGCGGAGCCCTCGGTGCCGACGCAAGCGGATTGCAGCCCGCCAGCCGGTGTCGTCGGTGACCTGAAGCGCCTTGCCGTGTCGACGTCGTTCAAGGCACCGATGGGCCTGCTCGCGCCGTGGGGCGATGGTGAGCGGCTGTTCGTCTTCGAGCGCGCCGGGCGGATCCAGCTCGTCAAGAACGGAGAGAAGAAGCTCTTCCTCGACATTCAATCCAAGGTCGTCACCAACGGCGAGTTCGGGCTGCTCGGCGTCGCCTTCCACCCCGATTACGCGAAGAACGGCCGCTTCTTCGTTCACTACTCCGCCGCGCCCTCCGGCGACACGACCATCGAAGAATACCGGCGGAGCATGAGCGACCCCGACGTCGCCGACCCGGCGCCCGTCGGCGCCCCGGTCCTGACCGTCAAGCAACCCGCCGCGAACCACGACGGAGGAACGATCGAGTTCAGCCCGCTCGATGGGTACCTCTACATCGGCCTGGGAGACGGAGGCGGAGCCTGCGACACCTACAAGACCGGCCAGAACCTCGACACGCTGCTCGGCAAGGTCCTCCGCATCGACGTCGACACGACGCCCTACTCGATCCCTTCCGGGAACTACGCGACGGGACGCCCCGAGATTTACATCAACGGGCTGCGCAACCCGTTCCGAATGGGCTTCGACGTCTGCACGGGCGAGCTCTACATCGGCGACGTCGGCCAGGGGCGACGCGAGGAGATCGACGTCGCGCCGCCCGGCAAGAGCGGCCTCAACTACGGCTGGAGCGTGATGGAAGGTTCGACGTGCGCGAACGGGCCCGGCGGCTGCAACGTCAGCTGCGACGCGCCCGTCTTCGACCTCCCGGTACATGACTACACCCACGAGAAGGGTCGGTGCTCGGTCACGGGCGGACGCGTGTACCGCGGCACGGCGATCCCGTGGCTCCGGGGCGCCTACCTTTACGGTGATTTCTGCACCGGCGAGGTCTGGGCGCTTCGGCACGCAAACGGCGCCGCGACGGAGGTCCTCGACCTGACGCAGAAGCTCGGGGGGCCGCTCGGCCAAGGCCTCGTCGCGTTCGGTGAGGACGAGTTCGGCGAAATCTACCTGGTGCACGGGGGCGGCGCCGTCGAGCGCCTCGCGCCCGGCAACTGAGCGACAGACAGAAAAACTCGGGGCCGAGGCATCCCCACGGAGGAACTCCGCGCGAACGCCTCGACCCCGAGGCAGGTGCGGTTCAAGTCCGCATGGCGTGCACGAGCCGTTCGACGAGCGAGTCGAAATCCAAGCCTAGCCGACCGCTCGCGAGCAGCTTCCTCAAACGCACGACCTTGTCCATGTCGATCTCGTCATCGCCGCGACCTCGCTTCGGGGTGCCGTCAGGCGGCCCCTGCGAGTTCGGGCGGCTTCGCCGCGACTTTCGCATCGTAGTGACGCCAGGTTACGACGGGTTCATCCCGTCGGGTCACGCGCAGGAGGGAGCCTACGCAGGACCGAGTTGTAGGTTGTCCCGAGGCTTCCACCCGCCAAGATCGAAGCCGCAGTCACCCCCTAGAACGGCGACGCATCACGTTCCTTGAGAGACGACCAGACAATCTCGTCCCTGCCCCTTCGCCGCCACCAGCGCCGCGAGCGCCCGCCCGAGCCAGGCGGTGCTGGCTTCGAAGCGCTGCCGCTCCGCGACACCGATGGACACGGACACGCCGCCGTCGAGGCCCTGAACCGAGATTCGTCGCACAGCCTCGCGAACGCGCTCCGCGACCTTCAGCGCATCAGCGAGGCCGGTGTCCCCAAGCACAATCCCGAAGGCGTCATCCTCGATGCGCGCGACGTGGTCGGTGCTCCGCGACGCAACGCGAACGACGGCATCGGCGAGGGCCCGCAAGGTCCGGTCGCCGGCCTCGCGACCGATGCATTCGTTGACGCTCTTGAACTGGTCGGCGTCGACCACGAGCACCGTGACCACCTCGCCCGTCAAGTCGGCGAGGCTCGACGCGTTCTCGAGGTGCCGGTCGAAGGGCCCCCGGGTAAAGACCCGGGTCAGCGAGCAGAGCTCACCCTCGACGCTCCCGGCGAGCAGGTCCGAGCGCGCACCGCGGAGCTTGCCCCCCATGGTCTGCAGGTCGCGGGCCTGATCGCGCTGGCGCGTCGCGAGGGTCTCTTCGATCGCCGCAATGGCAGCGCCGACCTCGGTCCGAACCTCGGCCATCGGCGCCTCGGAGGCCACCACGCGTCGCAGGCGATCGAGCGGTTCGCTCAGCCGAGCGTCGGCAGCAGCGTCGTGCGCGAGGGCCCCCCGGACCCCGTTCATCACAATCCAGATGAGCTCACGCACCCGCCTCACGTGTTCGGCCTCGGCCTTGCGGCGCTCCGCAAAATCACGCTGCAGCAAGCGAAAGTCGCGCAATCGCGACGCCTCGGTCGCGTCAGGCGGCGGCGCCCCGGTGAGCACGTGCCGCGCCCAACGCTCGTAGCGCTCGCCGAGCACTGCGGCGGTCGTCTCCTCGAGCGAGAAGGCGTAGCGACCAAAGGTCCGCAGCACCCCGCCGAGGGCATCGAGCGCGCTGTCGAGTAGCGCGTCTTCGGCCTTGGACTCCCCGCCCGCGGCGGGCTCGGTCGCTGCGCGCGGCGGCGTCACCGGTGGGGCGGCGCCCTTGCGGCCGAACCAGCTCACGACGCCACCTCGACGACGAGCCCGTCGTCCGCGAAGCCGAGAGGAGGCGCCCCCGCGAGCGCACGCGCCTCGGAGAGCAGCGCCTCGGTGCGCTCTCGAACGTCGCGGCCGAGGTGCGTCAAGAGCACCCGCTTCGCCCCGATGGGCCGCTCGAATCCTGGATCGAGCAAGCAACGCCAGTCTTCCCAGGTGCAGTGCCTCCCAGCGGGCGGCGCGAGCGCCGTGCACTCGGCGACCAACAAATCGGCTCCCTCGGCAGCAGCATAGAGGCCGCCGCAGACTTGCGTATCGCCGCTGAACGCGAGGGTCTGCCCGTTCGCGGACAGCCTGAGGCAGAGCGGCAGGTCGGGCGGATCCATGTGGTCCGCGGCAAACGCCTCGACCCGGACGCCCGAGACGTTCAGCACCTCTTCGGGAGCGAGCTCGCGGATGGTGGTCACGAACGGACGCTCTCTATCCGCGATTGCACCGTAGGCCGTGCGGAGGACGGCGTCGAGCCGCTCTTCGGTGAGGCGCGGCCCTACGATGTCGAGAGGTCGGCGCCGCACCTCGTTGAACATCGCGTCGATCGCGAGGAACGCGAAGCCTCCCACGTGATCGCCGTGCAGGTGGGTGAGGAGGAGCGCCTCGACCTCGAGCGGCGAACGCCCGAGCCGCCTCAGCGCCGCGAGACCGGTGCCTCCGAGGTCCACGAGGATAGGACCGACGCCGTCTCCCTCGACGAGGTAGGACGAGTGGCTACGTCCCGCCGAGTTGAACGCGTCCGAGGAGCCGACGACGGTGAGGCGCATGAGTTGCTTTCGAGCGAAGGCTGACGAAGTCTGCCACGGATCGATGACCTACGTGCGCGCCTTCGAACACACGAGCCGACTCCTCGAGAACAACCCGATGGGCGACCCACACGTGCGGCGCGTCCATGTCTACCTGCCCCCCGACTACTCCGACCGGCGGCGCGAGCCCTACCCGGTCGTCTTCATGCTCGCAGGCTGGGGCGGTCGCGGCGGGAGGTACCTCGACGACCCTGGATCGTTCGGCGTTCCGCTGCCCGAGCGCCTCGACGACATGATCCGCGCGTGCGAGCTGCCGCCCTGCATCGTGGTCTTTCCGGATGGTTCGACGCGTCTCGGCGCGAGTCAGTACGTGAACTCGCCCGCGAACGGGCCCTACATGGACTACCTGTGCGACGAGCTCGTGGACTGGGTCGACGAGCGCTTTCACACGCACAAGAGCCGGGATTTTCGTGGCGTCATGGGTCACTCGAGCGGCGGCTTCGGTGCGCTCGCGGCGGGCATGCTGCGCTCGGATCGCTTCGGCGCCGTCACCTCGAGCGCCGGCGACTGTTGGTACGAGTTCCTCTACACGCACACCATCCCACAGACGATCGAGGCCATCCAAGCCGCGGGCGGCGTGCACCCCTTCGTCGAGTCCTTCCTCGCCTGCCCGAACCCGATGGGCCTCCTGGGCTCACGCGCGATCGTCGCGATGCTGAACCTCTCGATGGCGTCGTGCTTCACGCCAAACCTCGAGGTGCCCCTGCTGAGGGGCGACCTCTGGTTCGATCTCGAGACGGGCGAGCTCCTCGACGAGCCTTGGAACCGCTTGCTCGCGTGGGATCCGCTTCGAATGATCGATCGACACGTGGCAGAGCTGCGCAGCCTGCGCTTCCTCCACCTCGAAGCCGGACGCGAGGACGAGTACGGCTTGTGCCTCGGGCATCGCCAGCTCGCGAAGAAGCTCGAGCGCTACGGCATCCGCCACGAGATCAACGAGTACCCTGGCAGGCACTCTGGCCACCACCACCGAATGCCGTCACGCCTCCAGCGGATGGTCCGTCACCTCACCGAGACCTGAGGCGTTTTCGACGTCGCCCGGTCGCGAGGACCGCGAGCAACGCGAGCAACGCGCCCGCGCCCGAGTCGCGGCGACCCGGGGAGACCACCGCGCACGAGGACTCGTCGGACAGCTCGGCCCCACCGCCTCCTCCAGCGCCCGTCGCCGCGAAGCCTCCTTGGCCCGAGCTCGTGGTGGCGCCACCCCCGCCGCCCCCTGCGCTCGTCGATGAGCCCGGCCCGGTGACGAGGACGCTCGCGGCGCACCCCTTGTTCCCATGCATGTCCGTCGCACACGCGACGACGGCGACGGAGCCTCCCTCCGAGACCGCAAGCTCGGCGTGGAACCAATCGCCTCCGACGAAGCGCGCCGGGACCGTCGTCGCCGCCCCACCGTCGACGGACACCTCGAGGAATGCCTTCACCCGAGGCCCCGCATCGACGAGCACGCGGTCCATCACTCGAAAGCGCACCGCGAGCCGCTCGTCTTTCGCGACGCTCGTCGGGAGGACGGGCGTCGTCACCACCGGCGCCCGCGTGTCGACCAGGTTCTCGCCCACGCCGCGATACACGCGGTTCGTGAACTTGCCGCTCTCGCCCTGCCCCGTCACCGCGTCGAGCCGACCATCGCCGTCGAGGTCGCCGACGTCGAGCCAGAGGCTCGAGTCGCCGATCGCGGGGAAGCCGCCGGCGTTGGCAAAATGTCCGGCCCCATCGTTCACGAGCACCCGCTCGACGTCGCTGAGGGACACGACGATGGCGTCGAAATCCCCGTCGAGATCGACGTCGGCGCACACCACGCCGTTGTCGTCCGCGCCCGGATTTCCACTGACGCGCGCGCTCGTCTCATCGGCGAAGCTGCCCTTGCCATCGTTGATGAGGAGCGCCTCGGTGTAGTTTGGTCCGCTATTGTCGATCCAGAGATCGAGGTCACCGTCGCCGTCGACGTCGCACGGCGTCGGGCCATATTTATAACCTTGTCCGCCAGACGCGAGCGCGAGCTTTCCCGTCGCGTCGCTGAAGCTCGCGTCCCCGCTGTTCAACCAGAGCGCCGGCATGCCGCCGTGGCTCGTCAGCAGGAGGTCGAGGTCACCATCGCCGTCGGCGTCGAAGGCATCGACGTCGTCGACGTCCTTGGGTCCGCTCGTGGGAACCCCGGACAGCGCCTCTGCGAAGACGCCCTCCCCGTCGTTCAGGTAGAGGCGACCGACCACGGGCTCCGAAGCCGCGTAGCCCGCTGCGACGAACAGGTCCACGTCTCCGTCACCATCCGCGTCGAAGAAGCGCGCCCCGGCCGAACGTGAGGCCGAACCGATCCGAGTCGCGGCCTCGTTCGTAAAGCTTCCGCTGCCATCGTTGACGAACAAGCGATCCAGCGTCCCGTCCGCGCTCGGCGCGAACAGATCGTCATCGCCGTCGCCGTCGACATCGGCAACCTCGACGACGCGAATCGCTGCCTCGAAGGGCCCTCCGAGCCGCGCGGCCGCCTCGGTGAAGCCGGCTTTTCCGTCGTTCAAGTAGAGCCGAAACGGCTCGGGCGACGGGTTCGCGAAGAACCCACCACAGTTGGGCACGACCAGATCGAGATCGCCATCCGAGTCGAGATCGGCGAGCCGAAGGTAGTTCGTCCAATCCGATGCGCTCGCGAGCGCGCCCGGCACCTCCTCGAAATATTTTGCCGCCAACGCTGAAGGCCCCGCGGACACGAGGGAAACCACGAGGGAAGCCACGAGCAGACGGCGCATCCAAGGAGGCTACACCGCCCCATCCCCCTGTGTCGCCCCGCGCGGACCGAGCCGTCAGACGTCGAGCTCGTCGAGATCGGCCTGCGTCGCGCGGTCCATGATGAACCGGAACCGGGCCTGCGGATCCTTGCCCATGAGCTGGTTCAGCACGTGATCGGTCTCGATCTCGCCCTCGATGACGACCCGGAGCGCCCGGCGACGCGAGGGGTCGAGGGTCGTCTGCTTGAGGTCGTCGGCGGGCATCTCACCGAGGCCCTTGAAGCGGGAAATCTGCGCCTTCACGTTGCCCGGAAGGCCCGCGACAACGCGATCGCGTTCCTCTTCGTCGAGCGCCCAGTGCGTCTGCTGTCCGGCGTCGACGCGAAAGAGCGGCGGCTGCGACAGGTAGACGTGCCCGCCACGCAAGAGGCCGGGGAGGTGGCGATAGAAGAAGGTCAGCAGCAGCGTCGAGATGTGTTGTCCGTCGCTGTCGGCGTCCATCAGGAGGAAGATCTTCCCGTAACGGAGCTTCGAGGAGTCGAACGTCTGACCGAACCCGCAGCCCAGGGCCTGGACGAGGTCCTGAAGCTCCTTGTTCGCGAGCACCTTCGAGACGCTCGCCTGCTCGGCGTTCAGCACCTTGCCGCGCAGAGGCAGGATCGCCTGCGTCCGCCGATCGCGGCCCTGCTTGGCCGAGCCTCCTGCGCTGTCGCCCTCGACGATGAAGAGCTCGCACTCCTCTGGGTCGGTAGACGAACAATCCGCGAGCTTCCCAGGCAGATTGAGCCGATGGCTCGTCGCAGTCTTTCGCGTCACCGACTGATCGGCTGCGCGACGTGCCGCGCGCGCACGCGCAGCCTGGATGCCCCGCGCGACGACCGCCTCGCCGGTGGTCGGGTTCTCGAGGAGCCACTGCTCGAGCGCCGGTCGAACGAGCGCCTCGACGGCGGGAGCGACCTCGGGGTTGTTGAGGCGGTCCTTCGTCTGCCCCTGGAATTGCGGTTCGGCGACGTAGACGCTGACGAGTGCGACGAGGCCCTCGCGGATGTCCTCCGAGCCGAGCGTGACGCCCTTCACAGCGATGTTCTTCGCTTCGATGAAGCTGCGCACCGCCTTGACGACCGCCGTGTTGAGCCCCGAGACGTGCGTGCCGCCGTTCGGAGTCCCGATGCCGTTGACGTAGGAGCGGATGCACTCGTCGACCGCGTCGGTCCAGACGAGCGCGACCTCGAGCTTCACGTCGCCCTCGCGCTGCGTCACGAACGCGTCCTTGTGGATGGGCTGCCGCTGGCGCTGCGAGACGAACACGGGCAGGTAGTCGGCGATCCCGTTCGGATGCTCGAAGTCGAACGACTGCTTCGTGGCGAGATCCTCAAGGTGAATCTTGAGCCCAGCGTGCAGGTACGAGCGCGCCTCGAGTCGCTCGCGCACGAGCTCGAGGTCGAACTTCGCGGAGGCGCCGAAGATCTTCGGATCCGGTCGGAAGGCGATCGCGGTGCCGTGCTTGCGGGTCGGGGCGCCCTTCTTCAGGTCACTCGTGGGGAGCCCTCGCCCGAACGTCTGGGTGTACTCGAACCCGTCCCGCGATACGCGCGCCTCGAGCCGCTCGCTCAGGGCATTGACCACGCTCGAGCCGACTCCGTGGAGGCCGCCCGACACCTGGTACCCCTTGCCCTCACCACCGAATTTTCCGCCTGCGTGCAGCGTGCAGAGGATGATCTCGAGCGCCGGGCGCTTGTGCTTCGGATGGCGGTCGACCGGGATTCCGCGCCCGTCATCGGTGACCGTGGCGCCACGTCCATCGGCATCGAGCACGACCGAGATGACGCGGGCGTGACCGTTGATCGCCTCATCGACCGAGTTGTCGACGATCTCCCAGAGAAGGTGGTGGTAGCCGCGCTCGTCGGTGCCGCCGATGTACATCGCCGGGCGCTTGCGGACCGGCTCGAGGCCCTCGAGGACCTCGATGTCGGCTGCGGTGTATTCCGTCGTCTTCGCCATCTTGCCCTCCTCAGTTCGACTCGGGGCGCTCGCCGCCGAGGTTCGGGGTCTCGGCCTTCTTCCACACGAACTTCGAGAAGCCGCCGCGCTTCACGACCGCGCTGCCGCGGCCGGCACGCGAGCCCTCGATGCTGCGCAGCGTGAGCGAGCGCTCGCTCCCGCCGCCCGTCTCGACCACGATGGCGTCGAGATCGCGGTGCCCGAGCTCTGCGCCGAGCAGCACAGCGCCGTCCTCGAGCTTCATCACCATCACGCCCTTCCCCGGCCCCGACAACACGGGGACCTCATCCGCCCGAACGGCGAGCGCGTGCCCGTCGTCCGAGGCGCACATCACCCAGTCGGCCTCGCGGTACAGCCCGAGCGGCATGACGGCGAGGACCTCGTCCCCCTCATTGAGCCGCGCGAACTTTCGCCCGGCGCGGGTCGAAGGTTCGGCGTGGTTGCGGAGCGAGAACCGACAGCCGAGACCTCCGCGCGTCACCGCGAGTGCGAACGGGGGCTGGGGCTCGAGGACCCCTTCCTCGGCCGGAATGACCTCGAGCACGCGCGGGTCGAAGGACATCGCGGTCACGATGCGCTCGCCGTCGCCGAGCTTGAAGAGCTTCTGGATGGGATCGCCGTAGCCCGTCGCCGCCGGGATCGCGTCGATGCGCGACACATAGCAGGCGCCGTGATTCGAGAAGAAGGCCACGCCCGCGCGCGTCGAGCCGGCGACCGCCGCGAGGACGGTGTCGCCCTCGCGCATGCGGGTCTGGTGCACGTCCTTCACGCTGCGGACGCGCTTCACCCAGCCGCTCGCGCAGAGGATGACGACCGCGTCCTCCTCGACGATGAAGGCCTCCTCGGTGAACTCCGGCTCGTCGGTCTCGGCGACGATGGTGGTCACGCGCTTGCGGGCGAAGCGTTGCTTCAGCTCGACGAGCTCGTCACGCACGACGGCCATGCGCTTCGACTCGTGCTTCAAGAGATCCTGCAGCTTCTTTGCGGCCGCGCGCTTCTCGCCGAGCTCGCGCTCGATCTCGAGGATCTCGAGCTTCGACAGACGGTACAGCTTGAGCTCGAGGATCGCGTCGGCTTGCTCGGCCGAGAGCCCGAAGCGACCGATAAGCTTCTGGGCCGCGTCGGCCTTGCCGTCGCTCTTTCGGATGATCCGGATCGCTTCGTCGAGCCGGTCGAAGATGATCTCGAAGCCCTCGAGGATGTGGATCCGCGCGAGGAGCTTGTTCAGGTCGAATTCCATGCGCCGCGTGACGGTGTCGAAGCGGAACTCGATGAACTGCGACAACATCTCGCGGAGCCCGAGGCGCTCGGGCGCGGGCGCCTGACCCGGTCCGATCGGCACGAGGCAGGTTAGGTTCAGCTGTACGTTCGTCGCGAGCGGCGTGTGCTTGTAGAGGTACGCCATCACGAGCTGCGGATCGGTGCCGCGCTTCAGCTCGAGGACCACGCGCACGATCTCGGTCGATTCGTCTCGGACGTCGACGAGGACCGGCAGCTTCTTCTGGATGATCACCTCGGCGATCTTCTCGACGACCGCGCGCCGCTCGATCCCGAACGGGATTGAGGTGAGGATGACCTGATCGTTCTCGCCCCGACGATCGCCGAGCTCGTGGCGCCATTCTCCGCGCAGCTTGATCGAGCCCTGCCCCGTCTCGTAGATCTCGGCCAGCTCGTTCTTCGAGACGATGAGCTCGCCGCCGGTCGGAAAATCCGGGCCCTTCACGTACTTGAGGAGCTTCTTCGAGGTGACCTGATCGTCGTCAATCAGCGACACGCAGGCGTCGATCACCTCGCCCAGGTTGTGGGGCGGGATGCTCGTCGCCATACCGACCGCGATGCCGTACGAGCCGTTGACGAGCAGGTTCGGGAACCGCGAGGGCAGGACGGAAGGCTCGTCGCGCGTGCCGTCGTAGTTCGGTCGAAACTCGACCGTGTCCTGGCCGAGCTCGCTCATCAGCTCCATCGCGAGGGGCGTGAGCTTCGCCTCGGTGTAACGCATCGCAGCGGCGCCGTCGCCGTCCGGCGAGCCGAAATTTCCCTGGCCATCCACCAGGGGCGCGCGCATCGAAAACGACTGCGCCATACGCACCATCGCGTCGTAGATCGCGGTGTCGCCGTGCGGATGATACTTGCCCATCACCTCACCGACCACGGCCGCGCTCTTTCGGTAGCGCCCGTCCGGTCGCAGCCCGAGGTCCTCGAGCATCGCGTAGAGGATGCGGCGCTGGACGGGCTTCAAGCCGTCGCGGACGTCCGGGAGCGCGCGGGAGGTGATGACGCTGAGCGCGTAGTTCAGGTAGCGCCGCTCGGCCTCGCGGGCGAGCGAGGCGTCCGGGATCGGCGGGGGCGGCACGCTCGCCTTGCCGGCGCCACGCCCATCGCCACCTCGGCGGGCCTTGCCCGAGCCGTTGTTGTCGGAGTCCGCCGGTGTCTTCGACTGCGTTGCCATGCTAAACCTTCGTTCAGTGACGTTGCGCCCGCCTCGACTTACCGACCCAAAGCCCTTGGGTCAAGAAATGCGGAAAGTTGAAGCGCCGGTTGTGACCACGAAAATCCTGGGCTACGGGTGTCCGTCCGTTGGGGCTCCTGGCCTCGAGCGCGACCTCCCGAGATGAAGCCTGCTGCGAGCCGCCGAGACCGTGCGACGCCCCTCGAGGGCCTGCGACGGCGCGCCCAATCGCTGCTCGCACTACCAGTACCTCGACCGGCTGTATCGCTCCCGCCTGCGCTGTCGTTTCCGCTTGCCGCTCTGCTGCTCCTCTTGACGAGCGTCGCCTCCGCGCAGGCCCCCGGAGAGCCACCGCCTGCCGAGGCCCCGGCCGCCCCAACGAGCCCGCCCGGCGACACCGCACCAATCGCCGGGGCGCCCGAAGAGGAGGCACCGCCCCCGGTCGCCGCTCTGCCGACTCGCGAGGCCGAGGCGGCGCGCGGGAAGACGATCGCCGCGGTGGCCGTCGCGGGCAACAAGCGCATCTCGACCGAGGAGGTCGAGGGCCTCCTCAAGTGGCTTCGGCCAGGTCGCCCGTTCGAGCCGCGCGGCATGACCGCCGACGTCCGCGACATCTGGGACTCCGGAAACTTCGATGATGTCGAGGTCGACCTCAGCGCGACGACCGACGAAGTCACCCTGCGTCTTCTCGTGCGCGAGCGACCGAGCATCAAAGAGTTCAAGTTCAAGGGGAACGCCGCGCTCTCCGAGGATGACCTCACGGAGGTCTTGAAGAGCGAGCTCAAGATCGGGAGCATCTTCAAGGCCTCCGAGGCGAGGCGCGCGGTTCAGAAGCTCCGAGACAAGTACGCCGAGGAGGGCCGCTTCCTCGCCGAGGTCGACTTCGAGGTGGCGCCCCTCCGCGACAACCAGGTCAACGTCGTGTTCAAGGTCAATGAACACGAGAAGGTCACGGTGCGTCGCATGACCTTCCTCGGCAATCACGGCATCCCCGACGAGGAGCTGCGAGAGGTCACGCAGACGGGTCGCATCGGGCTCTTGTCGTTCGGCTCGGGTGGCCCGTTCCGGCAAGACATGTTCGAGCGCGACGTGCTCGTCCTCCAGTCCTACTACTACGACAAAGGTTACCTGACCGTGAACGTGTCGGCGCCGCGCGTCATGTTGACGCCCGACAGGTCGGGGATCGACATCGTGGTACCGATCGACGAGGGGCCCCGCTTCAAGGTCCGCAAGATCGACATCTTCGAGCTCGACGCCGACGGGAAGCGCAGCGAGCCCCTGCTCGGCAAGCAGCGCTTGCGCGAGATGATCCGCGCGCGGCCCGGCGAGTACTTCAACCGCGCCGAGCTCATCAAGGACGTCTCGGACATCCAGGTCCAGTACCGCGACAAGGGCTACGCCTTCGTCGACGTCAAGCCGGATCCGATCCCGTATCCAGACCAGGAGCTCGCGGACCTGCGCATCGCCATCAAGCGCGGGCGCGCCGTCAAGTTCGGGACGATCGAGATCCGCGGCAACACCAAGACTCGCGACAAGGTCGTGCGTCGCGAGCTCGAAATCAGCGAGGGCATGCTCTTCAGTGAGACCTTGCTCGAGCGCTCGCGCGAGCGGATCAACCGCCTCGGGTACTTCGAGCGCGTCGACATCTCGACGGAAGCCTCGGACGATCCGGCCTACGTCAACATCAACATCGAGGTGACGGAGCGTCCCACCGGCACCTTTCAGGTCGGTGCGGGCTTCTCCTCGATCGAGAGCTTCATCGCCACCGCGCAGATTCAGCAGGCGAACCTCTTCGGTCGTGGGCAATCGCTCTCGCTCATGGCGCAAATCTCGGGGCTCCGGCAGCTCATCGACGTTCGGTTCACCGAGCCGTACCTCCTCGACACGCTGGTCAACGCGCAGGTCAACGTCTTCGACCAGTTGCGTGTCTTCGCTGGTTTCTCGCTGAACTCGCGAGGTGGCTCCGTCTCGGTCGGATACCCGCTCATGGGCCCCGAGCTCGGCGCCTCGCTCACCTACACGCTGAAGAACGACGTCGTCGACACGCGAACATCGTCGACGTTCTTCGGCACTGCCTCGGCCGCGTCCGTCTTCCAGCGGCTGCCGCTCGCCAACCTGTTCACCGACGGGCTCACGTCGTCGATCAGGCCGACGCTCACGTACGACACGCGCAACAACCGGCTGTTCCCGACTTCGGGCGTTTATATCCAGGCCTCGAGCGAGCTCGCGCTCGCCCAGTTCGGCAGCGCAAACGAGTTTGTACGCAACCACCTGACCGCGCGCTTTTACTACCCCGTCACGAGCAAGATCACGCTGAAGCTCAACAGCGACTCGGGCCTCGTGACGAGCCCCTCGAACGAAGGCGTCCCGCTCTTTGCCCGTTACTTCCTTGGCGGCATCTTCGACTTGCGCGGCTACCGGCTGCGCACCGTCGGCCCCCGGCTCCCCCTGAAGACGACCCTCGACGAGAACGCGACCTCGTACACCAACGGCGCGGTCATCGGCGGCAACCTTCAGTACTTTCAGAACCTCGAGCTCGAGTTCACCATCCTCGAGGCCGTTGGCCTGCGCGGGGTCCTTTTCACCGACCTCGGCAACTCTTGGAACCTCGAGGATACTTACTGCAAGGCCGCGCCCGCCGCGCCCTTCAAGGTCTCCAACCCGTGCTTCACGCCGAGCGACCTGCTCAATGTGAGGACGTCGTGGGGCTTCGGGCTTCGCTGGTTCTCGCCGCTCGGCCCGCTGCGCTTCGAGTGGGGTTTCCCGTTCAAGCCGCTTCCCTACGAAGAGACCAACGTCTTCGAGTTCACGATCGGCAACTTCTTCTGACCTTCCGAGCCTTCAGAGCCGACGGATTCATCTCATGACCTCACCGAGCGACCAGGGCGGCCCCATCATCAACCGCGTTCCCGTCTCGATCCAGGACGAGCTGCGAACGAGCTACCTCGACTACGCGATGAGCGTCATCATCGGACGCGCCATCCCCGACGTCCGCGACGGGCTGAAGCCGGTTCACCGCCGCATCCTGTACTCGATGTGGGAGCAAGGGATCACCGCGCAGAGCAGCTACAAGAAGTGCGCGCGCGTCGTCGGCGACGTGCTCGGCAAGTACCACCCGCACGGCGACGCTGCCGTGTATGACGCGCTCGTCCGCATGGCGCAGGACTTCAGCCTGCGCGTGCCGCTGATCGACGGCCAGGGCAACTACGGCTCGATCGACGGCGATTCGGCCGCGGCCATGCGCTACACCGAGTGCCGCCTCGCGGCCGTGACCGGTGAGCTGCTGGCCGACCTCGACAAGGACACGGTCGACTTCGTCCCCAACTACGACGAGAGCGAGGAAGAGCCGAGCGTCCTCCCCGCGCGCTTCCCCCAGCTTCTGGTCAACGGCTCAGGCGGCATTGCGGTCGGCATGGCGACGAACATCCCGCCACACAACCTCGGCGAGGTGATCGACGCGACCATCGCGCTCATCGAGGAGCCTGCCCTCGAGCCGCGCCGCTTGCTCGAGCTCGTGCCCGGTCCGGACTTCCCGACCGGCGGACAGATCTACGGCGTCGCGGGGATTCACCAAGCGTACACGACGGGCCGCGGCTCGATCGTGATGCGCGCGAAGACCCACGTCGAGAACGTCCAGGGCGCCGAGGGGCGCGAGCAGATCGTCATCGACGAGGTTCCCTACCAGGTCAACAAGGCGCGCCTGTGCGCCCGCATCAGCGAGCTGGTGAAGGAGAAGAAGATCGAGGGGATCTCCGAGGTGCGCGACGAGAGCGATCGCGACGGCATCCGCGTGGTCATCGAGCTGAAGCGCGACGTCTTCCCGCAGGTCGTGCTGAACCACCTCTACCGTCAGACGCCCATGCAGCAGGCCTTCGGCGTCATCAACCTCGCGATCTGTGACGGCAAGCCGCGCGTCCTCGATCTCCGCGAGACGCTTCAGTACTTCATCGACCATCGCCGCGAGGTCGTGCGTCGGCGCTCGCGCTTCGAGCTGAAAAAAGCCGAGGAGCGGCGCGAGATCGTCCTGGGCCTCGGCATGGCAACGACGGACATCGAGCGCGTCATCGAGACGATCCGACGCTCTCAGGATCCCGAGGAGGCGCGGGTCAAGCTCATGCAGCTCCCGCTTCGCGGCCTCGCCGACTTCCTCGCTCGCGCCGGCTCGAGCGAAGAGGAGGTGCACGTCGCGCGAGGTGGCGAGGAGTACTTCCTCAGCGAGCGCCAGGCCAAGGCGATCCTCGAGATGCGACTCGCGCGGCTGACCGGCCTCGAGCGGGACAAACTCGCGAGCGAGTTCCGTGAGCTCACCGCTCAGATCCGCGAACTCACGGCGATCCTCGGCGATGAGAAGAAGCTCCTCTGCGTCATCATCGCCGAGCTCCACGAGGTCCGCGAGCGCTTCGCCACGCCCCGCAAGACCGAGATCATCCCGAGCGAGGTCGACATCCAGCTCGAGGACCTGATCCAAGAAGAGGATATGGTCGTCGCGATCTCGCGCGCCGGCTACATCAAGCGGACGCCGGTCACCACGTACCGGGCTCAGAAGCGCGGCGGCAAGGGCCGGAGCGGCATGGCGGCCCGAGACGAGGACGGCATCAAGGAGCTGTTCGTCGCCTCAACCCACTCGCTCGTGTTCTTCTTCAGCGATAAGGGCAAGGTCTACGTCAAGAAGGTGTACGAGGTGCCCGAGGCTGCGGCGAACGCTCGTGGCCGGGCGATCGTGAACTTCGTCGGCCTCGAGGAGGGCGAGCGGATCGCCGCCATCACACCCGTCCCGGCGCTCGAGGAGGGCCGCTTCGTGGTGACCCTCACGCGGCGAGGTCAAATCAAGAAGACCGAGATCACCGAGTACCGGAATTATCGCGAGAGCGGCATCATCGGCGTCAAGATCGACGAGGGGGACGAGCTCCACTCGGCGGCGGTCACCGACGGCAAGAGCGAAATCCTCATCGGCACGCGGGGCGGCATGGCGATCCGATTCGCCGAGGACGAGGTCCGCGCCACCGGACGCGCGACGATGGGCGTGAAAGGCGTCGAGCTCGACGAGGGCGACGCCGTCGTCGGGATGGGCGTGCGCGAGATCAGCAGCGATCGTGATCGCGTGCTGACCGTCTGCGAGCTCGGCTACGGAAAACAGACGTCGGTCGAGGAGTTCCGGCTGCAGGGGCGCGGCGGCAAGGGCGTCATCATGATCGACGCGAGCGACCGCAACGGCCCCGTCGTGGGCTTGCAGCTCGTTCGCGCGACCGATCAGCTGCTCGTCATCACCGACCGCGGCCAGACGCTGCGCACGAGCGTCGCGGAGATCCGCGAGACGGGCCGAAACGCACAAGGCGTCTCGATCATGAAGGTCGCCGAGGGTGAGCGGATCGTTGCGATCGAGACCTTCGCCGATGACGGCAGCAGCGCCGACGACGCGACCGCGGAGGGAGCGGACGGAGTGGACGGCGGCGAGGTGGTCGAAGCGGTCGACGCGAACCAGCCCTCCTCGACCGGCGGAGACGACGGCAGCGGCGGCGGCGGCGGCGGCGCCGATAGCTGACACGAAGCCGGTCAGAAAATCCAGCCCGGGCGCGGGCCTTGAGGCATCATTCTCCCCGTGAAGGTCTGCCCGGCCTGCCGACGAGAGTACAGCGACGACGCCACGACATGCGTCGTCGATTCCGTGTCGCTCGTGGTCCTCGACACCGGGGTCGGAACGTCGGCGCAGGACCTCGTCGGTCAGGTGGTGGACGGGCGGTACCGGCTCGAGCGCATCGTCGGGCGCGGCGGCATGGGCACGGTCTACGCGTGTCGCCATGTCGTCGTTGGCAAGGAGTTCGCGATCAAGGTGCTCCGCAGCGGCGTCGAGCGCAGCGACGAGGTCCTCCAGCGCTTCGTGCGCGAGGCTCAAGCCGCCAACGCCGTGAAGAGCCGGCACATCTGCGAGACGCTTGACTTCGGTCAGCTACCGAACGGCGCGCTCTACGTCGTCATGGAGCTCCTCGACGGGACGAGCCTCACCCGCGCGCTGCGTGACGAGACGCTCAGCCGTCGCCAGCTCAAGCACGTGTTCATACAAATCGCCGAGACGCTCCAGCGGGCCCATGACTGCGGGATCGTCCATCGCGATCTCAAGCCGGACAACGTGGTCCTCGTCCGAGACGAGGGGGACCCGCTCTTCGTGAAGCTCGTCGACTTCGGGATCGCGAAGATGCTCCAGAAGGACGCCTCAGACCTCACGGAGACGGGCGTGATCCTCGGGACGCCGTACTATATGTCGCCAGAGCAGGCGCGTGGCGACCTCGTCGACCATCGCACCGACATCTATGCGCTTGGCGTCATGATGTTCCGCGCGTTCACGGGCAAGCTACCATTCGTCGCCGACACGGCGATGGGAGTGCTGACGCGGCATCTCACCGAGCGCCCTCCGCTCCCGAGCCAGATCACCGAGATGGATCTCACGACGGAGCGGCTCATCCTTCGCTGCCTCGAGAAGCGACCAATCGATCGATTCCAGTCGATGGCCGACCTCGCGGCGGCGCTGCGGTCCATTCCAGACGAGTCGCGACGCGCGGTCGCCGTTGGCTCCGGCCATGACGCGCGACCGCGCCAGGCGACCCCGACGCGCGTCGATCGCCCAAACCCGCGCAGCTTCATCGACGAGCCCAGCGCCTCGGTCGAGAGCCCTTCCCTCCCCGACCCGCGGGCCTCGTTCACGAGCGCGCCAGACGCGCGGGCCTCGTTCACGAGCGCACCATCGTTCGTCGCCGTCCCCGATCCGCGGGCTTCGAACACGAGTGCCCCCTCGCTCGGAACAGCGCACCCCTCCGGCACCGGGCGCCTTGCCCTCGCCGGTCCGCCCTCGCGAGAGCTGCGGATTGGGGACGAGCCCCCGCCGCCGACGACCGAGCCGATGCCGGCGATCGCGTCAGGCGAGCACCCCACGCACCGCGGCGTGGTCTCGACGCGCATGGCCGCCAAGGCGGACACTCGAGACCGCGCGCGCATCGTCGCCGCCGCCGTCGTCTTGACCCTGCTCGGCGGCGGGATCGCTGCGTATGCGCTCCGAGAGCCCACGACGTCGGTGCCCGCTGCGCCCTCGTCGTCGGGCGACGCGCGGGCCGAGGAGCATCCCGCAGGTACGGGGCTCGCCGTCAGTGATCCTGTTGCTCCCATCCCGACCGCGTCCCAGACGGCCTCGGCGACGGCCCTCGACGACGAACCGCCTCCAAGCACCGCGACGGCACGCCCTTCGCTCCCACAGGGTGGTCGCTCGCCCCGCCCTGGTGCGAGCCTCGGGGCGCCCCCGAGCACGTCGCCTCCCCCGCCCCGCAGCGACGAAATCCGTAGTCCCTTCGACTGAGCCCCAGCGCCCCGCGTCGGAC
>VGRJ01000025.1 GCA_016875405.1 Deltaproteobacteria bacterium | reverse complement strand
GATGTGCGTGTACTCGTGCGTCAGCAGCCCGAGGAGCCAATCGTCGTAGTCTCCGAGCGGAGAGAGATCGCCCGGTGCCGTGACAAACAGCTGGATCTGGTTGTACGGGACCGCGATCGCCGAGCCGTTCGCGACGTCGGTCTGATCGGTGATGAGGATGTGGGTGACGTCGTCCGGGTCGTGACCGAGCGGCCCGGCGAGCCGGCCATGAATGGCCTCCCCGAGCTCGGCAACGCGCACGGCGACCGGCTCGAGGACCGTGTCGTAGGTGATGCGAAAGTGCGGCGTCTCGAGGGTCCAGCGCTCGAGCGCAGGATCGTTCTCGGCGTGCGCCTCGCCGACCGAACCCGTGAGCATGGCGGTCGCTGCGAGGGCAGCGAGGAGCCCTCGGCGCCAGTCCGGACGGACCGCCGAAGGTCGCACCACGATCAGAGATCGTCGTAGAACATCGGCTCGCGGTTCCGCACGTAGCGGTAGACGAGCTGACGGGCCTCGTGGGACACGCGGGTGAAGCGCGCGCCGTAGCCGGGCTCGCTGTCCTCGCCGACGTCGCGCGTCCACTGGACGACCGCGTCCGCGTCGAACTCGAGATCACCCGGCAGGTGAACGCGCACCGCGATCGGCGTCCCGACCTTCGGGATCTGGTAGGTCGCGACGAAGATCCCGCCGTGCTCGATCACGTCGTTGCCGCTCAGACCCTTATAGAAGTTCGAGGCGGAGAAAGCGCCGAGCTCGACCGACTGCACGCGCGCACCCTCGGGTGGGAGCGGCTCGCCCTCGGTCCCGGCGACGCGTTGCTTGTCCTTCGAGGGCAGGCGCTCGGAGACCGGCGCGCTCCCGGTGCGGCGGATCGAGCGCGGTGCGGGGGCTTCGGGCTCGGTCGGAGCCGGGCGAGCGGCGACCCGGACAGGGGCTTCGGGCTCGTTCGGAGCCGGGCGAGCGGCGACCCGGACGGGGGCCTCGGGCTCGGTCGGAGCCGGGCGAGCGGCGACCCGGGTGGGGGCTTCCGCGCGCCGTCCCTCCTCGCTGACCGCGGTCCGGGCAGCCGGCATCGGATCGGTGTGGGCTGCCGGCGGCGGCACGTGCACCTCCGGATCGCGCGCGACCGCGCGGCCCTGGTTCAACCGTCCCTCCGAGACCTCCGGCGGCATCGCCACCGTCTTCGGGGTCGGCTTGAACTCCTCCGCCTTCGGCTTGGGCTCGGGCTTGGGCTCGGGCTTGGGTGCGGCCGCGGCCTTCAGAGCCCGCGACAGCGCGAACATCTTGCTGAGCGAGCCGGCGACCGTCTCCATCGCTTGCTCGACGGCGGGGTGTTCGTGGCTCACCTCCTGCAGCGCATCGAGGACGCTTCGGACGTTGTCGAGGGCTGCGTCGATCTCCTCGGCTTTGCCGCTCCCGCTCTTCTCGATCCGATGCAGGGTCCCCATCGACTTCGCGATCGGGGCGGCGAGCTCGATCAGCGACTCGGGGACGTCGTCGCCGGACTGGAGCGACTCGAGCGCTTGCGACAGGGTGTTCCGGGCCTTGCTGGCGAGTTCCTTCGGGTCGGACATGGAATCGGAACGAGCGTAGCAAAGAAGGTGTCGGCAGGGTGAGGTTTGCACAGCCGAAAAGTTTCCCTGGCCCCATCCTCCTTGTTAGGTCGTACCCTGATGCGATCGGTGCGAGGCGAGAAGGGATCCGGGGTGGGCTCCGGAGATCCGCGCGGGAGGCGATTTGATGCCTCGGCCGCCGACAAGCCCATCTTGGTGATCGAGGACGTCCGCAAATCCTACGTCGCCGATCGGCCGGTCCTTCGCGCGCTCTCGCTCACCATCGAGCGCGGTGAGTTCGTGTTCATCACCGGTCCGTCGGGCTCGGGCAAGAGCTCGCTGCTGCGGTTGCTCTACCGCGCCGAGCGCCCCGACGAAGGCGTGATCCGCTTCATGGGGCGCGACATCGCACGCATCACGCCGGACTCGATCCCCGCGCTCCGTCGCAACATCGGGATCGTCTTTCAGGACTTCAAGCTCGTGCCGGACTGGTCTGCATTCGAGAACGTCGCCATCGCGCTTGAGGTGCTCGGCTTGCCGACGCGGCTCATCCGCTCCCGGGTCGGCGCGGCGCTCGAGCGCGTCGGCCTCACCGGTCGTGGCGCTACCCGCACGAGCGCGCTCTCGGGCGGAGAGCAGCAGCGCGTCGCGATCGCGCGGGCGATCGTCGCCGAGCCAGCGCTGATCCTCGCGGACGAACCGACCGGCAACCTCGACCCCCTGCTCGCCGTCGACATCCTCGGGCTGTTCGAGGACATCAACGATCAAGGCACGACCGTGCTCTTCGCGACGCACGATCGGTCGCTGCTCGACGTGCGGGAGCGTCGTGTCGTGGTGCTCGATGAGGGCAAGGCGACCGACGCGCGCAGCGGCCTTGAGGCCTTCGACTGGGCCGACGACGGCGACAGCGGAATCCGCGTCGCGGTGTGAGGACTTGCGATGAGTGACCCCGGACCGACGTACCGATTCCTCGGCACTTGGCGAGCAGGCCGCAGCAACTGGCGCCTGCAAGCGATGACCATCTTCTCGCTCGCCGTGGCGTTCGTTTGCCTCGCCTCCGCGATGCTCGTCGTCACGAACCTCGCGGCCGTGCGCGATCGTTGGTCGCGCGCGGGACGGGCCACGGTCTACCTGCGTGACGACGCGTCGACCGAGGACATCCAGGCGCTCGTGAAGGCGCTCGAGGCGACCCAGGGTGTGAAGAAGGCTCGCTTCGTCTCGCGCGAGGATGCGCGCAGCGAGGTCGTGCAGTCGGGCGGTGATCCGCAGCTCGCGGCCCTCCCGGTCGATGCCTTCCCGAGCTCGGTCGAGCTCGCGTTCGACGACACGATCGACGACGAGCACCTCGGGGTCATCGCGCTGAAGCTGCGCGCGTTGCCGAGCGTCGAGACCGTCGAGACCTACCAGCGCTGGACCGAGCGGCTCTCGTCCCTCCTGCGAGGCGGGGTCACCGCGAGCCTGTTTCTCGCCGTCGTCGTTCTCGCCGCGGTCATCAGCGTCGTGGCGTCGACGATGCGGCTCTTGCTCGAGCGGCGGAAGCTCGAGGTCGAGGTGTTGCGCCTCGTCGGGGCGACGACCCGCTTCGTCTGCCGACCTTTCATCATCGAGGGTGCGATCCAGGGAGCGTCGGGGGCCGCCGCCGCCATCGTCCTGCTCGGCGTGCTCTACACGATCGTCAGCGGCCGCTTCGACCGTGAGCTCGCCGGGCTGCTCGGCGTCCACCCCTCGTTCTTGCCTTGGCCGGTGATGACCACGATGGTGCTGCTCGGCGCGCTCCTCGGCGCCGCGACCGCCTGGCTCAGCCTGCGGAAGGCCGTTCGGATCTGACATGGCGAAGCAGCGGCGCGCGACGGACGAGAGCCGTAGCCGCATCCGGCGCGGGCTCGTGGGCCTCCTGCTTGCGGTGCTCGTGGCCGGCACCGCGGGGGCCTACGTGCCGACGCGCACCGTCGTCGACAACGCGCCGCCCCGCGATGCCGTGAACGATCGGGATGCGGTGCACGATCGTGATGCCCTGCATGATCGTGATGCCCTGCATGATCGTGATGCCGTGCAAGCGACCGACTTCGACGTCGTGATGGCCAAGCTCGAGCGGCGCGAGCGCGAGCTGTCGCGCGATCTCGATGACCTCGGCCCGCGCCTCGATACGGTGCAGAAGCGCATCACCGCCCGCGGTCGCCAGTATTACCGGCTCGTCCGCGTCGGCATGCTCCCTGTGGGCGGAGGCTTCGACGGCCTCGTCGACCACGCGTCGAAGGTCGAGCGCTTGCGGGCCGCGCTGACGCGGGATCTCGAGGCCGACACCGAGCTGCGCGAACGGCAAGCGACGGCGAAGCGCGAGCTCCGGCTCGTTCGGGCGGAGCGCGCCCCACTGCTCGTCCAGCGCGAGGCGATGAAGCAGGCGCAGCAGGTCATGCAGGAAGCCGACGATCGCCGCGACGCATTCCAGCGTGCGTTCGGTAGCTCGTCGGAGCCACCTCACACCGCGGTGTACGGTGCCGACACCGGCCCCCTCGCGGCCGACCCGACCTCGAATTTCGCACAGATGAAGGGGCGGCTCTCGTTCCCGCTCGCCGGTCGCGCGGTCGTCTCGCAGAAGGACAGCTCCGTCTCGATGCTCCAGCTCCGCGCGAGCCGCGACACGGCCGTGCGCGCGGTCTACCCTGGCACCGTCGCGTTCGCCGGCGAGACCGACCGAGGGATGACCGTCGTCATCGACCACGGCGACCATTACTTCTCGACGTACGGCAACCTCCAGAACCTCGACGTGAAGATCGGCGATGCGCTGGCGGAGCGAGGTCGCATCGGCTGGGTCAAGCGCAGCGGCGGCAAGTCGCCCGTGCTGCACTTCGAGCTCCGGCGAGGCAAGACCGTGCTCGAGGCTGGTCCTTGGCTCGGCCTCTGACGCGCCGTCGGAGCGCGCTTCACGTCGCCACTTAAGCGGGGTTGGCGCGAGCCCCGTGGTAGCGTGAACGACGTTCATGCAGACCCCGGGGCCCAGGCTCTCGTGTGCGGCGAGCACGGTTCGCAACAGCGTATTCGCCGCGCTCCAGTCTCGCATCGATGCCTTCCGCGCTCGCGGTGGGGAGCTCGTCCCGCTGCAGATCGGCGACACCTACCTGCCGCCTCCCGCTGCGGCCTTCGAGAGCCTCCGTCGGCTCGAGGTGCCGGCGCTCGGGACCTACGGCGCAGTGCCTGGACTTCCCGAGCTGCGGAGCGCGCTCGCCGGGCGCCTCGCCGAACGGGGCCATGCGACGGTGCACGGGCTGGACAGCGTGCACGTCGGAGCGGGCTGCACGCACGCGCTCTTCTGTGCAGCGCGCGCGCTGCTCGATCCCGGCGACGAGGTGCTCGTCGTCACCCCGTACTGGCCTCTGATCACGGGCGTGCTCGCCACCGCGGGCGCGGTGCCGATCGAGGTGCCGCTCACCCAGGAGCTTTTCGATCCCCCGGGCGCCTGCGTCCGCACGAGGCTCGAGCGGGCGCTCGGTCCGCGCACGCGCGCCATCTACTTCAGCAGCCCCGGCAACCCCGATGGTTACGTGTTTCCGCGGGCGCAGCTCGCCGCCATCGCGGAGCTCGCCGAGGCACACGACCTCTGGGTCTTCTCCGACGAGGTCTACGCAGACTTCGTGTACGAGGGCGCGCACGAGCCGTTCGCGAACCTCCCCGGCATGGCGAATCGAACCGTGACGAGCCACTCGCTCTCGAAGAGCCACGCGCTCGCAGGGGCCCGCATCGGCTATGTCAACGCCGCGCCGCGCGTCATCGATGCGGTGCGCCGGATGTCGAACCACACCATCTACAACGTGCCGGTCACCATGCAGCAGGCCGCCCTCGCCGCGGTGCAGGCGAGCGAGCCGTTCTTGTCGGATGCCGCGCGAATTTACAAGGAAGCGCGCGATGCCACCTGCGCGGAGCTCGCGCGCCATGGTCTGTGTCATCACGTCCCCCGCGGCGGTAGCTTCGTGTTTCTCGACCTCACCGAGAGGCTCGCCGGCCGCTCGCTCCAGCACGCTCTCGAGCTTGCGATCGATCACGGGGTGCTGCTCGCCCCCGGGGACGCCTTCGGTGCGGCGCACACGACCTCGGCGCGGCTCTGCTTCACGGGCGAGCCGCTGCCCGGCGTGCTCTGTGGGGTCGAACGCCTCGCGGCCGCGCTCGACACCCTCGCCACGGAGAACCGGACATGATGGAAGCACTCGCGCGGGCGCTGACCCGCAGACAGGTCGCCTGGGCGGTGGTGTGCGTCACCCTGCTCGCCACCGCGCTCGGCGCGTTCCACGCGACGCGGGTCGATCAGGATGACGACGTCCTCAAGTTCCTCCCGAAGGGGAACGTCGACATCGCCCAGTTTCACCTCGTCAACGAGCGCTTTGGCGGCCTCGACGTCGCCCTCGTGGGGATGGAGGTCGACGACCCGTTCGACCCCGCGTTCCTCGGAAAATTGCGGGCCCTGACGAAGACGTTGAACGATGAGCCGGGCGTCGCCTACTCGCTCAGCCTGACGAGCGTAGAAGACTTCACGCCCGAGAACGGTGGCGCTCGCGTCGACTACCTCGTCGGCGCGCTTCCGAAGAACGACGCCGAGAAGGCGGCCCTCCGCGACAAGGTGATGAGCCGTGACCACGTCGTCGGCAACCTCATCTCTGCCGATGGTCGCTCGGTGCTCATCTACAACTTCGGCAAGTCCGGCACGAGCCCGCGCGACCTCTCGTCACGCGTGAAGCGCCGCGTCGTCGAGGCGTTCCCCGACACGAAGAAATACTGGGGCGGTGCGCCGTTCATCTCGACCTACATCTACGACGTCACCCAGGCCGACATGCGTCGGCTCACGCCGTGGGCGATCCTGGTGAAGCTCGTCATCGTCGTGCTCGTATTCCGCAGCGTGGTTGGCGTGCTGCTGACGATCGCGTCGGCGGGGATCGGCATCGTGATCGCCCAGGGGCTCATGGGCTTCTCGCGGACGCCGGCGAACGTGGTGCTCGGCTCGCTCCCGGTGATCCTCTTCGCGCTCGGGAGCGCCTACGTCACCCACGTGATCGTCCAGTATTTCACCGAGCGAGCGAAGCTCGACGCCGACGAGGCCGTCGTGGCGACGCTTCGCGACGTCGGGCCTCCGGTCCTCGGTGCTGGCCTCATCACGGCGGCCGGGTTGTTCTCGTTCTGCGCGATGGACATCGGGCCGCTCCGCGAGTTCGGGGTGTTCGCCGGGCTCGGCATCCTGATAGCGCTCCTCCTCTCGCTCACGTTCGTCCCCGCGGTCCTGGTGCTGACGGGTGCGTCGGCGCGCGCGCTCGGTGGTGAGCGGTTCACGGCGGCGCTCGCGGAGTTCGCCGCGTCGATGACCGCTCGTCGGAAGCCCGTCGCGGTGGCGCTCGCGCTGGTGGCACTGGTCTTCGGTGCGCTCGCCTCGCGGGTCGACGCGCGCATGGAGAACTCCGCGTTCTTCGGGAAGGGGAGCCCGCCCGACGAGGCCGAGACCTTCTTGAAGGAGCGCTTCGGAGGCTCGCAGTTCATCCAGCTCGCGGTCGACGGTGACATGAACGACGCGGACGTCCTGCGTGAGGTGCAGCGCGTCGCCGACACGATCGCGCTCTTGCCGCACGTCAGCTCGGTCACCCACATCGGGCAGGTGCTGTCCCTGTCCTCGGAGGCGATGGTTGGCGAGCGCCGGATCCCGCCGTCCACCGAGCAGGTCCTCCCGCTCTACCGGTTCCTCGCTGGGCGCCCCTCGGTCCGGCAGCTCGTCGCCGAGGAGCTCAGCACCGAGGGCGCGAAGCGTCCGCACGCGCTCGTGCTCGTCAAGATCGACACCGATGATCACGCGGCGGTCGGTGAGCTGCTCGCGCGAATCGAGCGCCTCGTCGCGACCGAGGCGATCCGCGCCTACCGCTTCGTCGGGCGCAACGGTGAGCCGACGGCCGAGGACGTCGGGGCCCGCGACGCGCGCCGAATCGAGGTCGTCACGGCCGAGCTGCGCGCGCTCTTTCACTCGTTCGGCGTCACCGTGCCGCCGAGCGATGCGTTCGCCAAGCCGCTCTCGATGCCCGCGCCCACGCCCGACGCGAAGGCCGCGGCCGTTCGGCTCGAGAAGCTGCTCGCGGCGTCTACGGACCGCGAGATCGCGGCCGACTCGGAGGCGCTCGGCCGGGCCATCGCGAAGCTCGGTCCCACCCCGGACGATGAGGCGCTGTTGGCTGCCCTGGCGAAGGTGACCGAGGAGGACCCCTCCTCGGACGAGCTCGATGATCTCGCCGACGTGGTGCGTGGTGCGCTCGATCAGGCGTGGCGGCCGGAGTTGCTCGGTGCGCGTGCGCGTCAGCTGCTCACGGCGCTTGGGGCGAAGGCGCCCGAGGGCGCGAAGGGTGAGCGCTTCGAGTCGCGCATCGGAGAAATCCTCCGTGACCTCGACAACCGCGGCGCGCTGCTCGCCACATCGGGAGGCGTGAGCGACGGCGCGATTGCCTACACGGTCAGCGGGACCCCCGTCCTGAACCGCGGCCTCTCCCTCAGCGTCCGCACGAACCAGTGGAAGAGCCTCGCGATCTCCCTCGGTCTCGTGCTCTTGATCATGGTCATTCTGTACCGCTCGCTTACCGCCGGGCTGCTTGGCATCGCGCCGACCGCGCTCACGCTCGTCGTGATTTACGGCTCGATGAGCCTGCTCGGCCTCCACCTCGAGGTCGGGACCTCGATGCTCGCGAGCCTGATCATCGGCGCGGGGGTCGACTACGGAGTCCACCTGCTGGCGGGATGGCGCGCGACCCAGGCGGAGGGCGAGGCCCAGGCGGCGCGGCACGCCGTCGCTCACTCGGGGCTGGCGAGCTTCAGCAACGCCGTCATGGTGAGCGCCGGCTTCCTCGTGCTCACGCTCGGCGAGGCGCGCCCCTTGAAGACCGTGGGCGGGCTCACGGGGGCCGCGATGCTGGTGGCGGCGGTGGCGACCTTCGTGGTCATCCCGGCGCTCGCGCGGCGAACGCGCTACGGACGCGCGCAGGGATAGTTCGCGCTCCGGGGCGGTTTCGATTAGATTCCGCACCCGGAGCGTATTCGAGACGTGGCGGCAGCGGCGGATCCCAAGCCTGGCGACTTGATCGACAAGCGGTATCGGCTCGACTCCGAGCTTGGACGCGGCGGCCACGGGCTCGTGTTCCGCGCGTTCGACCAGGAGCAGGGCATCGACGTCGCCCTGAAGATCCTCAGCCAGTCGATCGCCGAAGATCCGCAGTACACCGTCCGGCTCTGGCGTGAGGCCCAGTCGCTCCAGGCGCTCTGGGGCTCGAGCGTGGTTCGCGTGTTCGGCTTCGGCACCGACGACGAGAACGGCTTCGTCTACATGGCGATGGAGCTGCTCGAAGGCGAAACGCTCGCCGACCACCTGCGCGACATCGAGCTCTTCGGCGATCGGATGAGCTCCTTCCGCGTCCTCGAGGTGCTCGACCCGGTCGCGCGCGCGCTCCACGCGGCCCACTCGAAGGGCATCATCCACCGCGACCTCAAGCCTTCGAACGTCATCCTGCTCTATCCGGAGAAGGGAGGCGGGACGCGCCTCATGGACTTCGGGCTCGCCAAGATCCAGGGCTCGATGCAGCTCACGCAGGCCGGCATGGTCGCGGGCTCGCCGAGCTACATCGCCCCCGAGGTATGGCAGGCGAAGGAGTTCGATCATCGCATCGACGTTTATTCGTTCGCGGCGGTCGTCTTTCGCGCGCTCGCCGGTCGCCCCCCCTTCGTCGGTGACTCGATGGTCGACATCCTGATGGCGGCGACGATGGGCGAGCGCCCCAAGCTCTCGCCGCTGCGCCCGGAGCTCCCCGCCGACGAGCTCGACCGCTGGGTCCACACCGCGCTCGCGGTCGAGCAGCACCAGCGGTTCGCCTACGTCAGCACGATGTGGAACGAGCTCATCCGCGTGGTGATGAACGGCCGCGGTCCGAGCGCCGAGAAGACCCGCACGACCTTCGCCCTCCCGGGCTAGCGCGATCGGGCTCTTCGCGTGACCGCTCATCGCGGTTTTGGTCTGGCTCTTCGCGTGACCGCGCATCGCGACGCGTCAATCGCAGCTGAGCTTGGTGCGACCGCCCGTTTGTTCAAGCAGCGACTCGAGCAGTGCGTCATCCGATTTCTTAAGCGATTTCTCGTGCGCGACGACGAAACACAGGTGCTCTTGCGCCGGCTCCGGATCCCCCAGCGTGACGTACGCCTCGGCGAGCCGGAGGCGATTGACCGGTTCGTCCGGAAACTCCTTCGCCTGCTTCTCGAGGAGCTCGAGCCCGTCCTCGGAGTTCCCGTGCTGCACGAGGCTGCCTGGGACGAGGACGTACATCGTGCCGACGAGCCGCCGCGGCGCGCCATCTCGCCAGCGCGGATCCAGCTTCAGCGCCGCGCGACCCCAGGACTCCATGTCGCGGACCAGCTGGATCGCCGTCACGCCCCGGACCTGCGCGAGGCGGCCGGCGAGCGAGGCGCGGGCGAACGCGTACTCGACGGAGCCGGCAGTCCAGGCACATACGGCATCGTAGGCGGCCGCCCGGTCGTCGTTCGTCGCGCGGCCCTCCTCGATCATCCGCTCGAGGGCGTCGGCGAGGGCGAGGGCGTCACGGCGTGAGGCCGGGGCGCGCAGCTCCGGGCGGAGGTGGATGACGTCGAAGCAGCCGGCCAGCGCGAGCGCCAGCGAGGCCGACGCGATCACTTGACGAATTTCTGAATGACGGATGCGAACGGGCCCTCGTCGGACGGGCGAATCGCCTTGATGCCGACCTTGTCGCAGTGCGCTTTGCCTTCGCCGGAACATAGCGAACCGAGGGAGGCCTTGAACTTGGCACGTTCCGCGGCTCCGACGCCAGAGAACGCCACGACCGCCATCGGCGGCAGCTCCGCCGACTTCCAGACCGACTTGACCGCCGTTCCGCCCTCGACCTTCGCGAGCTCGGCGAGCTGCGCATCGTCGACCAGCGCACACACGGCTTCGTCGCCCACGACGGCTTTGAGCGTCTGCACCGGGCGCTTCGTCTTCACGACCTCGAAGTCCTTCACGGTGAAGGCGCCCCCCGCGACGACCTTGTCGAGGAACTTTTTCTGACCGAAATGATTGCTCGCGACCTTCTGGCCCTTGCACCCGGCGAGGTCCTTCGCGGACTTCGAGACCAGGTGGTACCGGCGACCGCCTGCGGCATCGACCTCGGCCACGCCGACGACCTCGAGGCCATTGGCCTTGCGCATGCCGAGGAACGACGGCAGCGAGAAGATCCCGAACTGGGGCTTCTTGTCGGCGATGTAGGCCTTCGCGGCCTTCTTTTTCGTGAGGTACTTGCCCTCGACGGCGTCCCAGCCGTTGGCGGCCTTCGCCGCTTCCATCAGCTTGTCGACGTATGGCTGCGCCTGCCCCGGGCTCCCGGCGCCATGGTCCATCATGATCACGACGTGCACGTTCGGACCGGCCGCGGCCGGCGCGCTGCCAAGCCCCACGGCGAGCGAGGCGAAGGTGGCGACGAGGAGCGAGCGACGGTGGGTGCGTTGGGTGGTCACGGTGACGGCCTCCAGCACGGGCTTAGTCCGGGAGCCCGTCCTTCGACACCGTGCCAGCACGAACCGGGCGGGTCAACTCGCCCTCGGGCACGGTCGCGTCGCGACGCCGTCACCGTGAGCTAGAACATGCCGACCGGGCCGATGAACGGCGCGAGGACGAAGCCGTTCTGGGGAAACATCCACATGCCCTTCAGCTCGATGTTGATTCCCACGTGCTCGTGGACCGGGAAGATCGCGCCGACGCCGAGCGGGATGAAGTTGCGCCCGGTGACTTGGTACGCCTCGAGGCCCTCGCGCCGGACCGCAGGAGGCGAGGTGCCGCAGATGGCGGCGTCGCTCGCGCTGGGCGCCGCTGGATCCAGCGGCAGGCCACCTTCGTCGACGGTGTCGCACAGGCTGACCGCGACGCCCCCGTCCACCTGACCCACACCGAACCCCGTCACGAGGTAAGGCCGCGGCGTGTGGAGACCACTTGCGGGCAGGAGCCGCTCGAGCGGAAACCATTTCAGCTGGAGCTCCGCGTGAAACGGCATGAAGTCCTTGGCGCGGTTTTCTCGGCAAAAACCTTCATAAACGTCGGGTGTCGTGCCATCGGCGTCCGGGAAGGTGTTCGTGCACTCATAGAACCTGTCGGCGGCGCTCCCGAGCCCCGGCGAACCGCCGAGGGAGGCTCCGACCCGCGCCCAGACCACGAAGCCTCGCAGGGCCTCGCTCGCGCGTCGCAGGTTGAAGTCGTAGCCGACGAGCAACCGGGCACCCCCGGACGCGGCGCCGCCTTGCAGCTGATTCGACTGACCCGGGAGCGGCTTCCCGAGGAACTCGCCGGTGCCGTCCGAGCGAAAGCAGGCGTAGTCGTCGAGCATCGACACCCCACCCGACGCCGGCTCGAGCGCGCCGCACACGTCATCGGCCGTCCGCGCGAGGAGCACGTCAACCTGCACGCCTGCCGTCACGAGGTGGTTCGGAAGCGGGAAGGTCTTCGCCCCGGTCGGCTTCTCCGCGAAGCTTTCGGGCTCGTCTTCAACCGCCGGTACGTCGTTGCGTCCCGAGACGCCGTCCTTCTCGCAGCTGCCGTCGACGCAGGCGAGACCTGGCTTGCAGTCGCGCGACCCCGCGCAGCTTTCACCCCAGCCGTGGAGCGGCGGAGCGGCCGCGGCGCTCGATGACTCACGGCAACCCGGCATCCCCGGCGCGCACTTCGGAGGGGCGCACGAGCGCGGCGGCGCCTGACCGGGAAAGGCGGGCGGCTTGCCCTCTGGGGTCGCCTCGATCGACACCTCGATTGGATTCGAGGCGCTGCCCGCCTGCGCGATCGGCTTGCCGTTCTCGTCGGTGACCTCGACGTAGAGCCTGAGCGTGCCCGCGGCGGCGACATCGTTGCAGGGGATGAGCGCGCCGAACCCGCCCGGCAGCTTGGTCATCGGCAGCCCCGTCCACGGCGCATTGCCCACGGGCTGATAGCCGAGCCGCGCGCGCGCCCTCGCGCTCGCCGGTATCGCGTTCGCCTTCACGGCGCCGCTGACGTACGTCGTCGAGCGGGTGCTCGAGCGAATGCGAGCGCCCGCGGTCGATCCCGGGCTCATCCTCGTCTCGACCCACATGGCGTTCGTGTGGCGCGCCGTCGTCGCGACCTGGTTCGGATGCGCCGCGGCCGCCCTGGTGTTCCTGTCGCAGCGCGACGGCGAGACCATGGCCCCACGCGCGCCGCGCTTGATGGCTGCGCTCGCGGGGCTCGCGCTCGTGATCGGCATCGTGGCCTTGGCGTTTCCCTGAGTGGCGCTCTTGCCGCCTGCGCCATCGGCACGCCAAGCCAATCGTGAGTGTTGTCGGCTGCGACAGCTTCAGAATCGTGCGCGCGACGCGAGGCCTCGCCGCTCGTGGCACGAGCGAGACGACGCACGGCATGACGATTCGTCGTCGCTCGTGAATCGAAGGCGCGAGATACTGCGTGACGAGGCACGCTCATGCAGACTCGCAGGCGGGAGAGCAGCAAATCCACGAGGATGCTGGCCGTGACAGCGGTCTTGCTCGGCTTATTTACCCCCGAGGCGTACGCATACTGTCGAGCGGCACTGTGTGAAAACGGCGCAGTTGGTCGCCGCTGCGAGCCTCCGACCGCCGACGATTGCAGTGTCACGCTCGCGTGGCCGTCCTCGTGCTTTCGTTGGACGCTCGCGCCGGAGCCCTCGGTCTTCCTTGACCGTGAGGCGACCCGCACGGCGCTCTCGCGAGCGAGCGCAACGTGGAGCTCCACCGACTGTGGTCCAACGGTGACGAGCCATTGGCGAGAGGTGGACCCGCTGGCGTGCGATTCGGAGCCCACCGTCGACGGAGCGCCTTACGTCACACGCATCCGGGTGCTCGACGAGGGTTGGCCCTACCCGGGCGTCTATGCGCTCACCACCTTCACGTTCGATGTCACGACCGCGACGTTGCTCGACGCTGACATCGAGCTCGATGCCTCGTCGCGCGCGTTGACGACCAGCGACTCGGTCGTCGAGGTCGATGTCCAGGGCTTGCTCACGCACGAGCTCGGTCACGTCCTGGGCCTCGCGCACTCGGGCGAGAGCACAGCGACCATGTACGCCGACCCGCCCATCGGGTCCATCGCCTGGCGGGAGCTGACGCCCGACGACCGCCTCGGCGCATGCGACGCGCTCGCCGACGCGGCCTCCGCCGCATGTCCGACGAGCGAAGCCCTCGAGCAACGCTGCGACATGGCCACCGAGCCGTCCGACCCCAACCCGGTCGAGGAGCCGTCCGCCGCGCCGGCCTCCTGCGCTGCCGCCTGTGAGGTCGACGCGAGCGAGCGCCCCCGAGCGCCCGCGAGCTTCGCGGCGGCGCTCGGGTTGGCCTATGTCGCTTGGAGGCGCCGAGTCAGTCGCGCACGCAACGGATCGCGTAAGCGTCGACCGCCGTCGTCGAGAACCGACCGAGCTTGTCCATGGTGTTGAACTGCCTCGTCCACGATGCGCTCGTCGCGGCGGTCGCCGTCCAGAACCCTCCGGTGGCATCGAGCCCGGAGAACGTGTTGGTCTGGGCGACGCGACGGCCCGAGAGCTTCATGTCGAACCCGGTGCTCCCGCCTTCCTTGAGCTTCTTGCCCTCGAGCGTGCCCCGGTAGCCCGTGCCGACGACGTCGCTCGGCGTCATGCCGAGCGCATGTTCGAGCAGCTGGACCTCGAGATCCGTCGGGATGTGCCAACCCTCGGGGCAGGCTCCACGCGTCCGCCCTCTGGAGAGGGGATCCGAGGGCGCGAACTGCATCGCCTCGCTCCACTCGTAGAGCCCGCCGTGCATCGTACAGTTTGCGGCCGCGTTGGCGTAACAAAGCTTCTGTGTAACCGAATCGTCCAATGCGGTGCTGCCCACGCTCGACGCGGAGATCTGCACGCCGTGATCGAGATTGGCCGCCATCCAACACTGCGTTCCGACGAGGACGGTGGGGTAGCTGCGGCCATCCCGCGCATCGACGAGCGGCGCCCCGCACGGAGCAATGCCCACGGGGCATTGGCCCCAGGCCGAGAGCAGGACGGTGAGGTCGGAACCGTTGACGCTCCCGTCGTCGTTCAAGTCGGCGGAGGTCTCGCCCGTTGCGCCCCACATCGAGAGGAGGCTGGTGAGGTCGGTGCCACTGACTGCGCCGTCGCCGTCAATGTCTGCAACGCATTCTTCCTCGTCCCCTGGCGTGAAGAGGGCGAGTTTGTTCGACGAGGCGGCGTTGATCTGCGCACGGCCGACGGCCGAGAACTCGCCCGCGACGAGGAACGAGGGGCGACCCGGCACGACGGCGACGTCGTGCACGACGCCGGAGCATTGGGAGTCGTTCGCGGCGCATTGCGTGCCGCCTTGCAGGCTGTCCCAACGGTTGTCCTTCCAGCGCAGGATGCCGTTCTTGTCGTCCGTTCCGAGCGGCCGGGAAACGAGAGGGGAAGTGGAATCAGTGGCGCCAGCGATTTGGCCAGGGATCCACGGACCTCCGAGCAGGAGCACGCCATCGTTCGTCGCGACGAGCCGCTTGCCCATCGGCGAGCCTAGGCCCGCAAAGGCGAGCCCGGGGAGCGCGAAACGCGAGTCACGGAGCGCGTGCCACTGGCCGTCCCTCACAAGCGCGAAGCCGTTCAACACCTGACACGTCTCCAACGGGTCGTATCCGCAAGGTCCGAGCGCGTCGGTGACGTTGGGTGCGGGCGGAACGGTGGCAAACTCGCCAGACACGTACAGGTCGGTCCCCACGAACGCGAGGCCCAGGACGGACTGCGCGAGGCCCAGGTCACACATCTGGTTTATGCATACGACTTTGGGTGGCTCGATCCCGGTGGCAACCGGGTGCCACGCGGTACCGTCCCACGCGGCGAGACCGTATCCCCGCGGGTCGGGCACCCCGTCGGTGACGTGCTGGACGAGCCCGCCGACGACGAGCACCGGGGTGGGCGCCGCGCCCGCAGTGAGAGGCATCGCGCCGTGCGCAACCGCTCGTGCCTGCTTTCCCCCTGGAGACGATATCGAAACGGCTCCGAGTCCGCCCGCCATCCCATTGGGCGAGGGGCGAAGCCGGAGGATCGTGTTTCCTTCCTGCGCGCAGCCGGAATGCGAACAGCCGAGCCCACCGCCGAGGAGGTAGAGGCCGCGGAGGGGTCCCGCCGGCACGACATGGAGGAAGAGGTTCCCGTTCGGCGCGTAGTCGGAATAAGGGGATGCTCCCAGCGTATTGTTGGCCGACATGGCGACCCACTGCGGAGGACTCGCGTCGAGTGCCATCGAGATGACCCATCGGCTGGCGTCACTCAAGACGCCCTGAGAAAACATCCCGTCGAAGATTTGCTGGCCCGAAGACCATGTAAACGGTCCCGAGGCATAGAGTCGACCATCGAATTCTGCGATGTCGGAGACGTCACCGATCGGGGCTTGACCCTGGTTCGGGGGATCGGGAGTCACCGGGCGCAGCAGTGACCATTCTTGCGGTCCGGTCTGTCCGCTCCATTTGTACACTGCCGACTTACTGTCCGGCATTTTCACGAGGACGGCGTATCCGCCCTGGGTGAGCGGAATGACCCGCCGCACCTCGCCCGGCGCGCCCGTATCGCCGAGCGCGGTCCAGCCCGCGACGCTGGCGCTCGCGCTGGCGCCCTGCCCCGGAGCAGCTCCCGTGGCGCCGTCGGGTTCGTGAGGATCACTGCCATCGTGGTCTGCATCGGGCGCCGACTCGTGCGCGGAGCGCGTGGACTCAGCACTCGGGGCGATGCAACCGCTGGACAGGCCGACGAACACCGCCGCTGCTCCTGCGAGGACCGCGGCGAGGCTCCGTCGCAACAGCGAGGATTTCGAATTCATGTGCGCTCCTGCTTGGGGTGGTGTGAGTTCGTGTAGAGGGTCAACGCATGGCAAACGCCCCACCGGCATCGGGGGCGCTCGCGTCGCTCGGGTCACCGTCGACGCCATCGGCGTCGGAGGGGTCGTAGGGGAGCCCTGCGACGACGTCGTCGGGCCCCAGCGCGAGCGCGGAGCCGAAGCGTACGCCCGGCACGTTCACCGGCGCCTTTACGTACGCGTCGTCGAGCCAGGCGCCACCGAAGCGGCGAAACGTGTGCGCCGCACCCGACGAGGGGCTGCCCTCGTCGACGACGGAGCCCACGCCCGCGCCGCTGCCATCCTCGCGCGGCGAGCCGATGAGCGCCAACGGCCCCTCGATGGCGACGGCGCCACCGAAGCCATCGAATGGCGACGGTGCGGGCGACTTGAAGTGCGCCTCGAGCGACCACTCGCCGCTCGACGAGACGCGGTACAGCGCGGCCGCGCCCGAGTCGAGCGACCCCGCGTCCGAAGCGTCCGTGCCGACGCCCGCTCCTGTCGCGTCGTCGCCGGGAATGCCCACCAGCAGCGCATCCCCACGCAGCGAGAGCGCCGCGCCGAACATATCCGATGCGCTGGGCGATGGTCCCTTGATCTGGCTCGTCAGGGCCCAGCCCGTCGCGCTGCGTTCGTACACGTAGACCGCTCCGGAATCGATCGCGCCGGTGCCCACCCCATCGACGCCCACGCCCGCGCCCGCGGAGTCTTCGCCCGGCGCTGCCACCACGAGCCTGTCTGCCGAGAGCGCCAAGTCCGTCCCGAACAGGTCGAGCGCGGCGGTATCTGCAGCCTTGATGTACGCCTCCTGCGTATAGACCGCTCCGGAGCGTACGAAGACGTATGCGGCACCGGCTCCCAGCGCCAGCTCGTCAACGACGCCGCTCACGCCTGTCGCGGACCCGTCTTCACCGGGCGCACCCACGGCCACCCGGTCTCCGGAGACCGCGACGCTCTCACCGAATTGGTCGAGGTGACCACCGCCCGTCGCCTTCAGCTGCACGAGCTCCGACCAGACGCCCGCGGCGTCGCGTTCAAAAACGTAAGCCGCACCGTGCATCTCGGTGCCTGAGGAGCGCCCTGGCGCGCCCACCACGAGCACGTCTCCCTCGATCGCGACCGACATGCCAAATCGATCGCCGGGCGCGTGGACCGCAGGCACGAGCTTCTGCGCGAACTTCCAGCCGCTCGCCTCGCGCTCGAACACGAACACCGCGCCACCCTCGCCCTGCACCAGGACGTTGTCGCGATAACAGCCCATCACCAAGGTCGAGCCCGAGACGGCCACGACCGAGCCGCACTCGCAGCCCGCCTGCGAGGCGTCCGCCTTGAGGTAGCTCGACACGCCGAGCCCCCGCTGTACGGAAATCGTGTACGCGACCATCCCTCCGGAGCCCGACACCTCGACGACGATGGTGTTCGCGCCAGGCTTGAGATCGATCAGCGTGGCCGCGCCCGAGCCCACGTCGAGACCATCGATCCGGAGAGTCTCGTCGGCCAACGCCGTGGCCGTCACCGTCAGCGACGTCGTCGTCAACGGGACCTCGACCGCGTAGCTCGTCACGTCGGGACTGAAGGCAGGCACGAGCGAACCCTCCGAGATCTCCAGCCCCGACAGTGCGGGCGCGACCTCGACCCCGCCTCCTGCACCGCCGGCAGAGCCGGTCGAGGCAGACGTCGTCGACGCGCTGCTCGAGTCGTCTCCGCATTGCGTGCACGCCAGCCCGAGCGCGATGGCCAGCGCGCCACCGACACGCATCCAGAAGTTTGTCGCGACTGCGAGAGAAGGCATTCCGGGTCATGAAAGCTCACGCGGCCCGCTCGGTCAACCCGAAGGCGCCCGCCTCCCCACGGCGGCTTGCCCGCCGCTTGTCTTCAAAATGCGCGTTTACAGCGCGACACAAGAGGTGGTCTCCTCGCGTGCGGATGGCAGGTCGTCACGTTTCCGGTCGGTCGTCCGTCGAGAAGAGGAAGCAAGGCTTCCGCGCTCCTCTTCCCCGTTGGAACGCAACTGCGATGGCGAAGCTCCTCCTCGTGCTGTTGGCCGCTGCGACCATCGGTTGCGACGGCTCGCTCAACATCGGCAACGAGCCGCCCGGCGCGGAAGCGATCTACGGCGAGGCGGAGGTCACCGTGCTGACGCCATATCCGTCGAACCGATACACCGTACCGGACGCCGCGAGCCCGACCGGGCTCCGGGTGAGGATCCTCCCGGGAGGCTCCACGGATCTCGTCGCCGACCCGATGCTGGAGGCCACCTTCTCCGAGCTCAACAAGCACGACGGCTTCTCCACGACCGGCGGCGTCATCGTCTCGTTCACCGCGCCGCTCGACGTGACCGGGCTCGCGCCGCCACCGGAACCCTCCGATTCTCCCTCCCCCATCATGGACGCGGCCGAGTTCGCGCTTCCGACCTCGCCTTTCGTGCTCATCGACGTCGACCCGATGTCCCCGGAGCGTGGCAAGGCGCGCGGCCTCGTCGCTCGCTACTGGCAGCAGCCCAAAGACGACTACTTCCTTCACGACGAGTACGTGCTCATCGCTCAGCCGGCAGAGCCGCTTCGTCCGCGCACCCGCTACTTGTTCGCGGTGACGGATGCTTTGCGTGCGGCAGATGGGGGCCCTGTCCACCGCTCTCCGCTCATGAGCGAACTGCTCGAGGGCCGCGCGTCGGACGCCTATGCAATCGAGGTCGGCGAGGGCTTGGCGACCCTCGCGTCGTTTGGGGTCGAGCGGGAGCGCGTAAAGCTCGCCACCTCGTTCACGACGATGACGGTCCACGACGAACTGCTCGCCGCCGCGAAGCAAGTGCGCACGACCGGAGCGCCAAAGCTGCTCGAGCCCTGGTCGCTCGAGACGGCCATGCAAGCGCCCGACAAGCGCCTGCGTCTGCGCGCAGTCTACGAGGCGACGGAGTATCGCAACGGTACGACCGGACGCTTTCAAATCGGCGCGGACGGTGCACCCAAGGCACAGGAGCAGGTCGGCATCGAGGTGTTCCTGGCGGTCAGCGACGCCGAGAGCTCGGAGCGGAGACCCTTGGTGATCTTCCAGCACGGGCTCGCCGGCGACAAGGACGGCTGTTGGGGAACCGCAGAGCGGCTCGCGTCGCTGAACGCCGCGGTGGTCGCGATCGATTCGCCCCACCACGGCACGCGCGCCCTGGACCCTGATGCGAGCGCGACCGCGGTGTTCAAGTTCTTCGGAATCGAGATCGAGGACAAGAGCTTCGTCATCGGAAAGGCGCGCGACAACTTCCGCCAGATGGCGCTCGATCAGCTCGTCCTCCTCGAGCTCATCGAGTCGCTCAAGGACACCGACCTGCTGCCGCTCGGTGCTCCCGACGGCAAGCCGGACTTCGACACCAGCCGAGTCCTCTACATCGGGCATTCGTTCGGAGCGGTGCAAGGCGCGACGATCTTCGCGATGGCGCCGGAAATCTCCGCGGCCGTGTGGAACGTGGGCGGAGCGGGTCTCACCACGCTGCTGCGCGACTCCGGGACGTTCGGGCTCCTCGTGAAGGCGCTCACACCCCCGGGCGTGCCGCCTGGCGAGGTCGCGCGCTTCTTTGCGGTCATTCAGGCGATCGTCGACCCCGGCGATCCGCTCAACTACGCCCGCTTCGGTACGCTCGAGGCGCTACCTGGCGTCGACGGCTGGCGCGCGCGCGATGTCCTCGTGCAAGAGGTGCTCGATGACGGCATCGTGCCCAACTCCACGAGCGAGGCGCTGGCCCGCGCCGCACACCTCGCGCTGTTGGATCCGCTGCGACCCGTGAGCGGGCTGTCCGCTGACAATGGCCCTCTCACCGGCAACCTCGCGACAGGAGCAACGGGCGCGATGAGCCAGTTCGACGTGACCGACGGGAAGCGCGCGAAGCACGGCGAGCTTTACTTCACAACCGAAGGCGTGACGCAATACCTCGGGTTCTTTCAATCGGCGCTGGCGAAGGGACGGGCGACGGTGCCGCCGTCGTATCCGAATGGCCACCCGTAACGGGTGGCGAATCGCACCCACGCGCCCGAGAAGCTTCCGCTGCCGCGTCCTCGCCGAGCTCGCGGATTGGGCGGCGCGCGGGAAGCGACAGCCGAGGCTCCCCTGCGCTAGAAAGGAGGCTCCATGAATGCCCGGCTCGATCGTCGTCGTTTCCTCCAGTCGCTCGGTTGGTTCTCGGTCGCCGCGTCCGCACCGGGAATGCTCGCGGCCTGCTCGTCCGAGGACGCGGAAAGCGACGAAGAGGCACGCGCGCGCACCTTTCCACAAGGACTCGCGTCGGGCGATCCACGGGCCGAGAGCGTGATCCTCTGGGTCCGAGCCGTGTCTTCCGGCGGGGTCGACCACGCCGTGAGCTACGAGGTCGCCCTCGACGAGGCGTTTACCAGCCTCGTCGCGACCGGCGAGGTGACCGCGTCCGCCGAAGCCGACTTCACGGTGCGCGTGAAGGTGACGGGCCTCGCGCCCTACACGCGCTACTACTATCGCTTCGCCGCGCAGGGCGTGCGTTCGGTGACAGGGCGCACGCGGACGGCGCCGCTGCCGGACGCCGACGTCTCTCCGCGCTTCGCGATCGCTGCCTGCCAGGACTTCAACGGCCGCTATTTTCACGCGTATCAAGCCCTGCTCGCCGAAGAGCAGCTCCCGGATTTCATCGTGCATCTCGGCGACTACGTCTACGAGACGGCGGGCGATCCGCGCTTCCAGGACGTGACCGACGCTCGACGCATCACGCTCGCCGATGGGCTCGAGATCGGCGACGACACGACGAGCATCCGCGCCGCGCTGACGCTCGAGGACTACCGCTCCCTCTACCGCCAGTTCCGGAGCGATCCGGTCCTGCAGCGCGTCCACGCGCTCGTGCCGTTCCTCGCGATCTGGGACGACCACGAGTTCGCCGACGACTGCTGGGGCGCGCACTCGACGCACTGGAACGACGCCAAGGGCGACGAGGACAGCCCGGACCGTCGCCACGCGGCGAGCCGCGCCTGGTTCGAATATCAACCCGCCGACGTGAGCTTCGACGAGGCCGCCGCGCCGCCGGACGATCTCACGATTTACCGCTCCTTTCGTTGGGGAAAACACCTCGAGCTCTTCCTCACCGATCAACGCAGCTACCGCTCCGATCACGTCATCCCCGAGGGACCGGTCGACGTCGATGTCGCCAAGCTCACGGCCAACAGCTCCCTCGGCGCGCGCAATTTCGTGCTGAAGAGCGGCTTCGACCCGAAGGAGGTCACCGCAGCCCCGACGATGCTCGGCGCGAAGCAGCGTGACTGGCTGGTCGACGGCGTGAAGGCCTCGAGCGCGACCTGGAAGTTTTGGGGTAGCGAGACGCAAGTCGCGCAAATGACGGTGGACCTCTCGAGCTATGACGTGCCCGAGGCCTTCAAGGATCTCTTCTACTTCTCCACCGATCAATGGGACGGCTACCGCTCCGAGCGCCGCACCATCCTCGAGTCGCTCGCCTCGACGAAGAACCTCGTCGTGCTGACCGGCGACATCCACGCCTTCCTCGCGGCCGAGCTCCACGTCGACTTCGATGCGCCGGCGAGCCCGACGGCCGTCGAGTACGTCGTGGGAGGCCTCAGCTCAACCTCGATCCAGGAGATCACGCAGCGCGTCATCGACGCGAGCCCGACCTTCACCGCGCTCGGGCTTGGCACCCTGGTCCCGAAGATGGACGCGCTGCTCGTCGAAGCGGGACCGCACTACCGGCTCGCGCGCACCAAGGCGAACGGCATCGGCGTCGTCGACGTCGATGGCGCGAAGGAGCTGCGCGTCACGTACCTGCTCGTGGCGGGCGTGACGACCCCGACGTTCGACGGCAAGGTCGAACGCGTGGCCCTTCGAACGCCCGCCGGTGTGAGCCGCATCGAGGTCGCTGCGGGAGGCTGACCTGCGAGCCGAACGCGCGTAGACTGCGACGTCATGTGGTCCTCGGCTTCGCTCCAACGCGCTCTCCGCTCGCTCCGATTCGCACCGCTCTGCGTCGCCCTCGGCGCGCTTTCGGGATGCGAGGAGCCCGTCACGCGCTCGAGGATGATGAGCCTCGAGTGGCAGGCCACGCTGCCCGATAACACGTACGCCGACACCGTGCTCGCCTGGGACGACGGCGGCCTGATGGTCGCCGGCTGGAAGGACTCCGGCGCCAGCTACCTCGCTCGGGTGCTTCCCGATGGCACCCAGGCTTGGGTCGCGTCGCTGCCCCCCAACGTGTGGCACAAGATGGCGGTCGACGGCGCCGGACACCTCTACCTCGCGCACGCGCTCGCCGCGCCCGCCGTTGTCCTCGGCGAGAAGCTGGAGGCACCCGCCTACCCGGCGTCCTTCCTGCTGAAGCTCGACGGCGACGGCAAGGTGCTCTGGTCGAAGGTCTATGACGAGGGGGGCGGCAACGGGGCCGCAACGCTCGCCGCGAACGCCTCGGGGGTCGTGCTGGCCGGCTCCTACTCGGTCGGCCTGACCATCGATGACCGATCGCTCGTCCCGGGTCAGCCCGTCTCGCGGCCGGCGTACCTCGTGAAGCTCGACGCCGACGGCAACGTGGCGCTGGCCCGCACGTACGGCTCGCTCGCGAGCGTCGACACCGCGGTGCTGAACGACGACGGCTCGTTGCTCGTCGGCGGCAACTTCTCCGAGGTCATCGGTCTTGGCGGCGAGACGCTCGGGTCATCGGGCGCGGCGATGTTCTTCGCCAAGCTCGACGACGAGGGGAATGCGGTCTGGGCCCGTCATTTCGTCGGCGAGGCCAACGTTCACGCCACCCGCTGGGAGGACGGCTACGCGCTGATGGCGCGCGGAGCCCTCTACGATCTCGGGGTCGGCCGCTGGCTTGGAGGCCAGACGGTGGCGCGGCTCGAGGAGGACGGGCAGATCGTCTGGGCAAAACGCCTCGGGAGCTTCCTTTCGTACGGGGGCGAGCGCTTCGGGGCCGTCCTGCCGAGCGGCCTCCTCGTCACGGGGCGCACCGAGGACCCTCCGACCGACGGCTACGCGTACTACCCAGGAAGCTCGGCGCCGAGCCCCGCCGAGCGCGAGCTCGTCGCGCTGAGCAAGGACGGGAGCCTCTCCACCTCGATGCCGCTCGACTCGCTCGAGCCGTTCTCTCGCCCGACGCTCTTCGAAGTGTCGGCGTCCCCCAGCGGCGAGGTGGTCCTGGGCTCGGCCGTCGAAAGCTACAGCGGCGGCTACCGGGCCTTCACCACGCTCCGCCGCGTCCGGGTCGGGGGCACGATCCCGTGAGCCGGCGACATCCGCGTTGACGCGCGGCGCGGGCTCCGCGAAAGGTCGCGACGTCCGGGCGCGCTTCGCCCGTCGAAAGGACCTCGAATGCTCCGCCGTACGCTCACCCTCGCCTCGCTCCTCGTCCTCATCGCCTGCGACAAAAAGGAGGCCGCTCCGACGAGCGCTGGGGCCGCCCAGGCAGCCAACTCGGCAGCTGCGAGCGTCGCCGTGCCCGCGAAGGATGCGCCCGCCTCGGCTCCGGCGCCCGTGGCCGGCAGCTCGGTGGCGCTCGCGCACCTGCCGTCGAGCTGCGACACCATCGCGCGCATCGATCTCGCGAAGGTTCTCGCCGTACCGGCGGTCAAGTCGCAGGTAGCGCCCGCGCTCGAGGACATGAAGAAGGCCGCTCCGACGAGCGAGTCCGACAAGAACTTCCGGGCCTTCATCGCGGACGCCGGGATCGACCCCTTGACCGACATCAAGGAGATCGCGTTCTGCGCGAAGGGGTTCGGGCCCACCGGCATGGGGCAAGGGGCGTCGAATGAGTTCACGATGGTGCTCGGCGGCAACTTCAAGCCCGGCGCCGTGGTGCCGGCGCTCGAGAAGAACGGCAAGAAGGACGCCCTCGTGATCGAGGAGCTCGGCGGCAACAAGGTCGCCGTCGCGAAGGACGGCTCGACGGTGATCGGGCAGGCCGCCGACGGCGCGGTGGTGATCGCGGGCGACAAGGCCTCGCTCGAGACGGCCCTGAAGGGCGGCGGAGACGGCTCGAAGCTCGGGCTCCCGACCGACGCGGCGATCGCGTTCGTGATGCCGGCGGAGGCGATGAAGAAGGCGATGGCGAGCCCCGGCACGCCATTCGGGGCGCAGGCTGCGAAGGCTGGCCGCGCGCTGCTGACGATCGACCTCGCGAAGCCCTCCCTTCAGGTGCGGATCGGCATGACCGACGACGCCGCGGCCACCGAGCTCGCCGGCGCGCTGAAGCTGATCCTAGGGCAGATGACGAGCCAGCCCGTGCCGCCGGGAGACCCCTCGGCCGGCCTCGTGGCGATGGCAAAGTACGCGAAGATCTCGAGCGCTTCCGGCGAGACGCTCGTCGACATCGCGATCCCTGCGGCGCAGATCGACGAGCTCGGCAAGCAGCTCGCCGAGGTCATCCGCGGCGGCGGTCCCGCAGCCCAGGCGAAGTGAGCCCGGCGCGAGCCGCCTTCGCACATCGAGATTTCACTGTGGTGCCGGCAGACCCGCGCCGGTCTTGGTGAAGTCAGAAGACGAGACCGCCCATCACGAGCTTCGCCGCCGTGAAGTAGATGAGCAGGCCCGATACGTCGACCAGCGTCGCGACGAACGGCGCCGATGCGCTCGCGGGGTCGAGCCCCACCCGCTTCAAGAGGAGCGGGAGCATCGAGCCACAGAGGGTCCCCATGGTCACCACCCCGATGAGGCTCACGCCCACCGTGACCGCGAGCTCAGGGTAATGGACCCCGTAGGTATGAAATGCCTTCTCCCACGCGACGATGCGGACGGCTCCAAGGACGGCGAGCAGGACACCTAGGGTGACGCCAGCGGCGAGCTCGCGCCGCACGATCCGCCACCAATCGCGGAGCCGCACCTCACCGAGCGCCATCGCACGGATGATGAGCGTCGAAGCTTGCGAGCCCGAGTTGCCCCCACTCGAGATGATGAGCGGGACGAAGACCGCGAGCACGACGGCGCGGGCGATGTCGTGCTCGAAGCGCGCCATCGCGGTCGCCGTCAGCATCTCGCCAACGAATAGAAGCGCGAGCCAGCCGCCTCGCTTCCGGATCATGTTGAGGAACGAGGTCTCCATGTAGGGAGCCTCGAGCGCTTCCATGCCGCCAAACTTCTGGACGTCCTCGGTCGCCTCCTCTTCAACGACGTCGACGATGTCGTCGAGGGTCACGATGCCCTTCATGCGCTCATCTTCGTCGACAACGGGAAGGGCGAGGAAGCCATGCCGCTTGATCAAACGTGCAACCTCCTCCTGATCCATCTCTTCGCGCACGGTCACCGGCTCACCGTGCATGACGTCGCGCACGAGTCGATCGGCCGACGCCGCGAAGAGCTCGCGAAATGAGCACACGCCGAGCAGGCGCTGGTCCGAGTCGAGGACGTAGGCGTAATAGATCGTCTCGAGCCGCTCGCGTGCTTGGCGCTGGAGGTAACGGATCGCCTCGTCGATCTGCATGTCGGGACGCACGCGGGCGAAGCGCGGGCTCATCAGGCCACCCGCGTCGTCCTCGGCGTACGCCATCAGCGCCCGCACCTCGCGCCGCGTCGCGTCGTCGAGCAGCTTGACGAGCTCGTCGCGAAGCTCGGGCTCGATCTCCTGCAGAACGTCGGCCGCATCGTCCGGCGCAAGGAGTCGCATCCAGACTCGACGCTGCTCCGGGGGAACCTCCGACAGCAGCTGCGCCTGCTCGCGCGGCGCGAGGCTCAGGAAAAAGTCTTCGCCGTCTTCGCGCGGCAGGACGAGGAAGCCTTCGATCCGCTCGTCCTCGGCGAGCACGGGCCAGACCTCGCGGAGCTCATCGGCGCTGAGGCGCTCTTCGCCGTCTCCTGGCTGGTGCAACGCTGCCATCGTCGACTCACAGGCCCCATTGGACGCGGCGGACGTTACCTGCCCGAGACGGACCTTGCAACGACCGCGGGCCTCCGCGACCATCTCGCGGGCAAGGAACCCCACGCATGGCGATGCCCCTTCACCACGTCGCGCTCGGCGCCGCCGATGTCGCGGGTCTCGCAGCGTTCTACGGGGAGGCGTTCGGGCTCGCCGAGGTTGCGCGACATCACGAGGGCGACGGGGCGCTCCGCTCGATCTGGCTCGAGCTCGGCGGGAGCCTGCTCATGATCGAGCACTCGACCGAGCCCGAGCGCCGGGTGCAGCTCGGGCGCGGGCCGTTCCTCTTGGCCTTCCGGATCGAACCGGGAGCGCGCGCGTCCTTCGAGCGAACGCTCGAAGAGCGGGGCGTCGTCGTCGAGAGCCGAACGTCCTTCTCGAGCTACTTCCGCGACCCGGAGGGCAACCGCGTTGCGGTGAGCCATCACCCCGAGCCATCATGCCCACCATGACCGAAGCCGCGCCCTCCGCCGTCCGCGAGTTCGACCTCTCTGCGCGCTCGACCGGCACCTTTGGTCGGGTGCTGTGCAGCGCCCGCAACCATCACTTCATCGTCGACGGCCCGGTGCAGAACGGCTGCGCCGGCGAGGCGTTGACGCCGCCCGAGCTCTTCCTCGCGTCGGTCCTCACTTGCGGCGTCGAGCTCATCGAGGTGATCGCGCGCGACCAAGGGCTCGCGCTCGGGCCCGTCTCGGGAACGATCCACGCCCGCCTCGATCGCGCCGCGCAGCCACGCGGGGACCTGACCTTGTTCAACGAGATCCGCCTGCACTTCAAGCTCGCCGGCGTGAGCGCGGCCGACGCCGCGGCGCTCGTCGCGGGGTTTCAACGTCGCTGCCCCCTCTATGGCACGGTGGCCGCGGCGACGCCGACGGTGGGCGTCACGCACGACGTCGCGTCGGCGGAATAGCGGCTTTGGGGAGCGTCGCGCGCGCGCACGCCCACCCAACGGTGTAAGCTCTCACGACACACGCGATGCGACGAGCGAGGCTGGAGTGGTGGTGGGCGCTGCCCGTCGGCGTCGCGGCGTTCGCAGCCTGCGGGAAGAAGAGCGACGAGCGCGGCGCGAGCGCAGGCGCAGGCGCTGGCGCTGGCGCGACGGCGACGGCGACGGCGACGACCTCCTCGAGCGGCAGCGTCGTCGTCGTCTCGAGCGGCGGCGGGGACGGTGGGGCCGGAGGCGATGGCGGGACGGGTGGCGGGACCGCGGGCGCGGGCGGCGCGGGCGGCGCGGGCGGCGCGGGCGGCGCGGGCGGTGCGGGCGGAGGTTCGACCGGCGCCGCGACCCCGAAGGACGAGGCGTGCCCCGATTCGACCGGGAAGGACGTCGCACTCGACGACGCGTTCGACGAGGGAAAGCACAGCGCATTCGTGTTCGGAAACTTCAGCGATCCGCTGACGGCCGCGGTCTCGCGGGTCGCGTTCCCCGACGTCACGAAGAAGGCGGCGCTGCTGCCGGGCCTCGGGGTTGCGCTCGACGTGCGCGCCATGGTCGCGTCACCCGACGGCAAGCGCATCGCGCTCGTCGCGATACCGAAGGCGCTCGGCAAGCCCGTGGTGTGGCTCTACGACGCGGCGCTCGAGTCGGCTCCGCTCGTCCTCGTCGAGGCGCCGAGCGCAGCGCACGCGATCCACGAGGTGCAGTTCTCGCCGGATGGACGCTGGCTCGCCGTGAAGGGAGAGTTCGAGCTCGACGACGCGGTCGGCCTCTATGTGCTCGCGACCGACGGCAGCTCGCCCGCCCCGCTCAGGGTGAGCCAGGAGCCGCTCGACAAGGCGCTCGACGTCGAGAGGTTCGCCTGGGCGCGCCACGTCGACGCGCTCTCCGCGCGGCTCGCCTTCACGGGCGACCTCGAGACCGACGGGGTCGTCGGAGCGTTCGTGACCGACGTCGTGGCCGGAGGACCACCGACCTCACTCGTCGCGACCGCAGGTCTCGGGTCGGGTAGCGCGGTCGCGCCTGGCCACATCGCCTGGGACGCGACGAATCGCGTGTATTTTCGCTCGGGACACGAGGGGCTCGCGGCGCCGCGGCTCTACCGCGCGAGCGTCGACGGGGTGACCCTCGAGGCCGTCCCGGCGAGCCTCGTGGCGAACGGAGCGGGCGAGGCGACGGTGACGGCGTTCGCGCTGTCGCCCGACGGGACACGCCTCGCGTTCACGGCGAACGCGCCGTGGAAGAGCCTCTACCAGGTCCACGTCGCGTCGCTCGACGACGCGTCGGCCACGAGCGTATCGAACGTGCAGACGGCGCCACCACCCGCCGGCACGCGAGGGCCGAGCAGCGGCGCGCCGCTCGCGTGGAGCCCCGACGGAAAGCAGCTCGCGGTGATCGCGGACTGGCAGCTCCTTGCGGCCGATCCCGACGACGCCTTCACGGTGTTCGTCGTGCCCGCGGCCGGCAAGGGCGGGATGCGCGCGATCCTGCCCGCGCCCCTCGCGACCCTCGACCTCGAACTGGCGTTCTTCTCGCGGGACTCGAAGCGCGTGTTCGCGTTGGGCGACCTGCTCGTCGACGGGCGACGCGACTTTTACTCGGCGCCTGCCGGCGGCAAGGGAGACCTCTCGATCGCCGACGCCACGGCTCAACCCTCGAAGACGATCCAGGGCAACGTCGAGGGCGTGCTCGAGGTCCCCTGACACCGTCGACGAGGACGCGCAGGCGACGGCCCCGTCGCTCACACCCCGAGCGGCTACTGAATTTCGATGAGCTCCACGTCAAACACGAGCTCGCCGGCAGGCGCGCCAGGCCTCGTGGGCTTGTCGCCGTAGGCGAGCTCGGCCGGGATCCAGAAGCGTACCTTGTCCCCCTGAACCATGAGCTGCACGCCCTCGGTCCAGCCCTTGATGACGCGGTTCAGCGGGAAGACGGCAGGCTTTCCGCGGGTGACGGAGCTGTCGAACATCTTCCCGTCCTTCGACCAGCCTGAGTAGTGGACGCTGACTCGGTCGGTCTCCTTCGGGTGAGCCTTGCCCTTGCCTTTGGTCAAGTGACGGTAGACGAGGCCGCTCTTCGTCTTCTTCGCGTCCTTCGGCGGCTTCGCGAGATCGGTCGGGACCGCCGGCGGCTCGGCACCCTTCTGGATCGCGAGGAGCTCGACGTCGAAGGTGAGATCACCCGCGGGCGCGCCCATGCGAGGCGTATCCCCATAGGCGAGGACGCCTGGGATCCAGAAGCGTCGCTTCTCGCCTTCGACCATGAGCTGAAGCCCTTCGGTCCAGCCCTTGATGACCTCCTCGACGCCGAACTCGGCGGGAGCGCCGCGCGCGACCGAGCTATCGAACATCTTCCCGTCCTTGGTCCAGCCCGTGTAGTGCACCTTGACCGAGTCGAACGTGCGCGGGCGCTCCTTGCCGGTGCCCGGCGTGAGCACCTTGCTCGTGAGGCCGCTCTTCTCCTTGACCGCGTCGGCCGGCGGGTTCGCGACGTCGGCGGGGGCGGGGATGTCAGCGGGCTTCGCGGGCGGCGTGGGCGTGCTCGCGTAGGCTGCACCGCTGCTCGACGCCTCGGCGCTCGGCTTCGGGATGACGACGTTCACCTCTTCCCGAGCGGGAGCCCCGCCCTGACAAGCGGCGAACGAGACGAGGGAGAGGGCGACGGACGCGATCACGCGGTTCGGATTCATGGTGGCGCGGAGTGTGGCGCAGCCCCGCCGATCGGGCACGAAAATTGGCAAGCGGGCCCGGCCGCCGCACGCGCGCACCCGTCAGGCCGCGGCCCAGGCGAGCAAGGTGACGAGCAGGTTGTTCGCAACGTGGAGCGCGATGGGCGCCATAAGCCCACCGCTCCGCAGCCGCGCCCAGCCGAACGCGAGTCCGAGGATCCCGGGGAGGATCGCCGCCGGCCCGTGGCTCGGCACGTGGAAGAGGCCGAACACCATCGCGCTCACGACGAGCGCGCGCAGCGGCGACATGCTGTGCGCGAGGCCAGGGAGGAGGAGGCCGCGAAACAGAACCTCCTCCGCCGGAGGCGCGACGACGACGGCGGCGAGCAGGACGAGCCCGCGCCCGAGGAGCCCGTGCTCCCCGCCGACGACGGCCTCGAGGCCCGAGTCGTGAACGACGTGAAGCTCCGGCGTGAGCGAGCTCAGAGCGAAGACCAGCACCGCGACCCGCGCGAGCCCCGAGAGCATGTAGACCGCCGCGAGCCCCGTCGTGCGCGCAGCCTCGAGGCGCGGACCGAGCACGAGGCGCAGCTCGTCCCGCGCCAGCCTCATGGCGACACCACCACCGAGCAACATCACCGCTCCCTGCGCGAGGACGCCCAGGAGACCGACGCCGGTCGACCAGCCGCCGAAGGCGACGCAGGCCGCTTGAGCGGCGCCGATACCGACGACGGGCGCGAGCCCGAGCGGGACGAGCACGAGGCCCCAGCGCGCCCGATGCCCCGGATCACGCACCCGCGCGCGCCACCAGAGCCCTGCCACGATCGTACAGCCGACGAACACCGGAGCCAGCGAGGTCACGAGCTGCTCACGCCACATGTCGGCGCACTCGACGTAGAAGAGCGGCTCGAAGGGCGAGGTCGGCTCGATCGGCAGCGGCGCCGGCGCCGCCTCGCGGACCCCGGCGCGACCGAACACCTTCGCGAGGACCACCACGACGACCAGCAGCGCGTCGATGCCGGCCAGCACCGCGAGTCGCCGTGACCAGAGCCGCGCACTCGGAGCACGCTCTCCCGAGCGCCCTCGCCTCGCGAGCGCACGCCACACCGCGAGCGGCGCAAGCACCAAGGGGACGAGCGTCACGAGCTCGGCGAGCGAGCCCTCTCGTTCCTCGGCGCCATTGTCCATCGTGGTCTCGTCATCCTAGCTGCGCGCTCGAGGCCTGGTCGCGCGAAGGCACGTGGCCGACAAAAGCCTTTGTAAGACAATGTAGGACAATGTATGCTTTGGGTATGAAGAACGTGATCGTCGTCCTGTCCGTTCTGCTCGCCGCCTGCGCCCCCCCGCTCCGCACGGTCCCCGTCGAGGACACGAGCGCCCTCGCGAGCTCGCTGCGGCTCGGGCTCCCGCGCCTCGATGAGAGCGCCCCCATGAGCCTCCCGGGCGACTACGCGGTCTACCGCCTGAGCGGCTCCTACCGAAGCGAGCCCGCCACGGTCGTGCAGCGTGTCGTCTCGAGGAGAGCCGGCCTGCTCGTGCTCGACGTGACCATCGAAGACGCCGAGAGGAGCGACACCCTGCGGCTCCGAGTCGATGACGGGGCGCGCCGCGGCGAGCTTCTCAGCGTCGGGCGACTCTCCCGCGGGCGACTCGAGCCCTACGGCGTCGCGGCCTACGAGGCGAGGATGGCCGAGCTCGTCCCCGCGGCCGACGACAGCGAGGGAGAGCTCGGTCGCAACGGCGAGGTGTTCCGCGTGGGTGCGACGTCCCTCTTCGCTCTCCGTACCGACTATCGGGTGAGCGTCGGCGTGCAGCACGGCACGCTCACGACCTACGGGGTGAGCGGGTTTCCTGGCGAGACGCTCGGAGGAAAGCTCGTCACCGACGACGGCACGGTCGTCTACCACGCGCAGCTCGTCGAGCTCGGAAACCAACAACCGAACACGATGCCGAGCGGTCGCGCGCTCGCGACGAGCCCGGCCGATCTCTACGAGGAGATCGAGGAGTGACCGAAGGTCGTGCGCGGTCGAGGCGCCCCGCCCGGCCGACCGATGCTCAACCGTCGTCGAGCTCGCGCCACTCGAGGCTGTAGCCAAAGCTCGCGAGGTAGCGCGCCTCCTCCTCGAGCGAGGCGAGCGTGAGCGGACGCTCGGCGAGCCAGCCGGCAGGGAACGCGAGCCGCAGCCGATGCTCACCCTTCACCCGAAGCACGAAGCGCGGCAGGTCGGCGTCGCGGCTTCGGTTCAGCTGCACGGCGAGCCGGAAGAGGACCGCGAGCATCGTCACGTCTTCGCGACGCGCGGCGGGGACCGCGTCGAGCACCTCACGGTGCACCTTGCGGCGCGAGGTGTGAATCATCGCCGCAAGCGTCTGCTGCTCCTCGCGGGAGAAGCCCGCCATGTACGAGTTCTCGACGAGATAAGCGCCGTGCTTGTGGTAGCCGGTGTGGTTGATCGCGAGGCCGATCTCGAAGAGCCGTGACGCCCAGCGCAGCTCCTGGCGCGCGTGCTCGTGGTCTTGCGGCTTCCAGTCGAGGGTGGCCTGCGACAAGAGCGAGAGCGCGGTCTTCTCGACACGCGCGACATGCTCGACGTCGACGCGGTAGTGCTCCTGAAACCAGCCGATCGTGCGCTCACGCACGTCCTCGTGGTGAATCCGCCCGAGCAGATCGTAGAGCGCGCCCTCGCGGAGCGCGCCGGGAGAGAGCGCGAGGTGCTGCAGGCCCAGATCCTCGAACAGCGCGACGAGGATGGCGACGCCGCCCGCGATCACCGGGCGCCGATCCTCGGAGAGCCCCGGCAGCGCAAGCCGCTCGACGGAGCCGCACTCGACGAGCGCACGGCGGAGCCTGCGGAGCCCCTGCGCGGACACGCCCTCGTCGCACCAGCCGTTCTCCTTCAGGATCCCGGCGATGCTGTGGATGGTGCCGGAACACCCGAGCACGCCGCTTCCAACCGAGGCGCCGTAGCCGCGCGCGATCGGCTGCAGCTCGAGCTCCGCCGCGACCTCCGCCTGGCGGAAGCGTCGCTCGTCGAGCACGCCATCGCCGAAGAAGCGGGTCGAGTAGCTCACGCAGCCCATGAAGAGGCTGTCGGCGTCGACGATCTCGAAGCCCTCACCGAGAATGCACTCGGTGCTGCCACCGCCGATGTCGAGGACGAGCCGCCGCCCCTGGTTCGCGGGGTTCGTCTGCGCGACCCCGAGGTAGATCAAGCGGGCCTCCTCACGGCCCGAGATGACCTCGATCGGGTGACCGAGCGCGTCCTCCGCGCGCGCGAGGAAGTCGGCGCCGTTGCGCGCCTGCCGCAGCGTGTTCGTCCCGACCGCTCGCACACAGCTGCGCGGCAAGTGATTCACGCGCTGACCGAAGCGACGAAGGCACTCGAGGGCACGCTCGGACGCCTCGGGACGCAACCGACGGTCGGAGTCGAGCCCAGCGGCGAGGCTCACGCGCTCGCGCAACCGATCGCGCACGTGCAGCTGACCGCCCTCGAGGCGAGTCACGATCATGTGAAAGCTGTGCGAACCGAGGTCGATCGCTGCGAGTGTCTCGACCTCACCAGGGGGGCCGCTCGCTCGCTCGGGGTCGGGCGCAGAATCGGTCGGCACGAGCGCACCATACGCCACACCGAAGCGGACTGTCAGCCCGCTCTGCGGTGATCTGCCACGGCGCGATCGTAACGCGGGGCAAGCTGCCACGAGGCGGCCGCGCTGCGCTTCGAGCCCGAGCGCGGTGTACGCTTCGCGGTCTACGCGGCGTGGTGGGTCCGCGCCTTTGTCCGACGCTACGCGCTCGACAACCGCCGCATCGTGCATGCCCCGTCGACGCGCATGGGTCGCAAGCTCGCGAGCAAGCTCCCAAGCACCGTGCAGAAGCTTCGCCAGTCACGCGGCCGCGAGGTCAGCGACGCCGAGCTCGCCAGTGCCCTCGAGGCGCCGCTCGAAGAGGTCGCCTCGGTTCGGCTCGCGCTCTCGATGCCGGCTCTGATGCTCGACGACGAGAGCGCCCGCGCAGGCGCGCTCGTCGACCCGGGAGCCTCGCCGGAGGAGCTCGCCGCGAGCTACGAACGCCAGCGCCGCATCGAGCAGGAGGTCGCAAACGCGCTCGGCTTCCTCTCGAGCCGCGAGCGCTAGATCGTCGAGCGACGGTACCTCGACGACGACGGTGCGATCCTCGCGACGCCCGGTGAGCGGCTCGGCATCAGCCGCCAGCGCGTGCGGCAGCTCGAGGCCCGCGCGCGAGAGAATCTGCGCGACCACCTCGTCGACGTGGCATGATCGTGATCAAGCCGACCAAGCGTCGCCCGCGATGCGCGCTCAAGCGCTGCCGAACTCGCTCGGTACGGCCCCGCCCGTCCCGAGCACGTAGAGCACCGCCATCCGGATCGCGACACCGCGGGTGACCTGCTCGAGCACCACCGAGCGCGGCCCGTCGGCAATCGTCGGGTCCATCTCGACGCCGCGGTTGATCGGGCCCGGGTGCATAAGGATGGCGTCGGGCTTCGCGAAGGCGACGGTGCGCGGCGAGAGGCCGAAGTGCCGAGAGTACTCCCGATTCGTCGGGAAGCGCGCCGGACCGTCGCCCATGCGCTCGCGCTGGATCCGCAGCATCATCACCACGTCTGCGCCTTCGAGCGCGGACTCGAGCCGAGCGTGGGTCGACACCTGGCGACGGTGGTCGCCTGCGAGCGACTCGATGCCCTGCGGCATCATGGTGAACGGGGCGCAGAGGCGCACGTTCGCGCCAAGGCGTGTGAGCGCGTAGAGGTTCGAGCGCGCGACGCGCGAGTGCTCGATATCGCCGACGATCGCGATCTCGAGGCCGGCGATGCTGCCCTTGTGATGACGAATGGTCGACGCGTCGAGGAGCGCCTGGGTCGGGTGCTCGTGGGTGCCGTCGCCGGCGTTGACGACCGCCGCGTCGACGTGGCGCGCGACGAACTCGGCTGCGCCCGAGGCTTGATGGCGGAGCACGACGACGTCCGGGCGCATCGCCACGAGGTTTCGCGCCGTATCGAGCAGGCTCTCGCCTTTGCTCGTGGACGAGCCCGAGCCCGACACGTTGACGGCGTCGGCAGACAGCCGCTTCGCCGCAATCTCGAAGCTCGTCCGGGTGCGCGTCGAGGCCTCGAGGAACAGGTTGATCACGGTTCGGCCGCGCAACGTCGGCACCTTCTTGATCGGGCGCTCGCCGAGCTCGAGGAAGCGCTCGCCCAGGTCGAGAAGCAGGACGAGCTCGTCGGCGCCGAGCCCTTCGATGCCGAGGAGGTGACGACTCGCGAAGGCGCGCCCAGTCGCGCTCATCGCGGGCTCCTCGCACGCACGACGACGCGGGTCGCCGCAGGCACCCGCGCCCCAAGCACCTCGACCTGCTCCTGTCGGGTCGTCTCGACGCGCAGCCCGACGTGATCCGGCTGGATCGGGAGCTCGCGGTGGCCGCGATCGACGAGCACGGCGAGCTCGACCGCGCGCGGGCGGCCGTAGTCGATGAGCGCGTCGAGCGCCGCGCGCACGGTGCGCCCCGTGTAGAGCACGTCGTCGACGAGCACGACGACCCGCCCCGGCAACGAGAACGGCAGCTCGGTCGAGCCGACCGCAGGCCGCGGCAAGCCCTCGAAGACGTCATCTCGGTAGAGCGCGATGTCGATGGCGCCGAGCGGCACGGACGCGCCTTCGCGCGCGAGGATCGACGCGAGCCGCTCCGCGAGATCGTAGCCGCCCGTGCGGATCCCGACGAGCGCGAGCGACGAGGCGCCGCCGTGGCGGGAGACGAGCGAGGACGCGAGCGACTCGAGCGCGCGCTCGACGCCGGGTGGGTCGAGGAGCTTGCGCTCCGCCTCGGTGCCCACTGCGGTCGTCATCGAGGGCACGGGTAGCGCCGAGCCCCGCCGCCGTCAACGCGGGGGGCCTTCGCTACCCGGAGCCACTCGCTCAGGGGGCTGCGTTCGCAGCGCCCGGGGTAGGCTTGTTCGCGGCGAAGCTCCCGGTCCCGTTCGGGAGTCGTCCCCAGGATTGACCATCGAGCACCGTCGCAGGAAACGGCACACTCTCGACCACGGCGTCCGTCCCGTCGAGGAGGTAGAGGACATCGCCGCTCTTCGAGATGCCGAAGGTGGCCTGAAAGCACGGGCTCGGGCCCGGGTCGCACATCGTCTGGGGACCCGCCATCGCCGTCTTGAGGTCGGCGAGGACGAACAGGTATGCGCCGGGCGCGAGGTTCGTCCCAGTCGGAAACACACTCGCCTCAGCGAGCTTCGGGATGCCGCCGTCATCATCAGCCACCTTGAAGCCCGAGAGGTCGACGGGAGCGTCGCCCGCGTTGTAGAGCTCCAGGTAGTCGTCCCCGACGCCGCTCACCTCGTTCAGTACGACACCGAGCGTGCCACCGCCCGTGCCACCTGCTCCCGTCGAAGTGCTGGAGGCCGACGCGCTAGACGCTACCGAGGATGAGCTCCCCGTGGCGACCGCGCTGCTCATGCTCGAGGACGAAGGGTCGGAGTCGGCCGCCTCCGAGCAACCAAGCGGTGCCGCAGCGAGAGCCGTCATGAGGAAGATGATGTGCACAGGGTTCGAGTTCATTTCGGATGCTCCAGTTGAAAACGTGCCACGGCGCGAATGCGCCATGAATCGAGACCAGGAAGGGTCGGTGCGGCCATCTCGCCGGCGACCTGGCGGTCGACGGCAAGCAGCGCCTCGAGCGCCTCGACGGGTCGGTAGCCCACGGAGCCCGTCACGATCGAGAGCACGTCGCCGGGCATCGAGAGATCGCGCCGAAAATGCATGAGCTGAGCCCCAAGGATGAGCCCTGCAAGTGGCTCGACGCGACCATATCCGTCGACGAGCAACCATCGCCGGGCGCCGTCGTCGACGAGTCCGAGTCCGTAGGTGACGAGCGCCCCGACCCTGACGCGTCGCTCCGAGTACGCGAGCCCGGCCGAGAGCCGATCGGCGCGCGCGAGCCCGGTCCCGTTCGACCCTGCCACGTACGACGCTTGCACCGTGAGCGGGCGAATCCATGGAGGACCGAGCGCGCCAGGATGAACGAACGCCGCGAGCTCGAGGTTCTTGCCGCGGTTCAGCTCGCGACCGGTATACCCCTCGCCATTGTAGCCACCGACCGCGACCGTACCGAAGCCTCGCGGCAGCTCGAGCCTCGCGGTCGTGCCAAGGTCCGCCGGGCTCGATGCGCCCGTCAGCTCGAGGCCCGTGGGCGCTAGGACGCGAAGACCCGACGAGCTCTCCACCGCGGGGATCGTGAGCGTCGGTACCACGCCAGCGCTCAAGCTGAGGCGCTCGAACAGGCGGTAGCCGAGGAACGCTGCACGGATGCGAAGGACGATGCTGTCGCCCGCGAGCCCGATCAGCGCACCACCACTCGTCGAGCGCACCGTCTCCGCCACGACACCCACCCTCGCCTCGCCGTAGCGCGCGACCGCTCCGAACTGCGCCCGCGGCAGCTCGAACTCGTGAAACCAATCCGGCTCTCCGGCGTCATCCTTGCGAATGCTGAGGACGTACTGCGCGATCACGTCGAGTACGGGCGCGACGACGAGCTTTCCAGCCCGAAAGGTGGGCGTCGTGCGCAGCCAGGTAGGGTCGTGACCATCGGAGTCGCCCGCCTCGCGGCTCGCCGGAGCGGCCGAACTCACGGCGAGACCAGCGGGGGCGTCCGCACTTGTTCGGTCATCGACTGGCGAAGGCGAAGGCTCGCGAGAGGGCGCAAGAGGGGGGTTGGCGGAGGCGGCTTCGCTTGGCGGAGGCTCCGCCGCCGCGCTCTTCGTCATCGACGCAGCGAGGACGAGCACGGCGAGTGGCAGGACGAGTCGGAGCTCGCTCATCGCCCCTCCACGAGCTCGTCGAGCGGAGACACGAGGGGCTCGTCGTCGCTCGCGCGGACCCCCAGGGTTGGCCCCAGGTCGAGCAACGCCGAACGAAAGCGTTCGTGGTCGTCGAGGACCGTGGAGGCGTAGCCGCGCGCAACGGTCGCGAGGCTCGACGACGCTCGCTCGGGGTCGTGACGCAACCGTGACGCCACGGCCGAAGCGCCCTCGGAGCGCCAGTGAATCGCCGCGAGCTTTGCCCCGAGGACCGCCGCGAGCGCCTCGAGAGCCTCCGGAGTTGCCTTGACACCTGTCAACCTATGAACGCGCAGCGTCCGATGCGCGTCGGTCTCGAGGCGCACCTGAACGGGCAACGAGAAGAGCGTCGCCGTCGACCACGATGGGTCCGCGTCGGGGCGAGACCATAGCGTCGCCGCCGAGAGCCGCACTCGCGCTAGGACGTCGTCGGCCACCCGACCCGGCGCGCGCCAGCCGAGCGCGGGGGTGTCGGTCAGCTCCTTCAGCTCGTAGACGCGGTCGTCGTCGGTCGACGAAGTCTCTCCCTCGACGAGTGCCAGCACGCGGATGCGCGGTAGGCTCGCGACCCCCGAGCCCAATTCCTGAACCGCATCGAGCACGCGCATGGACTCGACCGAGGGCGCGTCGCCCCGGTTCTCCCGAGCATCGCTGAGCGCACGCGCGACCGCTTCGATACCGCGCCTCGGGAGATCTCGCAGGATCTTCGAGGAGTCGCCGTCGAGCGGCCCGCGAATGAACCGCCGGACGCCTTGCTCGACGACGGTGAGTTCGCCGAGCTCGGAGCGCGACGTCGCCCCGTCCTTCGAGCGCTCGAAGGCCTCTTCGACAAGAGGCGCCCCCGCACCGTCGTCGAATCGTTGGGGCTCGCCCCCGGTCGCGAAGCGGACGAGCTCGTCGACGTAGGCGCGCGCCCCAGCAAGGACGATAGTTTCCTCCGCGGCGAGCGCCGCCGCCCGCGCATCCGTGTCCGTGGGGTTCGACAGCCGAACTGCGACCACGAGGCTTGAGAGGAGCCGGAGCGAGTCCCAATGAAACGGGTAGCGGTCGGCCGCATCGAGGTCGTTCACCTCGAGTCCGAACGTCCCGTCACTCGCGCGGAGCGTGCCGAAATTCTCGAGGTGCGCGTCTCCGACTCCAAACGCCAATGTGTCCGGCAGGGAGGCCTCGGGCGGTACGAGACCCATGCTCGGATCGAGCGCATCGCGAACGAACACGGGGAAGCTCCCGCGGAGGAAGGCGTACGGACTCGCTCCCATCACTCGATATTTTTCTGCGACGAGCGCGGGACGATGGCGCAGGAGCGTGAGATCCGCGCGTACCATCGCACCGACGACTGTCCCGGTCCGGTCGCCGTCGCCGCCACACGCGGCGAGCCACACCGCGACGAGCGCGGTCGCCAGGCGGACACCTCCGGCGGCGGAAAAGCAGCGCATGGCCCGTAGGGTCACGGGCGCTCAACCTAGTCGAGCCAGGTGTCGTTCACGTGACATCGACGCGGCGTCTGCGAGGACCGATAAGGCCGCGTGAACGCGAGTTTCCCGGGATGTCACGGGCTCGCCGCAGCGCGGCCACTCGCGTGGGTTACGAAGCTCGAGCATGACGCCATCTACGCCTTCGCACTCGAAGACGCTCGAAGGACTCAAGCGCATCGCATCCTGGCTCGCACTCGCGGTCGGCGCCTGTGGGAGCGATGGCACTCACAACCAGGTCCTACCTTACCGTCTCACCGACAGTACGCGGCTCGCCGCCCTTCGAAGAGCCACGGTGCCCAAGGCGCACACCGAGAACGACCGCCTCACCGTGGTTCTGGTGGCGGTCGATGGCGTACGCTGGCAGGACGTCGTTGACGGACCGGACCCCACACGCCGGTCGCTGTGCTCCAAGGGATCGGACGACCAACCGGACACACCCACGACGCCTCACCTCGAGCGCCTCTTGCAGGAGCGCGGGGCGGGCCTCGGCGGCCCGAGCGGCCACCCGTTCCGCGCGAGTGGACCGCGCTACGTGTCGCTGCCCGGGTACGTCGAGCTGATGACCGGGCGCAGGGCCACCGGATGCCTCGACAACGAGTGTGTCGGGACGCGCTGGCCGACGCTCGCCGACGACTTCGCACCACGCGGCGGCGCAGCGGTCGTGTCGTCGTGGCCGGTCATCGCGCGAGCCGCAGGATTCGACCCGAGCGTGTTCGTGTCGGCGGGACGACGCGACGTCCGTGGTGAGCTCGGACCTCTCGCGCGGCGAGCCTGGGAGGCCGCCGCGAACGCAGACCCGGCGCCTGGCTACGGCGACTATCGCCCGGATCACGCGACCGCCGAGGTCGCGCTTCACGTGCTCGACGAGCGACGGCCCGCGTTTCTCTTCGTCGGGCTCGGAGACACCGACGAGCATGCGCATCACGGCAACTACTGCGAGTACCTCCGAGCCCTGCGAAGCGCAGACGAGGTCGTCGGGCGGCTTTCGCGCGCCCTCGAGGAGCGCGAGCGCTCGGGCGACGAGACGCTGCTCGTCGTCACGACCGATCATGGCCGAGACCATAGCTTCGCCGACCATGGCGACTCGGCGGAATCCGGTCGAGTGTGGCTCGTCGCAGCCGGCCGCAGCATCGCGGCCCGAGGCTGGATTCCGCTCGCTGCACCGGGGCACCTCGCCGACATCGCGGCCACGGTCCGCTTGCTGGCGCGGATCGAGCCTCCCGCCCACGACCAAGGCAGGCTACTCGACGAGCTGGTCGCGGGACACGCCAGCGGTGTTCGAACGGTACTCGCAACGCACCCCTAGCCCGTTTCAGAGCGAGATATAGTCGGCGCTTCGCGCATGGAGTCCCCCGAGGTCGACGAGCACGACGCCGAAGCACCGCTGTCCGAGGCGCCCTCGTCGAAGTTTGACGAGACGCTCGCCGCAGGGACGGTCGTCGACCACTTCCGCATCACGCGACTCGTCGGCCGCGGCGGGATGGGCGAGGTCTATGCCGCCCGTGATCTCCGGCTCGGACGCCGCGTGGCTTTGAAGGTGGTCGCGCCAGGGCACTTCCAGTCCGCCACGATGCGCGAGCGCTTCCTCGTCGAGGCGCAGACCACGGCCCGCTTCAGTCACCCCAACATCGTCACGATCTACGCCGTCGGCGAGTATGCGGGCTGCCCCTACCTCGCGCTCGAGTACCTCGAAGGCGAGACGCTGCTCGAGCGCATGCGTCAGCGGCTCCCGAGCGAAGCCGAGGCCCTCCGCATCGCGCTCGCGATCGCCGAAGCGCTCGCGGAGGCGCACCGACACGGGGTGCTTCATCGCGATCTCAAGCCGGGCAATGTGCACCTGGGTCAGGACGGCCGCGTGCGGGTGCTCGACTTCGGCCTCGCCAAGGTGATGGGCCGTCCGGAGGACCCCGCAGCCCGCGCTCAAGGAGTGGAGGAGACGGTCGCGACCGGCGTGCGCTCCGCCATCGATGAGCTCGCCGCGAAGACGTTCGGGGTCGGAACGCCCGCCTACATGGCACCCGAGCAATGGCTGGAGGATCCCTGCACGGGGGCGACCGACGTCTGGGCGACCGGCGTCGTGCTGTTCGCGATGCTGACGGGTCGCCTCCCCTATCACCCAACGAACCTGCACGAGCTGGCTGTCGAGGTGTGCAGCTCGAGCGCGGCACCGCGGGTCCGGGAGCTTGTGTCCGCCTCCGCCGAGGTCGATGATCTCGTCGCAGCCTGCCTCGAAAAGAGCCTCGCGCATCGTCCGACCGCCGCGAGCCTCGTCGACCGCTTGCAGGCGATGGTGAGCGTGACCCGCCGTCCCCGCGACGAGGGGGCGAGCCCGTTCCGTGGCCTCGCCCCGTTCACCCGCGACGACGAGCACATCTTCTTCGGTCGTGAGCAAGAGATCGCGGCGTTCGTCGAGCGCGTTCGCACCGATTGCATCTTGCCGGTCGTCGGGGCCTCGGGCTCGGGGAAGAGCTCGTTCGTACAGGCAGGCGTCGTGCCGCGTTTGCTCGAGCAGGAGCGCTGGACGGTGATCGCCATCCGCATCGGGCGAGATCCGTTCGCCTCGCTCGCGGCGCGGCTCGTCGAAGGGGAAGACACCTCGAACCCCTCGCTGAAGGAGCGTCAGGCCTTCGAAGCGCCGACCCGCGTCGTGAAGCCCGCTGCCGTAACCCCGGACCCGCGACCGCGAGCGCAGCTGCAAACGGTCTCACCGGGCGACCACGAGACGATGACCGAGCGCCTCTCGCGCAAGCATTTCGTCCCACCGGCGGAGGCCCCCGCCCGCAAAGAGCGACGCGTGGAGCAGACCACCGTGAAGATGTCGACGAGCGGCTCGTTTCGCCGCGATCTCTTCGAGGTCGCGGCGCGCCTCCACGAGAACCCGGGGCACCTTGGCTTCGAGCTCCGCGCGCTCGCCGAGGCGCGGGGCACCCGCGTCCTCCTGTTCGTCGACCAGCTCGAGGAGCTCTTCACGCAGGGGCTCGACGACGAGACGGTCAAGACCTTCGTCGAGTCGCTCGCGACGACGATCGATGACCCTCTCGAGCCGGTGCGCGTCGTGTTCACGATCCGCGACGACTTCTTCGGTCGTTTGGCGGTGACGGCGAGTGTCGGCTCCGCCCTTGGGCGCGTCACTCTGCTCCGGCGTCCGGACGCAAGCGCCCTCGAGGAAGTCCTGACAGGGCCGCTGCGCGCACGGGATTACAGGTTCGAAGACGGCTCGCTCGCCCGCGAAATGGTCGAGGCCGTCCACGATCAGCCGAACTGCCTGCCGCTCCTGCAATTCACCGCGAACCTGCTCTGGACGAAGCGGGATCGCGAGCGCCGCCTCCTCACGCGAGCCGCCTACGACGAGCTCGGCGGCGTCGCGGGTGCGCTCGCCGGTCACGCGGATGGCGTGCTCGCGGGGATGACGGAGGCGCAGGTCGCGACCACGCGACGGATGCTGCTTCGACTCGTGACGCCTGAGAGGACGCGCAAGGTCGTGGCCCGGGACGCGCTCCTCGAGGGACTCGGGGAGGACGGGCCCGTCATCGTCCTGCAGCTCATCGAGGCGCGGCTCCTCTCGACGACGAAATGGCTCGACGAGCGCTCGGCCACGGTCATCGAGCTCGCCCACGAAGCGCTCATTCGTACGTGGGGGACGCTGAGACGCTGGGTCGAGGAGTCCCACGAGGACGTCGTGGTCATGGCCCAGCTCGAACAGGCAGCCCGACTGTGGCTCGATCGAGGCACGAGCGACGAGCAGCTATGGCGAGGCGATGCGCTCGCCGAGGCTCGCAGGTTCGTCACCCGCACGTCGGCCGAGCTCCCCGCGTCGATTCGGGACTTCGTCCACGCGAGCGAGCACATCGAAAAGAGTCGACGCGGACGACGACGCCTCGTGGTGGTGAGCGCCTTCCTCGTCGCGGCGGCGATCGCGGTGAGCTCGATCCTCGCGGGCTTCACGATCGCCGAGGAGCGCGATCGAGCCGAACGCGGGCGCGCCGAGACGCTGCGCGAGGGCGCACGCGCAGCCCTCGTCCAAGGCCAGGCGCTCGAAGCTCGCGCGAAGATCCGTGAGGCGCTCGAGATCGACGACTCGGTCACGGCCCGGCTGCTCTGGCGCCAAGCCTCCGAGAATCCGGTGGAGTGGTCGGCGACGGTCGGCGGGCGCGCCTTTGGTGTCGCCGTCGCTCCCGATGGGGCGCGCGTCGTGTTGGGGAGCAGCGACGGCGTCGTGAACGTCTTCGACGCGGTCACTCGGGAGCGGCGCGCGCTACGAGGCCACACCGACCAGATCCTGTCGGTCGCCGCGTCTTCCGACGGGCGCTGGTTCGCCTCGTCGAGCCTCGATCGCACGATTCGTATCTGGGATGCCGAGCGGCTTGTCACCACCCACGTGTTGAAGGGGTACAAGGACGCCATCCACACCGCGCGCTTCTCGCCCGATGGCGAGCGGCTCTTGGCTGGAAGCTATGCGGGCGAGATCCGCGTGTGGAATGTCCGCGATGGTCGCGAGCTCCTGTCGAAGGCCGCGCACGACGCGCCGATCCGCGGCATCGGTTGGAGCCACGACGGCGAGCGGATCGCGAGCGGTGACGCCAAGGGCCGTGTCCGAATCTGGAAGGCCGGGACGCTCGAGCCCGCTGGTGAGCTCGTGGGCGAGGAGCACACGGTGTATGGCTTGGCCTTCCGCCCCGACGGCGCCGAGCTCGCGACGAGCAGCTTCGACGGCCTGGTGAGGCTCTACGACCTCGCGAAGCAGAGCGAGGTGGCGCGCCTCGCCGGGCACTCCTCCGGGCTCTATCGCGTCGTCTACTCGAGCGACGGCACGCGCCTCGCGTCGACGAGCGACGACCATCACGTGGTCGTGTGGGACGTGGACCGCCGAGCGAAGCTCCGCGACTACACGTTGCCGAGCGCCTCGACCGACGTCGCGTTCTTTCCCGACGGCGCGCGCGTCGCCGTCGCGACGCTGAACGAGGAGGCGTTCGTCCTTCGACTCGATCGCGAAGCCTCGGCCGCCGTGCGTGGGCATGACTCACCGGTCAACCAAGCAGCGCTGGCGTCGGATGCGAGTTGGCTCGTCTCTGCAGGCAACGACGGGCGGCTCGTGATCCGCGACGCGAAGACGGGCGCCGTGCGGCACGCGAGCGAGGCGAGCGCCGTTCCCCTGAACGCCGTGGCGATCGCTCCGAACGGAAGGACGATCCTCACGGGCGACGGCAATGGCGTCGTCCGCCAGTGGACGTCCGCAGGCGCACCGGAGCGCGTGCTGCTATCGCACAAAAGCTCCATTTATTCGTTGGCGATCGCACCCAACGGGCGCACGGCCGTAGCGGGCGCTCACGACGGAGCGATCCTCGCGATCGACCTCGAGTCGGGCAGCACGAAGCTCCTCGCGCAAGGGCGCGACCGCATCCGAGGGATCGTGTTCGATCGGCTGAGCCTCCGCGTCGCCACGGTTGGGCATGACAGCCATGTCCGCATCTTCGATCTCGCGGAGGGGAAGCTCACGAAGGACCACGACCTCGCGCGCGGCCGCATCTACGGCGCAGCGATGCACCCGCTCGAGCCCGCCGTCGCGGTCGCATGCGCAGACGGCGCGATCGTCCGAGTCGACCTCGAGAACGGCGAGACGAAGGAGATCGCGGCGGCCGGCGTGCGCTGTTACGGGATGGAGTACGAGGCGAAGGGGCGATGGCTCGCAGCGCCGTGCGCCGACGGAGCCATTCGCATCATCGACAAGGCGGGCGTGACGAAGCTCGTCGACGCGCACGCAGGAGAGGTCAACACGGTGGCCTTGTCGACGGACGGAACGCTCGCGGTGACGGCGAGCGACGACACGACGGTGCAGCTCTTCGACACCGACGGGTGGAGGCCACGCTGGTTCACGCGAGGCACGGTCCCCCTCGCCGAGGCACGAGCCGCCGAGGTGCCGAGCCTCGACGCTACCGTAGCGATCCGCTCGCAGCGAGGCTGGACCACGGCCAGCGGGGAGCCGCTCGCGGCACCCGGGACCCGCTGGGGTCAGGCGCTCGAGGACGCGCAAGCGAGCGCCGTGAGCCGCGACGGGAAGATCCTCTGCGTGTTGCGAACCGACGGGACGCTGGAGGAGCACGAGCTCGCCACAGACCGCGTGCGCGGTAAGGCCGAGGTCGGGGGAGGTCGAGTCGTCATCGCCACCGTCGAAGGGTGCTACGCGCTCGGCGAGCGGGGCGTGACGCGCCTCGCGAGCGGAGCCACGAAGACGCTCGAGCGACGCGACCTCACCGCCATCGGCGAGGCGGACACGGGCCTCCTCGTCGCCGACGCGCGGGAAGTCACCCTCCTCGACGGAGCCCTCGAGCGCTCGCAGAGCGCTCCTGTCGAAGGCAGGGTGAGCGCGCTCGCCGCGCGCGGGAGCACGCTGGTCGTCGGCTACCACGACGGACACATCGAACGCCGGAGTTTTGGCGGGCCCGCCGTCGTCGAGTTCGATGGAACCACCGCGAGCCCCGTTCTTCGGATCGTCCCCGGACCCGCCGACACGTGGATTGCAGGGACTGGCGGCGGCGACGTGGCCCTCTGGGCTGCCGACGACGTGCGCCGCCTCGAGCGTGGAAGGCTTCATGGCCCGGTGACGGAGCTCGTCGTTGTCCGAGGGTCGCTCTTCGCCACAACGCAACGAGGTGACGGCCTCGCTTGGGACCTTCGCGCGCTCGAGCGGCCGCGCTGCGAGCTCCTTCGCGAGGTGCGACAAGCGGTGCCCGTCCTCTGGCGTGACGGACACGCGGTGCGAGCGTCGAACGAGCGCGGAGCTTGCCAGTGAGCGTGTTCGGAGGCACGACGACGAGCCGTCGCGAGGCCCGGCCGCGAGCACGACTCGTCCTCGAGACTCCGCCCGTACCACTCATGGTTGCGCCGCGGATCTTCGACGGCTTCGCGTGGGGGGCGAGCACGTCCCTCGAGGTGCGCCTCGCATGCCCGCTCGACCTCGACACGCCCACGCTCGGACGAAACC
>VGRJ01000024.1 GCA_016875405.1 Deltaproteobacteria bacterium | reverse complement strand
CGTCGTCGAGTGGTGGAACGGCTCCGCGTGGGCCACCGCGAAGACGCTCGTCTCTGCGAGCTGGAGCAAGCAAGTCGTCCGCCTCCCCGACGCCGCCGATGGCAGCACGAGCCTCAAGGTCAGGCTGCGCCTCACCTCCAACGCGGCCGACGCCTCCGCCGATCTCGACGACCTGCAGATCCTCGGCACGAGCGAAGGCACCACGATCTGACGAGCCGTCGGCGGCTCCGCCGCCTTGCTCACCTCGAGCGTCGGGGGAGGGCCGGACAGCGTCGCAAGCGCGGGGCGAAGCGCTCGTCCCGAAGCACCTGCGCGTCGTCGTCGTGGTACTCGAGCTGCGCGAGGAGCTGCTGATCGAGCGTCTCGGACAGCACGCGCGCGAGCTCGGGCTCGGCCTCGAAGCGGTCGGACAGCTCCTCGGGATCGTCGGCGAGGTGAAACAGGTGCCGCGTTCGGCCCGTCCGGTCGTGCAGGAGCTTCCAAGGCCAACACACGACGGCGTCCGCGAAGCGGAGCCCCTGGATGTTGAGGAACACGGCGTGCGACTCCGCGTCGACCTCGGGTCGAACGAAGCTCCGGCCCTGCCACGAGGGGTGCGGCGGCAGCTCGAGGAGCGCGGCGATGGTGGGCAGGAGATCGAGGTGCGAGATCGGCTCGTCGCGGCGCGTCGGCGCGAGTCGGCGCGGCCAACGGAGCAGCACCGGGACACGCGCCTCGACGTCGTACAGCGTGCGCCCGTGCGTCACCATGTCGCGGTCGAAGAAGAGCTCCCCGTGGTCAGCCGTGACAACGATCAAGGTGTCTTCGAGGGCGCCCGCCGCCTCGAGCGCCGCGCGGAGCCTCGCGAGCTGGCGATCGACGTGAAGGAGCGCGTTGTCGTAACGGTTGATGACGACGTCGCGGTCGGCCTCGGCGTAGCGCAGGTAGCTGAAGTTCGAGCGATCGGGCTCGTCGGGCTGATAGGGGCGCGGCACGTCGCGCGAGAGCGTGTAGGGAAAGTGCGTGCCCTGGAAGTTCAGGTAGAGCGCGAAGGGCTTGGTGCGCGGCCTCGCGAGCCACGCCAGCGCTTGGTCGGCCGTGGCCTCGTCGGGGGCCGTACGCTCGACGCCGCTGTCGAGCGCCTCGCCTTTGAAGTCATCGGCGTACCAGTAAAACGTGGGCGTCCCGGTGTCCTGAAAGCGCCGCATCCCCTGCCAGTCCTCGTCCTGGCTCGAGACGGTGGCGGTCTCGTAGCCGAGGGCGTGGAAGAAGTCGTGGAAGAGGTAGCGGGGGTAGACGAGCTCCTCGTACTGATCGAGGCCGTTGCCGCGCCTCGGAAAGAGCGACGAGAGGATCGCGGGCTGCGCGTAGTTCGAGTGGGTCGCGGTCGTCCACGCGCGCGTCATGACGAGCCCCTCGCGGAAGAGCTGGTCGATGGCCGGCGTCTCTCGCGCGTAGCCGTTCGCGCCGAGGTGCCGCTGCGCGATCGACTCGAGCACCACGAGCAGCACGTTGGGTCTCGGGCAAGGAACGCCATCGCATGAGCGGACGCGGGCGCGCTCGAGCGCCTCGCGGAACCCCTCTTCGGCCTCGCGGAGCGGACCGGGAGGCGCCTTCGACCGCGCGGCCGGCGGGGCCTCGCCGTCACTCTCGAGGTCGACCTCGAACGAGCTCGCGAGCGCCAAGAGCGGCGCGCTCACGAGCATGCCGCGCAGGTAGCGCGACTCCTTTCGGCGAGCGAAGGGGACCGCGACGAGCACGAGCACGAGCAGCGCGGCGGCGACGTCTCGGCGGCGCGGCAACGAGGAGGCCGTCGCCGCGGGGACGAGGAGTCGGCGCGCGCCCCACACCCCGCCGACAAGCGCGAGGACCGCGGCGACCGCCGTACGCAAGTACTCGCCCGTGGCCGCGTGCGCGATCGCGTCGCTGCCGTTCATGGTGAACATCAGCACGCCGGCGGTGAGGAACGTGCCCGAGGCGATCCGGAACACCACGCTCGCCACAAGGACCAGCGCGACCGCACTCCAGAAGGTGGCGCACGCCGTCGCGACCGCTCGCCGCGCGCGAGGCCGCAGGACCAGCGGTGACGTGACGAGGCCAAGGAGCGCCCCTCCCGAGCCGAGGAGCGCCGCGGTGTACAGCCAGCCGCCGACGCGCTCGGCGAGCGGCGCCTCGAAGCCGGAGCGCCCGAACACGCTCACCGCGGCGAGGCCGAGGCCTCCGAGCCCAAGGCCGACCCCGAGGCCAAGCTGCCAGTTACGTCGCAACCACATCGCGCGGGTTGTGAGCTTCTACCGAATCGCGCCGAAAAGGCCACCTTGTGGGTGCGCGTGGTAGGCTTAAAGGCCGTGAGCGTACGCTGCGACCGCGAGACCGTCGTCGACACGCTCGGGCCTCCGTCGTCGACCTTCGATCTCGGGAGCGCGTGCCTCGTCGTGATCTACGGCGAGCAGCTGGGCAAGCGGCTCCCGCTCGATCCGAAGACCGAGACGATCTTCGGCCGCGCGAGCGAGTGCCAGGTCGTCCTCGAAGACGAGACCGTGAGCCGACGGCACGCGCGCATCGTCTCGCGTCGCGGGCTCTACTTCCTCGAGGATCTCGGCTCGACCAACGGCGTGTGCGTCAACAACTTCCAGGTCTCTTCGCACCGCCTGGGCGACGGGGATCAAGTGAAGGTCGGGCGCACGATCTACAAGTTCCTTCACGGCGGGAACATCGAGACCGATTACCACGAGGTCATCTACCAGCTGATGACCAACGACGGGCTCACGCGCGCCTACAACCGTCGCTACTTCGATCAGGAGCTCGAGCGCGAGCTGAACCGCGCCGCGCGCTACGGGCGGCCTCTCGCGCTCGTGGTGTTCGACATCGATCACTTCAAGCAGATCAACGACTCGCGAGGGCACCTCGGGGGCGACGAGGTGCTGCGGCAGCTCGCCGCCATCGTGATGCGGCTCGTGCGACGAGAGGACCTGTTCGCGCGGATCGGCGGAGAGGAGTTCGCGCTGCTCATCCCCGAGGGCTCGCTGTCGGGCGCAGGCCTGCTCGCCGAGCGCCTCCGCGCGACGATCGAGGGCCACCCGTTCGTCACCGATGGGCAACCGCTGCGCGTCACCTGCAGCTTTGGCGTCGCCTACCTCGAGCCCAGGACGACGAGCTCGTCGCGCGAGCTCTACGAGCGCGCCGACTCCGCGCTTTACGCCGCGAAGGGCGCGGGGCGCAACTGCGTGCGGACGTGACGAAGGCGACCGGTCGCAACCCGAGCGAGGCGGCGTGCCGCGATTGCCGGACCCCTCGCCCGGGCGCATCCTCGGAGGAGGGATGAACATCACGCCCAAGCTCCGCGTGGTGGCGAACCAGCCACCCGAGCTCGTCGTCTACGACGAGCCGGGCACGTGCTCGTACCTCAAGACCGAGACCTGGCGCCTGCCGCTCCGGCTGCCCGTGCGTCCGCTCACCCGCGAGGAGTTCGGGGCACGCCTCGCGGAGGGTGACCGGCGTCAGGGGCGGCTGCTTTACCGAACCGCGTGTCCGACCTGCCGCGCGTGCGAGCCCATTCGGCTCGACGTCTCGCGCTTCGTGCCGACGAAGACGCAGCGCCGAGTGCTCCGGAAGGGTGACGCCGCGATCGAGGTGCTGCTCGGGCCGCCGGTCGTCGATCCGGGCCGCGTGCGGCTCTACAACGCGCATAAGAACGAGCGCGACCTCGCGAGCGAGGATCGGCACACGAGCGCCGACGGTTACCGCACCTTCCTCGGCCAGACGTGCTGCGAGACGTTCGAGATGCGCTACCTCGTCGGCAGCGAGCTGTGCGGCGTGGCGGTGGTCGACCGCGCCGATGACGCGCTGAGCGCCGTGTACTGCTACTGGGATCCCGCGCGTTCGGCGCTGAGCCTGGGGACCTACTCGATCCTGAAGCAGCTCGAGCTCTGCCGACTGCTCGGGCTCCGCTACCTCTACCTCGGGCTGTTCATCGGCGCGTGCGAGGCGATGTCGTACAAGGCCCGCTACCTCCCCCACGAGCGCCTGATCGACGGGGAGTGGCGCGAGTTCGCGCGCTCGTAGGGAAGCTTCCGCTCACTTGTCGGGTGGCAGCCAACCGAAGACCGGCTGCGCATCGTCCTCGGTGATCCAGACGCGCCGGTCGACGTCGATCGGCCCGGCGATGGTCTGCTTCTTTCCGCCGGGGTAGGTGACGGTGATGGCGTCGACCGCGGTCGAGGTGCCCAGCCCGAAGTGCAAGTAGAGCGAGTCCTGTCCGCCCTTGCCGGTGCCGCCCTGCACGTGCCGGAGGCGCGTCGTCTTGCCCGTCTTCACCTCGACCGTCGCGCCGATCGCCTCGCGGTTCGCCTTGGTGCCGCGGACCTTCACCTCGAGGAAGTGCCCCTTCTTGACGGCCGGGACCTCGTTCTCGAAGAGCGCGCTCGCGAAGACGTCGACGTCGCCGTCGTTGTCGAAGTCCGAGCCCGCGACGCCCCAGCCGTTCTCGGTGGTGATCCCGGCGTGGAAGCTGTCGAGCGCGAAGTGACCGTCGCCCTTGCCCCAGTAGAAGTCGGTGGGGCGACCGTCGTAGGTCGCGGTGATGACGAGGTCGAGCGCACCGTCTTGATCGAAATCAGCGAGCATCGGGACCGAGTGCGTCTCCTGATAGCGGAGGCCCGCGGCGCTCTCGGGCTTCGCGAAGTCGCCCTTGATGTCGACGAAGAGGCCGGCCCCATCGTTCAGGAGCACGTTGGTCTTGTCAGAGAAGTGGAAGAAGCGCGGGTGCGCCAGGTTCGCGGCGATGAGGTCGAAATCGCCGTCGTTGTCGAGGTCACCCCACGCCGCGCCGATGGTGTGGCCGAAGTATCCCTTGCTCTTTTTGCCCGCGAGTCCGAGCGCGGCGGCCTTCTCCGCGACGGAGCCGTCGCCCTGGTTCTGAAAGAACAGGTTCGCGATGAGGCGGTAGTTGTTCACGAACAGATCGACGTCGCCGTCGCGATCGGCGTCGATCGGCGCCGCGCCGCGGCTCGGGGTCTTCAAGCTCGAGAAGCCGAGCTTGGCGGTCACGTTCTCGAAGGTGCCGTCGCCGCGGTTCTTGAACACCGTGTCCGTGTAGTTCGTCCCGTCGCTCCAGCAGATGAAGTTCGCGAGGTAGAGATCGAGGTCCCCGTCCGCGTCGAGATCGAGCCACGCCGCCGCCGCCGAGGGCGTCTGGGTGTTCTTCTGCGGATCGCCGCACGAGTTGTAGCTCTGCACGTCGTCGAGCCCCGCCGCGAGCGTCACGTCCTCGAAGGTGCCGTCGCAGCGCGAGCGCATCAGATGATCGCGTTCGCTGTACGACTCCGCGTAGAGGAAGAGATCGAGGCAGCCGTCGTTGTCGTAATCGCCGAACACGCCGCCCGTCGCCGCGAGGCCCGTGAGGCCGGCGACGCTCGAGACGTCCTCGAAGGTGCCGTCGCCCTGGTTGCGCCAGAGCTGCGCGCCGAGCAAGAGGTCGTCGCGGCCGTCGCGGTCGTAGTCACCCCACGAGACGTGACCCCCGGTCGGCGCGTCCTTGACCGGCTGGAAGAGCCGCTCGGCCGGCGCGACGTCGTCGGTGTACTCGACGAAGAGCCGCACGAGGAAGTGCCGCTGGAACGGAAAGCTCAGGCCATTGAAGTACGTGGTCTTGTCGGCCTCGGGCAGGTTGAAGGCCGATTGGCACGCGTCGAACGCGTCGCAGCTGTCGGCGTTCGTCCCGTCGAACCACCACACCGGCGCGCCCGGGTTCGCGAGGTGCGCGACGTACACGAGCCCGGGAGTCGTGACCTCGACGGGCGTCGTGAAGGCGTAGGTGAGGAGCGGCCCGTCGGCGGCGACGTCGCGCGCGCAGCGGGTGCCGGTCCACAGCGGATCCGGCTTCCAGAAGTCGAAGCCGTTGTGGCCGAAATCGCCGTAAAGTCCGGCCTCGAGCTCGACCTCGGGGGCGGTCCCATCGGGCAGCGCCCAGGCGATCTCAAAGCCGTGCACGCGCGCGGGACGCGTGAGCTCGAAGCGCACGGCCTCGTGGACCGGGACCTCGTTCAGGACATAGTCCTTCGAGACCTGGCCCGGCGTCTTCTTGATGGTGAACGTCTGTTCCCGAAGGGTCGAGGCACGCGCCCCGTCGTCGAACTCGAGGACCTCGAGCTTGCCGCGCTCGAACGCCGTCCCGGCCGTGCCGCACGCCGCAAGGCCTCCTCCCGTGCCGCCCGTGCCGCCCGCGCCGCCGGTCGACGACGCGCTCGTCGTCGCGCCGCTCGCACCGGTCGACGTGCTCTCCGACGAGCCGCACGCGACGAGCGCCACGAGCCCACCAATCACGAGAATCCCTCTTGTTCGCATGCTATGCCCCTTGCGCGAGGATACCTATCATCCCGCGCCCCGAGCCATGTGGAATAGCCTGCCCGAGTTCGGTACGGGGGTCCTCTGTGCGATCCTCGTCGCCGCGGCCTACACCTTCTCCGTCGCGCTCGCCGCAGGCGGGGGTCGACCGCGGCTCCTGCAAGCGGCGCGCTCCGGTGCCTACGGGACCATCGCGCTCGTCGGGCTCGCGGTGCTCGTCCTTGCGTACGCCTTCGTCTCTCACGATTTCCGGCTCGACTACGTCGCGCGCTACAGCGACCGAACGATGTCGACGCCGTGGCTCATCGCGGCGCTGTGGGGCGGACAGGACGGGTCGCTCCTCTGGTGGCTCTTCCTGACGGCGCTCTTCTCGGGCAGCTGCGTCGCATGGTTGAAGGGTCGCTACCGCGACCTGCAGCCCTACGTGATCGCGACGCAGATGAGCGTCCTCATCTTCCTCGCGCTCCTCATGCTCTTCGCGGCGAACCCGTTCCGCACGCAGATCGGCGGCGCATCGCCCGACGGCGCGGGGCTCAACTACCAGCTGCGCAACTTCTACATGATCATCCACCCGCCGAGCCTGTACATCGGGTTCACGAGCGCGGCGGTGCCGTTCAGCTTCGCCATTGCGGCCCTGGTGACGGGACGGCTCGACAACGAGTGGATCATCGCCACTCGGAAGTGGATGCTGTTCAGCTGGCTGTTCCTCTCGATCGGGAACGCGCTTGGCATGCTCTGGGCCTACGAAGAGCTGGGCTGGGGCGGCTACTGGGCCTGGGATCCGGTCGAGAACGCGGCCTTCCTTCCGTGGCTCACCGCGAGCGCTTACGTGCACTCGACGATGATCCAGGAGCGCCGGGGGATGCTGAAGACCTGGAACGTGGTGCTCATCTGTCTCACGTTCTTCCTCACCTATTTCGGCACCTTCCTCACGCGCTCGGGCCTCATCGCGAGCGTGCATGCCTTCGCGCAGTCCAGCATCGGCAACTACTTCGCCGGCTACATGATCCTGATCGTCGCGGTCTGCACCGCCCTGATCCTCCGGCGCGCCGACAAGCTCCGCAGCGAGGGCGTGTTCGAGTCGTGGATGAGCCGCGAGTTCTCCTTTCTCATGAACAACTGGGGACTCGTGGGCCTGATGGTGTTCATCGCGCTCGCGACGGTGTGGCCGCGGCTCTCCGAGTGGCTCCTTGATCAGAAGGCGACCGTCGGCCCGACCTTCTACAACGCGTTCATCCCGCCCGTCGCCCTGGTGCTGATCTTCCTTATGGGGACGGCGCCGCTCCTCGGCTGGCGCAAGACCTCCGAGCGGCTCTTCTATCGCTCGTTCACGGTTCCGATCGGCGCGATGCTGAGCGCAGGCGTCGCGCACCTCGTGCTCGGCGAGCGGCTCGGATTTCCCGCGTTCGTTCACGCCGAGCCGGTGAAGGAGGCGGGGCTATGGCGCGGGCTCGCGTGGCTGCAGGGCAAGCTGCCGCTCGTGACGATCATGCTCGTCGCCTACAACTTCGCGGTCGTCGCGCAGGAATTCTATCGAGGGGTCGCGGCGCGGCGACAGAGCAAGCCCGAGAGCGTCGCGACGGCGCTGGCGCGGCTCGTGTCGAAGTCGCGGCGTCGGTATGGCGGCTACGTCGTGCACATCGGCATCGCGGTGATGTTCTTCGGGTTCGTCGGCCGAGCCTGGGGCGTCGACAAAGAGGCGAGCCTCCTGCCTGGCGAGACGATGTCGATCGGCGAGTACGCGCTCACGTACAAGGGCACGCACCGCGACGTCGATCACGAGAAGACCGCGATCGTCACCGACCTCGAGATCACGCGCCACGGGGCGGCCGTCGGGCAGATCCACCCGGCACGCTTCATCTATAAGGCGTCGCCCGAGCAGCCCTCGACCGAGATCGGACGCTTCTCGACCGCCCGCAACGACCTGTACGTCGTCGTCGGGATGATCAACCCGGAGACGAAGGCCGCGAGCGTGCAGGCGCACGTGAACCCGCTCGTCTCGTTCGTGTGGGCGGGCGTCATGATCCTGATCCTCGGCGCGCTCGTCGCGATGTGGCCCGAGCCCTCCGAGGAAGAGGCCGGCGCCTTCGGCTACGTCCGAGCCCTCGGCACCGCGGCGACGATGGTGATGCTGAGCGTGCTGCTCGCGCTCGCCCCCTCGTACGCCTATGCGCAGCAGCAGGAGATGAGGCGCGAGGGGGTCGTCGAGGAGCAGACCCCGCGCGAGAAATCGCTGTTTTCGCAGCTCCTCTGCGACTGCGGCACCTGCCCGCACGAACCGCTCTCGACCTGCACGTGCGGCTGGGCGCACGACATGCGTGGGACGATCCGGGCCGAGCTCGCGAAGGGCAAGAGCGTCGAGCAGATCCTCTCCGACTACGCAGAGCAGCATGGCGACGACGCGGTCCTCGTCCAGGTCGACAAGGGCGGGGCACGAGCCCTCTGGGCGCTGCCGCTCCTCGCCTTCGCGGCGGGCGGCGCGCTCATCTACCGGTTCATTCGCAAGCGCACCCGTCAAGCCGAAGAGCAGGCGAGCGGTGACGCCGACGTGCGTGACGCGTATGACGAGCGCCTCGACGACGAGCTGAAGGACCTGGAAGGGGACGCGTGAACGATCGCAAGGACGACGGCTTCGAGGCGCGCGCGGTCGCGATCGCTCGCACGGGCGCGCCCGCCGCCGTGATCGTCGGGACGGCGGCGGCGAGCTACGTCGCAGGCCCGAGCCTCGGCGTCCTGGTGCTCGGTAGCAGCGCGCTCGTCGGCGCGATCGCTGCGCTCTGGGCGAGCGTGCGCGCCCTGGTCGGCGAGACGCCGCTCGCTCCCGAAGACGCGTTCGCGCTCGGCGCGCCGTCGAGCGAGGAAGAGCAGAAGCGCGCGGTCTTGCGCGCGATCAAGGACATCGAGTTCGAGCGCGCCGTCGGCAAGATCACCGACGAAGATTTCCGCGTGCTGCTCGCGCGCTACCGCGGAGAGGCCAAGCGGCTGCTGCAGCGGATCGACGAGAGCCGCGCCCCCGAACGGGCCCGCGCCGAGGCCCTCGCGGCCAAGCACCTCCTCGCGGGCGTGCGTGCGAGCGCGGACGCCACCCGAGACGACGAGGCAGAGCACGAGACGGGCAGCGTGGGCGCCGAGGCGGCCCCGGTCCAGGCGAAGCCGAAGCGCGGCAAGCGCGCGGCGGGGAGAGACGCCCGCAACGCGCGGCGCGACCGCGAGCCGACTCGGGCCGCAAACGAGGGCGCTCTGCCGGACTCCCGCGAGGGAAAGGTCGGGCCTGTCTGCGGCGCGTGCGAGACGCTCAACGACGCCGACGCGGTGTTCTGCAAGAGCTGTGGCGCGCGCCTCACCACGGAGACGGCCACGGAGCTCGAGGCCCCTCGCGACACCCGGGGCGAGGAGAGCACGTCATGAGCAGGAGGTTCTCGAGCCTCGCGTGCCTCGGCGCCGCGCTGCTCTTCGCCGGGGGCGCGCTCGGAGACCCGCCGCGACCGAGCGCGACGAGCGCGACGAGCGCCACGTCCGCGACGAGCGCGACGAGCGCCGCGCCCGCGACGAATCCGCCACCTGCGCCGGCCGAGGGTCCTCATGGTCGACCGGCCGGGCAACCGGCGGGCGAAGAGGCCCGCGAGCCGACGCCCGATCAGGTTGGCCTCGATCCGAACCTGCCGGCGGGCAGCATCGTGATTGAGCTAGCCGACGCGAGCGATCGGCCGCTCGCGGGGGAGCCGCTCGTCCTCGACGTCGACCGCAACACCGTCGCCGAGGGCGAGTCGCACTCGGAGCGGCGCGCGACCACGGACGAGGCGGGTCGAGCGCGCTTCGACGGCCTGAAGATCGGCTCCGGGATGACGTACCGGGTGCGAACGCTGCGTGGAGAAGCCACCTTCCAGAGCCCCTCGTTCTCGCTGAAGGAGCAGGGCGGCGCGCGCGTGCTGCTCCATGCGTACGAGGTCGCGGGCTCGCTCGCGCAGGCGATGCTGCTGTTCGAGGCGTTCTTGATCCTCGAGATCAAGCAGGACACCGTTCGCGTGAATCATCTCTTGCGCGGGTACAACCTCGGGCGCACAGCGTACGTCGCGCGCGGCTTAGGGATGACGCTACCGAAGGGCGCACGCGCCTTCAGCCAGGAGCAGAGCGCGAGCGGGATCGCGCTTCGTGAGCGTGGCGGCGAGGTGACCTTCGAGGGGACGTTCACCCCAGGCCAGGTCGAGCTAACGTACGGCTACACGCTGCCGCTCGAGGGAGGCGCGGAGCTCGACCTCGAGCTGCCGCTCCCGCCTCGCGTCTTGCAGTCGCAGGTCGTCGTCAACGCGGGCCCGGGCATGTCGCTCGAGGTCGCCGGGTTCTCCAAGGCCCAGCCGTCGCGGCGGCGCGACGGGCAGCGCGTGCTGCAGGCCGTGCGGCAGCTGGATCCTCAGCGAAATCCAACGGAATTTCTCGGGAATGTCGAGAACGGGAAGCTCGCCGTCGCGGTGCGGGGGCTGCCTTCGAGTGGCAACGCGCCGATGATCGCCGCGGCGCTCGCCGCCGGAGTCCTCGGGCTGGGCGGCGTGGCCGTCGGTCGCAAGGGCGAGAAGGCGCGGCGCGAGGAGCTGAGGCTGGAGCTCGTCGAGGCACGCGACGCGCTGCTCGTAGAGCTCGAGGCGCTCGAGGCCGCGAGAGCCCGCGGAGACGTCGGCCCGAAGAGCTACGAGCGACTTCGCGGCTCGCTCATCGACGCCCTTGCACGAATCCTGGCGCGGCTCGACGAGGGAAAGAAGAGCGCATGAAGCGGCGCGTGGTGCGGGTGCTCCTTCGCGACGGTCGCGTCGTGTTTGCGGACGACGGCGCGCGCTTCTCGACACTCTCCGCGGCGCCGTGGCTCGGCGGTGAGCCCACGGGCGAGACTTTCTCGGGGGACGCGGTCGCGCGGCAGCTCACGCCCGTCGCGCCAGGCAAGATCGTGTGCGTCGGGCGCAACTACGCGGCGCACGCGGCCGAGCTCGGCAACGAGGTCCCCGAGGAGCCGCTGCTCTTCATGAAGCCGACCTCGTCGCTGCTCGACCCGGGCGGAACCATCGAGCTCCTGCCCGCGAGCCTCTCGGAGCGCGTCGAACACGAGGTCGAGCTTGGCGTCGTCGTGGGCCGCCGCCTGAAGCGCTCGACGATCGAGGAGTGCGCCGCAGGGGTGTTCGGCTACACGATCGTGGGAGACATCACCGCGCGCGATCTCCAGCGGCGCGAGAAGCAATGGACCCGGGGCAAGGGCGCGGACACGTTCTGCCCGGTCGGTCCGGCCGTCGTCCGCGGCATCGACGCGAGCGCGCTCGGCGTTCGCTGTTTCGTCGATGGCGCGCTGCGGCAGGACGGAACGACGGCGCACATGCTCGTCAAGCCGCCCGCGCTGCTCGCGTTCATTGCCGAGGCGATGACGCTCGAGCCAGGCGACCTCGTCGTCACCGGTACGCCGGCGGGGGTGGGTCCGCTGGTCCACGGCAACCGCGTGCGGTTCGAGGTCGACGAGCTCGGGGTGCTCGAGCTCGACGTGCGCGAGCCCGCCCTCGCTCCGCGATCGGCGTGCGTCGCCTGAGCTTCGCCCCAGTCGTTGGCGTCAGCGCGCTCGCCCTCCTCGCTTTCGTCGCTGGGGTCGTGGCGTGGCGCGAGGCCCGGCCGCCCGAGCTGTGCCCAGAGGGCATGATCCTCCTTGGGCCGCGCTGCTGCGGCGAGAGCCAATCGCTCGAGGGGGGCCGCTGCACCGGCGTACCAAGGCGCTGCAGCGCCGAGCAAGAGCCGAGCCCCGAGGGGTGTCGACCACGGGCCGGCAAGGTGGAGCTCCGAGGCGGCCGGGTCGAGCGACGCCCGACGGACTGGGACGATCGCTCAGGCACGAGCGCACCGATCGAGGTCGAGGCGTTCGCCATCGATCGCCACGAGCTCACCGAGGCCGACTACGCGGCATGCGTCACGGCGGGCGCGAGCGCGCCTGCGCGGAGGCGCGGCGAGCCCGGGCTCCCGCAGACCGACGTCACGGCGAAGGACGCGGCGGCCTGTTGCGCACACCGCGGCGGCGCGCTGCCAACCGCGACGCAGCTCGCCTTCGCCGCGATGGGGGCGGCCGGCAGGCGCTACCCCTGGGGCGACGCTGGCGCGGTGTGCCGAAGGGTCGCGCATGGACTCGTCGACGGGCCTTGCGCTCGGGGCGCCGAGGGTCCGCAGCTCGCGGGCTCGCACCCGAGCGGTCGAACACCCGAGGGCGTGCTCGATCTCGCAGGCAACGTCGAGGAGTGGGCCACGTCCGAGGGCGACCTCGAGGCTCGCGGCGGCTCGTTCCGCGACGAGAGCGTGACCGCGCTCCGCAACTTCAGCCGTCGCGCGCTCGCGAGCGACCGCGGCGAAGACTTCCGGGGCTTTCGTTGTGTGTATGCTGCGGGCTCGAGATGAGACGCTGGCTCCCGTACCTCGGCATCGCGCTCGGGATCGCGCTCGTCGCGTACGCGCTCTTCTTCGTGCGGAGCGATGAGGAGCGGATCCGAGAGCGGCTCACCGAGCTCGCGTCGAGCGTGGAGGTGAAGGACCGCCGCGAGACGCCGATGATCCGCGCCGCGCGCGTTCGGAAGAGCTTCGCGACGCTCTTCTCGAAGGAGGTTCGCCTTGCGGTCCCCGAGCTCGGGACGGTCGATCGCGGGCGAGAGCCGCTCGTCGATCTGACGGTGTCCGCACAGAGTGAGTTCGCCTCGGTGGCACTCGACCTCGACGGACTCTCGATTCGCCTCGACGAGTCGAAGGAGCACGGCCTCGCCGTCGGCACGGCCAAGCTCTCGGGGACGCGCGAGGACGGCACGCTCTCGCGCGACACCCGCACGGTATCGCTCCGCCTCGATCGCCAAGAGGACGAGTGGCGCATCGTCGACGTCTCGGTGTCGCCTCCGGCAGACGCCGCCGAGTCGAAGGAGGGGGTCGCGCCCCTCAAGCTCCCCGCCGACGAGTGATGTGCGCCCCTCGCGGCTCGCGAGGGGGCCTTTCCATGATCGACGTCATCGGCTAGCCTCGTAGGTCCACAGAAATGAGCGTCGCCCTCCTGTCGATCGGCACCGAGCTCCTCCAAGGAGAGATCGCCAACTCCAACGCTCAATGGATCGGCGACGCGCTCACCGCGCTCGGCTTCCATGTGACGCGCATCGAGTGCGTCGGGGACGAGCGTGACGTCCTCGCCGCGACCCTCTCGCGCCTCGTCGACGAGCACGCGTTCGTGATCGCGACAGGGGGGCTCGGGCCGACGAGCGACGACCTGACGGCGGAGGTGGCCGCGAGCGTGTTCGGGACGATGCTCGCGCTCGACGACGATCAGCTCGCGACGATGCGACGGAAGCTCGAGAAGGTCGGCCGCACGCTCCGGCAGGGGCACGTGAAGCAGGCGAACTTGCCGGTCGGCTGCGAGGTGCTCGCGAATCCGGTCGGCTCCGCGCCGGGGTTCGCGCTCGCGCGCGGTGACCACGAGGTCGTGTTCCTGCCCGGCGTGCCCGCCGAGATGAAGGCGATGTTCGAGCAGGGCGTCGCGCCGCGGCTCGCGCGGCGGCTGACGAGCGACGAACATCGTGTGGTGCTCCACACCTACGGGGCCGGCGAGTCGATCGTGGCCGAGCGGCTCGAGGGCCTCGAGGCCTCGTTCCCAGGCGTCGTCCTCGGCTACCGCATCAAGGGTACCGAGGTCGACGTGAAGGTTGTGGCGCGGGCCGCGTCGCGCGCCGACGCGCGCGTGCTCGCGGAGCAGGCGGCGGACGAGGCTCGCGATCGGCTCGACGAGCTCGTCTACGGTGAGGGTGACGAGACCCTCGTGCAGGTGGTCGCGCGCAGCCTGCGTTCGCGCGGCTTCACGCTCGCGGTCTCCGAGTCGTGTACCGGCGGGCTCGTCGCCAAGGAGCTCACGGCACTCCCCGCGAGCGACTACTTCGCGGGCGGCACGGTGACCTACTCGAACGCCGCCAAGACGAAGCTCCTCGGCGTGTCCGAGGACACGCTCCGCGGTCACGGCGCGGTGAGCGCAGAGGTCGCCGCGGAGATGGCCGAGGGCGCGCGGCGCAGCTTCGGCACCGACGTCGCGCTGTCGGTCACCGGCATCGCAGGGCCCACCGGCGCGACCGCGGACAAGCCGGTCGGACTCGTCTACTGGGCGGTGGCCCACCCCGGCGGCACGGTGGTGAGCCACCGCATCTTCAGCGGCACGCGCGGGCAGATCCAGCTGGCCGCGACCTACGCCGTCCTCGACGAGGTACGCCGCGCGTGCGCGTCGCTACGCTTGTCGCGCTCGAGCGCGCGCGGGCTCTCGGGCTAGCTCAGTTCAGCACCCTCTTGCGAAAGTCGAGGCGTCCGTCGACCTCGTCGATGAGCAGGCGATCGCCGGCGCTGAACTCGCCCGCGAGCAACCGCTTCGCGAGCTCGTTCTCGACGAGCCGCTGGATCGCCCGCTTCAGCGGTCGTGCACCGTATTGGGGGTCCCACCCCTCGCTGAGCAACCGATCCTTGGCCGCGTCCGAGACCTCGGCGTGTACGTCGCGCCCCTCGAGCCTCGCGAGGAAGCGCGCGAGCTGCACGTCGACGATCGCGCGCAGCTCTCCGCGCTGGAGGCGCTGGAACACCACCGTCTCGTCGAGGCGATTCAAGAGCTCCGGTCGGAAGCGTCGCTTGAGCGCGTCCTGAAAGGCGATCGTCGCGAGATCTCGCTTCCGCTCCTCGGAGAGATCGGCGCGCTCCTCGAGCTCGGCCGCGACGTCGCTGCCGAGGTTCGAGGTCATGATGATGACCGTGTTCTTGAAGTCGACGACGTTGCCCTGTCCGTCGGTGAGCCGACCGTCGTCGAACACTTGGAGAAACACGTTCCACACGTCGTCATGAGCCTTCTCGACCTCGTCGAAGAGCACGATCGAGTAGGGCCGTCGGCGCACCGGCTCGGTCAACTGGCCGCCCTGTTCGAAGCCGACGTAGCCGGGCGGCGCGCCGATGAGCCGCGCGACGGCGTGGCGCTCGCCGTACTCGCTCATGTCGATGCGCACCATCGCCTTCTCATCGTCGAACAGCAGCTCCGCGAGCGCCCTCGCGAGCTCGGTCTTTCCGACGCCGGTCGGCCCGAGGAACAGGAACGAGCCGATCGGGCGCCGCTCTTCGCCGAGGCCAGCCCTCGAGCGCCGCACCGCGTTCGCAACCGCCGTGAGCGCGTCCTCCTGACCGACGACGCGCTTGCGCAGGTCCTCTTCGAGCCGCAGCAGGCGCTGCATCTCGGTGGCGAGCATCTTGGACACCGGGATCCCGGTCCACTTCGACACGACCGCGGCGATGTCCTCGTCGGTCACCTCCTCCTTGAGGAAGCTCTGCGTCTTCTGCACGTCGGCGAGCTGCGCCCGCAGGGCGGCGAGCTTCTGCTCCTCCTCGGGGAGCCGGCCGTAGTGGAGGCGCGCGGCGCGCTCGAGGTCCCCGCTTCGCTGGGCCTGCTCCTCCTCGACGCGGAGAGCTTCGATCTGCTCCTTGCCCGCACGGATCCCGCTGAGCAGCTCGCGCTCGCGGAGCCAGTGAGCCCTCAGACCGTCACGCTCGGAGCGGAGGTCGGCGATCTCGCGCTGGAGCTCGGCGAGCCTGTCGCGCTGCGCCTTCGACTCTTCGCGCTTCAAGGCCTGCTCTTCGATCTGGAGGTTGAGCAACCGGCGCTCGAGCTGGTCGATCGGGAGTGGGAGGCTGTCGATCTCCATGCGGATCTTCGACGCCGCCTCGTCGATGAGGTCGATCGCCTTGTCGGGCAGGAACCGCTCGGTGATGTAGCGGTTCGACAGCACGCCAGCCGCGACGATGGCCGAGTCCTGGATGCGAATGCCATGGTGGACCTCGTAACGGTCCTTCAGGCCGCGCAGGATCGCGATGGTGTCCTCGACCGTGGGCTGCTTGACGAACACCTGCTGAAAGCGTCGCTCGAGGGCCTTGTCGCGCTCGATTCGCTTCTTAAACTCGTCGAGCGTCGTTGCGCCGATGCAGCGAAGCTCTCCCCGCGCGAGCGCAGGCTTCAACATGTTGGCGGCGTCGAGCGCGCCCTCGGAGCCGCCGGCCCCGACGAGGGTGTGCAGCTCGTCGATGAAGAGGACGATGCGGCCCTCGGACGCGGACACGTCGTTCAACACGGCCTTCAGCCGGTCCTCGAACTCGCCGCGAAACTTCGCGCCCGCGACGAGCGCCGCGAGGTCGAGCGAGAGCAGGTCCTTGTCGCGCAGCGACTCGGGCACGTCGCCGTTGACGATTCGGAGCGCGATGCCCTCGACAATCGCGGTCTTGCCGACGCCTGGCTCGCCGATGAGCACCGGGTTGTTCTTCGTGCGTCGCGTGAGGACCTGCATCACGCGGCGGATCTCCTCGTCACGCCCGATCACGGGGTCGAGTTTGCCCTCGCGCGCGCGCTTGGTGAGGTCATGGCAGTACTTCTCAAGGGCCTGGAGCTTTCCCTCGGGCTCACGACAGGTCACCCGTCGCGAGCCGCGGAGCGCCTTCAACGCCGCCTGGAGTCGGTCGAGCACGAGCCCCGCCGCCTCGAGCGCGCCCTGCACCTCGCGGTCCTTGCGCGCGGCGCCGAAGAGGACGTGCTCGGTCGAGATGAACTCGTCCTTCATCGCCTTTGCTTCGGCCTCGGAGGCCTGAAGCACCGCGAGCGCGCGCGGCGAGAGGCGCGGCTCTGCGCCCCCCGACACCTGGGGGAAGCGCGCGAGCCTGCGCTCGAGCTCTCCGACGAGCGCCTCGAGATCGCCGCCGGCCTTCTCGACGAGTGGCGGCACGACACCGTCCGACTGTCGCGCGAGGGCCAGCACGAGGTGTTCGGGGTGGATCTCGGGGTTCTTCCGGCGGCCGGTGTCCTCGGCTGCCGAGCGCAGGGCTTCCTGCGCCTTGCTGGTCATCTTCTCGATGCTCATCGCGTTCTCCTCGGTCCGGTTGCCTCGCCGGGAAGCTAACCACCTGGTTCGGCGCCGCAACCGGCCAGGCACGGGGTTTGCCCTAAGTCTGACATTTGCCCGCGACCAGTAGGCCGGCCGGCCGGTTTGTGTGATGATCGGCCACGGAAAGAGGGACACGACGCGAGGGTCCGACACCTCGCACGAGCCGATGTCGAAGGAGCGCGAGACCATGAACACACGAACCATTGCTGTGCTTTTCGCGATGCTCACCGCCTGCACCGGGTCGATCGGGAGCACGCTCGATCAGACCACGGAGCCGGACGCCCCATTGACCGTCGGGTCGGGAGGCTCTTCGGGGACGGGCGACGACGAGGTGTCGCTGGGGACCGGCGGGGACGAGGGCGTCGCGTCGAGCTCGGTCGCGACCTCGGCCTCGGCGAGCACCGGGAGCGGCGAGGGCACGGGCAGCGGCGGCATGAGCCTGCCGCTCGCGTGCTTCGACGAGCCGCCGGCCGGGACGCCGGAGCCGCCGGCGTTGGTCGACGACGCGGGGTGCCCCGACGTGGTCGCCGGGAGCAACACCGTTGACGGGCGTAAATTTCTCGTGGCCGTGCCGAGCAACCTGCAGCCCGACGAGCGACCCCCCGTCGTGTTCCTCTGGCACTGGCTCGGCGGGAGCGCGCAGAGCTTCTTCGACAAGACCTCGGCGCAGGAGGCCGTCGACCACTACCGCTTCATCGCGGTGTCGATGGAGTCGAAGGGCGACCTGAACCAGAAGTGGCCCTTTACCATCCTCGACTCCGACGCGCGCGTGACGCAGGAGCTCAAGTTCTTCGACCGCACGCTCGCGTGCGTGAACAAGACGTTCTCCGTCAATCGTCACTGCGTCTCGAGCGTCGGCGTGAGCGCCGGCGCGCTCTGGACGCAGGTGCTCGCGTCGAAGCGAGGGAAGTACCTCTCGTCGATCGAGTCGCTGTCGGGCGGCGAAGGCAGCCAGGGCGTGCGCGGCTGGGGCGGCAGCGAGCACAAGATGCCAGCGATGGTCCTGTGGGGCGGACCGACCGACAACTGCCTCGGCGTCTTCAGCTTCGAAGCCCTCTCGAAGAGCCTCGAGAAGAAGCTCGAGAACCAGGGGCACTTCGTCGTCGAGTGCGTCCACAACTGCGGCCACTCGGTGCCCCCCTTCGAGCCTCTGCCGAGCTCGCCGACGACCTTCGGCGTGCTGTGGGAGTTCGTGCTCGATCACCCGCTTTGGTTGAAGGGCGGCGAATCTCCGTGGAAGAAGGACGGCTTCCCGGATGGGTTCCCCGGATGGTGCGGCATGGGCGTCGGCAAGGCGGTGCCGCGCACGGGGCCCTGCAAGGACAAGTCGCAGTGCTGACGGCGCGCTGAGGAACCTACGGAGCGGCCGACCGCCTGCGGGGGGTCGGCCGCGCGCGCGGCTCTCTCCTTCGCGCGCCTACCACCGCGCGCGCAGCTCTCTCCTTCGCGCGCCTACCACCGCGCGCTCTGCTCTCTCCTTCGCGCGCCTACCACCGCGCGAAGTGCTGCTCGACGACACCGTAGACGTCTTCGAGGACGTGCGAGGTGCCGCTTCGCGAGCGGAGGCGGCCACGGAAGGTGCCGTAGGGCTGGTGAAAGCGGCTGACGACGAGACCGGCGTTGACGTCCTCGGCGCGCTCGCCCGCGGGCGAGAAGCGCAAGTCGACGAGGCCCTCGTCGTCGCGGATGCGCCACTCGCTCATCAAGTCGGCGCGGTCGTACTCGAACACGACGTGCTCGAGCTTGACGCGCTCGCCGTCGAGCCACAGGCCGCAGTCTCCGGCGTCGTCACCTCGGGAGTTCATGCCCTCGCCGGGGCGACGATGCGCCGTGAGGTTGAACCCGAGCCGCACGCCCGCCGCAGAGCGACCCGCCGCGGCCGCCCAGTTCCAGTACGTCTCGCGCGGTCGGTACCCGACGTTGTAGTCGAGCCCGGCGAGCCCGGTCGTTCGATCGAAGGCGTCCCCCAGGTCTCCGGCGACCACGCGCCCCTCCGCCTCGAGTGCGTAGACCTTGTGGGTGTAGAGGCACGTGTGCGGCTCCGGCTCGTCCACACACACGATCGGAGGAGGCGACGCGCCGTCGTCACGGATCGCGATCGATGCCTCGAGCGGTGGCCGCCCGGAGCGCTTGCTCCCTTCGAGCGAGGCTTCGATGCGACGAAGGCCCGTCTTCGAGTCGTTGTGGAGCGCGAGCGCGCCGAAGCCAGGGAAGCGAATGCTGGTCGTCCCGTCGAGCGAGTTCGACGCGATGAGGATCCCCGCGGCGCCGGGGGTGAGCGTGGAGTACTCGTGCTTTCGGCCCGTCACGCGATCGACCACGTAGGCGAACGCGTTGCCCACATAGCCGACGTCGACGACGGCGCAGCCGAAGAGGATGCGGTCACTCACGACGGAGGTGTAGTGCCATCGCTTCAAGGCGAGGGCGCGAGCCTTGCGCTCGATGGGGGAGCCTCGTCGCCTCGCGAGCCACGCGCCGATGAGGCCACCTCCTTCTCGCGCGTCCGCGAACGGCGCGGCGTCTTCGAGGTTCACGAGGGAGAAGGGGCGCTCGAACCAGCCGGTGTGAACGCGACCGTCGAGGTCGACGATGCGGTCGGGTGTCGGGAGCGGCGCGAGCGACTTCATCGGCACGAAGCGTAAGCGGAATCGGTCGGCGCGCGAACCGCCTCGTGCACCGGTGTTCCTCGGGTGTGGCAGCATGATCCGGTGATCGCGCGCACGAGTCCGCTACGAAATCGGCTGGCCGTCGTGGCGGCAGCGGCGATCTTCTCGACGGGCGGAGCTGGCATCAAGGCAACCTCCCTCGGCGGTTGGGAAGTGGCCGGCGGACGCTCGGCGATCGCGGCGGCGCTCCTCGCCCTCGCCTATCCAGAGGCGCGACGCGGCTGGACGCTGCGAACGCTGGCGGTGAGCGCCGCGTTCGCTTCGACGCTGGTGCTGTTCGTGCTCGGCAACAAGCACACGACCGGCGCGAGCACGATCTTCCTCCAGTCGGCGGCGCCGCTCTACCTGCTGGTCGTCGCGCCTCGGCTCCTCGGTGAGCGGGTCGGCGCGCGCGAGCTCGGCGTGATGCTCGTGCTCGCCGCGGGCTTGGCCCTCTTCCATTTCGACGCCGGCGCCCCGAGCGCCTCGGCACCTCGGCCGGTCCTCGGCAACCTGCTCGCGACCGCGTCGGGGGTGACCTGGGCGCTCACGCTCGCGGGGCTTCGCTGGCTCGAACGATACGAGGGCGGCGCGGGCATGCGGAGCGTCGTGGCAGGCAATGCGCTCGCCGCCGTGGTGGCTCTCGTACCCGTGGGTCTCGCGCCTCCAGCGAGCCTCTCGGCCTTCGATCTCGCCGTCGTCGCCTACCTCGGGGCGGTGCAGATCGGCCTCGCCTACGTGTTGCTCACCCACGGCCTGCGCCGGGTCGGCGCCTTCGAGGGCTCGTTGCTGCTCCTCGTCGAGCCTGCGCTAAGCCCGGTCTTCTCGCTCTGGCTGCACGGCGAGCGCCCGGGTCCGCTCGCGCTCCTCGGGGGCGGGCTGATCCTCGGCGCCTCGACGGTGAAGGGCTGGCTCGAGCGCCAGCGTCCGCGTGACGGTTAGTTGCCCAGCATGCGGGCCGCTTGCGATCCTTCAAGGCGATGCGCTCAATGACCGACGAGGGGTTTGTGTGGCTCGACGACGTGGCGCCGACGCGCCGCGGTCCGACGGTGGCGCTCGCCGCGCCGGACGCGCGCCACGACCCCACGACCGCTCACCACGCCGAGGCCCCTTCGTCCGAAACGAGCACTCGGGCCGCGGCGGAGCCGACGCGTGCTGCGCGTGGCTGGCAACCGCCGCGCCGGCTCCGCGAGGCGACCTCGCTCGTCGACGCGGCGAGGCGGCTGCGACGCGCGCTCGTCGAAGGATGCCTCGCGCTCACCGACGCGCTCGCCCTCAGGCTAGAGCGAGCGCTCCTCTCCGCGTGATGCGAGGACGGGAGCTTCGCGCGCTCGGCGCACGCGGCGGCCATCCGCTCGCGGTGTGCCTGGACGGAGCGCTCGACGACGACGCTCGGCGCGCGCTCTTCGACGCAGCGGTCGCCGAGCGAACGTGCTTCGTCGGAGCGAGCACGGGTGGGGCCGACGACCATCGTCGCGCCCTCGTGCATTACACCGCCGTCGACGAGGCCGACCCGGTAGTCTCGCTCGCGGGAGCGCTCGCGGCGGAGGCGGCGACCTTGCTCCGCGTTGCGCTCGACACCGTCGCGCGCGTGGAGCGGCAGCTCACGGTTCACCTCGACGGCTGCTTCTATCGTCGACACTGCGACAACCAGGGCGAGGAGGCCGCGCGTCGGGCGCTCGCCTACGTGTACTACTTCCACGGGCCACGGCGCTGGAGCGGCGGTGAGCTCGTGCTCGAGGGCGACGCGCCTCTCGTCGTCGCGCCCGAGGACAACCGCCTGGTGATGTTCGACGCCTCCGTGCTGCACGAGGTGCGCCGCGTTGACGCAGCGACACCGCTCGCGTTCGACGAGGGGCGCTTCACGATCAACGGCTGGCTCTGGCGCTGAGGCTCGCCGAAGCGCGGCGACTCCCGGTCGCGGTGCGCCCGGCGTCGTCCGTCCGCTCAGCTTCGGAGCCCGGACGTGAACCTCTGCACGAGCGCTCCCCGGAGCTCCGGGCGCGCCGGTCCTGCGCCTTGTTCCACGAGTAGAGCGAACCCACGCTGATGCCCGCGACCTTGGCGATGCGGTCCGTGCTGGCGCGGTCGTAGCCCTCGTCGAGGAGGACCCTCGCGGTCGCGGCGAGGATGATGTCCGCGGTGTGGCGTGAGCGGCCCTGGCGCGGCAGCTTGCGGGGTTTCAGCCGGTCATGGACGAACATCGCAACGTTTTGAGTGTGCCCCCGTAGCCTTCGCGGATCACGCGACGAGCGATCGCTCACGTTATGGCCAACAACTTCCCCTTGACGAGGGCCACTTGCGCGCGGCAGGATTGACCGACCGGCCGGCCGTTTTGTGGCTGCACCAAGGAGCACCATGCGGAGCGCGTTCGTTACGTCCCAGTGCGCGGTGTTGGCCGTTTTTTTCCTGGCATCCTGCTCGTTGCGGGTCAGCGACGACGGGGACGACACGGTCGGCCATTCTTCGACCATTGGGTCAGGTGCGTCGGACTCCGGCAAGCCTCCCAGCGGCTCTGGCAGCTCGGCCTCGAGCTCGACGAGCGGAGGCGGCGGCGACCCGAGCACGGCCAGCGTCAGCGCGGGCTCGTCGACGGGCGCGGGCGGCGACGATTCGAGCGCCGCCTCCACCTCGAGCAGCGCGACCGCCGCATCGAGCTCCGCGAGCTCGTCGAGCGCGACGGGCGGTGGCGACGGCTGTTACGCCGAGGCCCACGAACCGTCGGCATCGCTCGCCGACCTGAAGAGCGCATACACCTCGAGCGGTTGGCTCACCTCGATGCTGAAGGTGCTCGATCGGCGGTTCGACAACGGCTGGTTCGTGGTCGACACCATGAAGAACGACCCGTGGCTGAAGAACGAGCTCCCGAGCTACTACAGCATGAAGACGTGGTCGGGGATGATCGAGGCGATCGACACCGCCTGCCACGAGGAGACGCACGGCTACGATTTCGACCAGGCGCTGAAGACCCCCGGCAAGCACGTCTATTTCCACGGGCAGGGTCAGGCGGTCGTCGTCCCGAAGCTCGACTTCTTTCCGCGGAGCGAGATTCTGGCCGAGGTGCAGGCGGGCGGGAGCGTGACGACGAGCTACGACAAGACGTACCTTACCGGTTCGCAGGGGAGCTACGGGTTCGTGTTCCTCGGCGATGAGCTCACCGCGTACATCAACGGGCTCGCCTGCGTGACCGCGGTGGTCGATCACCTCGACCAGGGCTCGTCGTTCCGCGACGGCGTAGCCTCGCACCTCTACTACCTCGAGACGTACCTGCGCGTGGCGCGCACGAAGCATCCGTCGCTCTACGCAACGTGGAAAGCCGACGCGAGCTGGCAGAAGTTCGTTCGACTTGCCTGGGCCCGCGGCCGCTACTGGTACGCGCTCGCGCTGCCGTCTCCGCTGCTCGGCTCGAAGGACGGGCCGATCTGGGCTCGCGTGGAGGCGGCCTCGAACCGAGACGAGATCGCGCTCTTCACGGGCGAGGATCCCGACGTCGTCGCGTGCAAGCCCTGAGCGCCTAGCGCCGGTGCGCCTTGCGGCGGGCTCGGCCCGCTCGCTCGATGACCGGTCGCATCCACTCGGCGGCCTCGGGCACGAGATCGGCGGCGCGCGCGAGCCATTTGCGGCCTCGCGGCAGTGCAAGCTCGAGCGGGCGGTCGCGAAGGACGCGCCCCGTCAGCACCTCGGCGACCTCGTCCGCGGTGAGGATTCGCGGTGCCGAGAAGGTGAGGCTCGCCTCGTCATAGTCGGTCTGCTTGTCGAGCATCGGCGTTGCGACCGCATCGGGGCACAACACGCTCACGGCGACGCCTCGCGGTCGAAGCTCGGTCGCGGCCGCGAGCGAGAACGCGCGCACCGCGTACTTCGAGGCCGAGTAGAGCGACAGGCCTGGGACGGGCGCGTATGCCGCCATCGAGGCGACGTTGACGATGTGTCCGGCGCCGCTCGCGACCATCTGCTCGGCGGCGATGCGTGTGCCGAGCATGACGCCCTTCACGTTGACGGAGAGGTGCCGGTCGATGTCGCGGACGTCGAACTCGTGCACCCACCCTGGCGTGAGGTAGCCAGCGATGTTGTAGACGACGTCGACCCCGCCAAAGCTCGCCTTTGCGGCCTCGATCGCGGCGCGCCAGTCGTCGATGCTCGTGACGTCGAGGCGCCGCGTCACCGGGGCCCCGTCCCAGCTCGACGAGGCTCGGGCGAGCGCGTCGTCATCGAGATCCGTCGCGAGGACCTGCTCGCCGCGGGCAAGGAGGGTGCGCGCGACTGCGAGCCCGATGCCACTCGCCGCGCCGGTAACGAGGTGCCGCTTGAGAGATTGGGTCGCCGCCATCGCGCGGATTAAGGCACGACGAGGTTCCGGCGCGCAATGGCGGACGGCTCGTGGCGATCCGAGGTGAAGAGGGCTCGCTCTGCGTTCAAGGCTCGCGAAGCGCGTCGACCGTGCGGCGGACGAGCGCACGCGTGCGAACGAGGACCGGCTCGGACAGGCGCGCGCGCGCCGCGACGAGGAGCAGGGTCATCCCCGCGAAATCGACACCGACGGAGACCGCGAGCGCACCCGCCCAGGTGAAGCCGAGCGCGTCGTGCAGCGAGACCACGGCGAGTGCCTGGAGGCTCACGAGCGCAAACACCAAGAGGACGAGCGCGACCACGAGCAGGAGCAGCGCGCGAAGGACGCGCCTGCCGTCCGAGCTTGCCTCCTCGCGGGCGTGCTCGAGGTGGACCCCGAGCAGGGTGAGGAGCGCCCGCCCGAGCCCCAGGCCGACATCGCGAGGCTCGTCGTCGCGATCCGTCTCACTCACGCCGGCGCGATCCCCCGATGAAGATGCCCAGGAGCAGACCGAGACCGAGCGCGAGGAGCAGGCTCGTCAGCGGGTTCTGCTTGATGCGCCGCGACGCCTCCTCGACGGCCTGCCCTTCGAGATCGCGCGCGAGCTCCTTGGCGCGGGAGCTCGCACGACGCACGAGGTCGTCGGCGTCGAGATCCGCGAGCCACGACCGGAGGCGCTCGCCTCGCGAGAGGCGACGGAGCTCCGCGACCTGCGCGCGAACGAGCGCACGGGTGTGACCGGTCGTCTTTGCCACGAGCTCGACGAGCTTCTCTTCGTCCCCGTTCGTCTGCGAGAGCGCGGTCGCGTCGATCGCTGGCCACTCCTCACGCACCAGCCGAGCGAGCCGCTCGAAGCTCATCTCTGGGGAGGACGACGTTGCTGCGGTCGGATCGTCTGACATCGGTGTCTCCTCGGTGGTTCGCGAGCGGCGCTCAAATGTCGAGGTTTTGGACCAGCAGCGCGTGTTGCTCGATGAACGCCCGGCGAGGCTCGACCTCGTCGCCCATCAGGATCGAGAACAGCTCGTCGCCGCTCAAGGCGTCCTCGATGCGGACCTGGCGAAGGACGCGCGCGTCGGGATTCATCGTGGTCTCCCAGAGCTCCTCGGCGTTCATCTCGCCGAGGCCCTTGTAGCGGCTCACGGTGATGCCCTTGCGGCCGCGCTGATCGAGGAAGTCGCCGAGGGCCTCGGAGCCCGCGAGCGAGGTCTCTCCCTCGGGACCGCGCGCGATGTAGGGCGGCTCGCCGATGCTGCGTAGGTCGGTCTGCACCGCGAGCGCCTCCTGATACTCGGGGGACTCGACGAGTCGCCAGTCGACGACGCTCTTGCGTCCGCGGATCGCGCCTTGCGACGCGACCTCGATGCGACCCGCGCTGTGCTCCAGGTCCCAGCCGACCTCGATCGAGAGGGGCAGCATGTCGGGGTAGCTCGCGACGAGATACGTCTCGAGCGCGCGAGCCGCCGCCTCGACCTTCTCGCGATCGTGGAGGTCCTCGAGATCCATCGGTGCCGAGCGGAGCAGGCCCGCCGCAACGCGCGCGTCGCAGCGCTTGTCGAGGTTGGAGAGCGCGGACTTGAAGCGCTTGAGCCGCGTGGCGAGTCGGAGCAGGGGCTGGCCCGAGATCGCCATGCCACCCTTCTCGGGCTGGAGATCGAGCTTCTCGACCGCGTGCTCGGTGAGGAATGTCTCGAGCGCGGCGTCGTCCTTCAGGTAGAGATCCTTCTTCGCGCGGGTGACGCGGTAGAGGGGCGGCTGCGCGATGTACAGGTGTCCGCGCTCGATGAGCTCGCGCATCTGTCGGTAGAAGAACGTCAAGAGCAGGGTGCGAATGTGCGCGCCGTCGACGTCCGCATCGGTCATCAGAATGACCTTGTGGTAGCGGAGCTTCTCGACGTCGAGCACCCCAGCGCCGGACACGCCGCAGCCGAGCGCCGTGATGAGCGTCCCAACCTCGGCCGACCCGAGCATGCGCTCGGTGGTCGCGCGCTCGACATTCAGGATCTTTCCCTTGAGTGGGAGAATCGCCTGGTAGCGTCGGTCGCGCCCCATCTTGGCGCTGCCTCCGGCACTCTCGCCCTCGACGATGTAGATCTCGGCCTCGACCGGATCCTTCGTCTGGCAGCTCGCGAGCTTCCCGGAGAGTGACGAGATGTCGAGCGTCTCTTTGCGGACCTTCTCGCGAGCTTTGCGCGCGGCCTCTCGGGCCTTCGCGGCGCGGATCGCCTTCTCGAGGACCGAGCGCGCGACCTCCGGGTGCTCTTCGAAATACTGCGCGAGCCGGTCGTTGACGGCGGTCTCGACGATGCCCTTCACCTCGCTCGAGACGAGCTTCGACTTGGTCTGCGAGTCGAACGACGGGTCGGGGTGCTTGACGCTGAGCACGCAGGTGAGCCCCTCGCGCGCGTCCTCACCGGAGAGCCCGGCCTTGAAGTCGCGGAACAGGTTCTCCTTGAAGCCGTAGGTGTTGATGCACTTCGTCAAGGCCGCGCGCAGACCCGTAAGGTGGGTCCCGCCGTCGCGGTTCTTGACGTTGTTCGTGTAACAGAAGATGGCCTCCTGGTAGGCCTGGGTCCACTGCATCGCGACCTCGACGAGGACGGGCGCCGTCTTGCCGTCGATGGTCGTGTCCCCCGACGCCGTGAGGTGGATCACCTCAGGGTGGATCGGCTCCTTCGACGCGGCGAGGTGGTTCACGAACTCGCTGACGCCACCACGGAACAGGAACGTCTCCCCGACGCCACCAGGGCGCTCGTCGGTGAGGTGAATCGTCAAGCCGGCGTTGAGGAAGGCGAGCTCGCGAAGCCGCGTCGCCAGGATGTCGTGGCTGAAGTCGAGCGTCGTGAAGATCTGCGCATCTGGCTTGAAGGTGACCTTGGTCCCCGTCGAGGTCGTCTCGCCGATGCTCTTCAGCGCGTACTTCGGGACGCCGCGCGAATACTCTTGCTGCCAGACTTTTCCGTCGCGCTTGATCTCGAGCTTCAGCGTCTCCGAGCAGGCGTTGACGGCGCTCACGCCGACCCCATGCAGGCCCGCGGACACCTTGTAGCTCGCATTGTCGAACTTCCCTCCGGCGTGGAGGACCGTCATCACGACCTCGGCGGCGCTCACGCCGCGCGCGTGCATGCCAACGGGGATCCCGCGCCCATCGTCGGAGACGCTGACGGACCCATCGAAGTGCACGGCTACGAAGATTTCGCTGCAGTGACCCGCGAGGTGCTCGTCGACCGAGTTGTCGATCGTCTCCCACACGAGGTGGTGCAGGCCGGAGCCGTCGTGAACGTCACCGATGTACATGCCCGGGCGCTTGCGGACCGCATCGAGCCCCTCGAGCGCGGTGATGCTCGAGGCGTCGTAGGTGGCGCTCATGGGTTCGGCCTTCGGGCTGGCTTCTTGGACAGGAGTCGATTCGCTCATCGCTGCCTGGAGGTGCGCGCCGATTCGGGCGCGCCAGAGGGCGCTTCATGCGGGGATGTACGGCCCTTTTTTGGCTGCCGGAAGCTAGCACAGTCGCGCCTGCGCCGTAGCGGAGAATGGCCCCTTTGAGCGAGTGCGTCGCCGCGCGTCTCCCGAGGGTTTCGACGCGTCAGGTGACGCGTCGAAGCACGCCTTGTTCGACGACGAAATCCGCCCGCTCGGCGTCCAGTCGGGCGCTCACGATTAGATCGCGGCGGGTGGTGGTGAGGAAGATCTGGCTCTCGGTCAAGGCGAGGTGCTCGAAGAGTGCCGCCGTTCGGTCCGCGTCGAGCTCGCTCGAGACGTCGTCGAGGAGCAGGATCGGCTGTACGCCACGGGCCCGAGCGATTGTGGAGAGCTCGGCGCTCTTCAGCGCCAGGGTGAGCGCGCGGTGCTGACCCTGGGAGGCGACGACGCGCGCCTCGTGGCCGTCGAGGCGCAGGTCGAGGTCGTCACGGTGGGGTCCGAAGCTGGCGCGCTTTCGTTGCGCGTCCGCCTGCCGAGCTTCGGCGAGCTCGCGCTGTGCCGCGTCGCGATCCGAGGAACCGCCCGCTTCATAGCGCACCTCGAGCCGCAGCTCGGGAGCGGCGATCCGTCCGAATGCTTCGAGAATCGTCTCGCGAAGCTCCTCGACGGCGAGGGCTCGGATGGCCGTGAGGCGTGCGCCGTGCTCGGCCAGGATCGCCTCGTAGGCGTCGAGCTCCTTCGAGCGGTCGCGGTATCGATCGGCGAGGAGGGCTTGGCGCTCCTTCAATGCGCGACCGTAACGTGCGCGATGCGCGGCCGCCTCGGGGTGCGTGAAGAGCGTCACGCGATCAAGCAGCGTACGCCGCTCGGCAGACGGGCCGGTCGTGAGGCCGAGCTGCTTCGGCTCGAACACCACGACCGGAGAGCGCGTGGCGTAGTCGGTGAGCGAGGTCGGCTCGAGGCCGTCTAGCGTCAAGCTGCGCTTGCCGCGACGGGTGAGTTCAAAAGTTTGACTTCGATCAAGTATTCCGCTGGGCCAATGCTCGGCGAAGCGACCTCCGACCCGAGCGGTGTCCGCGCCATGCCGCACGAGCTCCGTCAGCTTCGCGGTGCGGAAGCTTCGAGAGGTGGCGAGGGCGTAGATGGCCTCGAGGACGCTGGTCTTGCCCTGCCCGTTGTTGCCCGCGATCACGTTGAGATGGCGCGCGGGCGCGAGCTCGAGTCGCTCCACGTTCCGCACGTCGAGGAGCGTCAAGCGGTCGAGGGTGAGGGGTTTCGTCACGCGTCCTTGGGCCTAGACGGCGGCACGGTGCCTTGACGGCGGCACGGTGCCTTGACGACGGCACGGTGCCTTGACGACGGCAGTCAAGCGTCGACGCGTCAGATGCGCATCGGCATGACGACCGCGACGAATTCGCGGCCCTGCTCGCCGGCGGGACGAAGCACGGCGGGGTCGAGCTCACCGCTCAGTCCGATCGTCACCTCGTCCTCGATGTCCATCGCTCCGAGGACGTGCTGGAGGTACTGCGCGTTGAAGCCGACCGAGAGCTCGGGGCCCTCATAATCGACCGGGATCTCGTCGAACCCGTTACCCGACTCGGGGCTCTCGCTCGAGATGCGGAGCGCGTTTGGGGCGATCGCCAGCTTCACGCCGTAGGTTCGATCGCTCGCGGCGAGCGAGACGGCCTTCAGCGCGTCCATGAGCGCCGTCCTGCCTGCGGTGACGTGCCGCTCGCTGGCGCTTGGGATCACCTGCTCGTAAGGCGGGAACTGCGCGTCGATGAGCTTGACCGAGAAGCGGACGCCCCCGAGGCGGAAGAACGCGTTCGGGCCGGTCTGGGCGATGGCCACCATCGTCGTGTCGCGGTGCTCGACGACGTCGTCGAAGAGCTTGCGGAGTTCTTGCATCGCCTTGTGGGGAATGAGCATCGTGGTCTCGGCGGCGAGGCCCTCGAGCGGCAGCTCCATCTTGCTCAGCCGGTGACCATCGGTCGTCACCATGCGGACCGTCCCAGGGTTCGTCCCCCGAGCGGCGCGGCACTCGAAGAGCGCGCTATTCAAGTGAGGTCGGGTCTCATCGGTCGAGATCGAGAAGATGGTGCGCTTCACCAGCTTCTGCAGCGTGGCGACGCTGAGCTCGATTGTCGGGGCGTCGGCACCGAGCTCGGGGAGCGTCGGGAAATCGCTGCCAGGCAGCCCGTGCACGGTGTAGCGACGCGCTGAGCCGACGGCCTGTAGCGTCGTGGCAGAGCCGTTGGTGACCGCGATCTTGATCGGGCCGTCCGGCATGGCCTTGACGCGCTCGTGCACATCGCGGGCGGGGAGAGCGACGGTACCAGCGCGCTTCACCTCGGCGTCGATCGAGCCGGAGACGGTCAGCTGCAGGTCGGTCGCGGAGATCGTAAGCAGATCGCCGCTCGCGGACAGGAGCACGTTGGCGAGCACGGGCATCGTGCTCTTCTTGTCGGCGACGCCTTGGCAGCGAGCGAGCAGCTTCTCCAGGCTTTTCTTGGGTGCGACGAGTTCCATGCGAGTCCCCTGTTTCGTCGAGCGCGTGTCTTAGCAGGGTTCCTCGCGGAGGGTTGGGAGAAAACATCCGGGGGTTCGCTCTTCTGATCCGGAGAGCTGGAGAGATCTAAAATCGATCGTCTCAGTAGGCCTTGTGGAGATCGGGGATAACGTGAAAACCTTCGTCGTTGCGGCTACTTGACCGACGATCGCCGGTGGAGAATCGGCGGAGTAGAGATCGGACTTCCCGGGGATGGATGGCGCCCCGCGAGCGCTGCACCGCTTGTGCCCCGGTTGTCCGAGCCCCGATCACAGCCTCGCCAAGAGGTTCTCCACAGCGGATGGCGACGCTTCCGCGACTCGACTAGGGTCGAAAGTCGACTCATGAGCGACCCCGCGAAGCTCTGTGCCCACTGCGGGTCGACCCATCCCGCGGCGGAGCGCGTCTGCCCGACCACAGGCCTCGCGTTGCAGCAAGGCTTCCGGTCGAAGCAGCGAGCGGCCGAGCGCGCGCGCGATGTCGCGACGCCGGATCCAGCGCTCGAGCCCGGGGCGCTCGTAGGGGGTCGGTATCGGCTACTCCGCAGGCTCGGGTGCGGTGGCATGAGCACGGTCGTCGAGGCGTCGATCGAGGAGCCAGGCGGTCGCTCGGAGCACGTCGCGCTGAAGGTGCTGCACCGCTCGCTCTCGGGGGACCAGGACGCGATCGCGCGCCTCTTGCGGGAGGCCGATGTCGTCCGAATGCTCGCCCACCCGTGCGTCTGCGCGGTGCTCGACATGGGGCGTACGGAGTCGGGACAGCCCTATCTCGTGATGGAGCTCCTGCGAGGAGAGTCGCTCGCCGAGCGGCTGAAGCGCGGCGTGCTCTCGCTCGGCGAGGTCGGCGAGGTCCTCGATCCGATCCTCGACGCGCTCGAGGAGGCTCACGCGCGCGGCATCCTCCATCGCGACCTGAAGCCCGAAAACGTGTTCTTGCTCGAGGTCGGGTCGGGCGAGCCGCAGCGAGCGAAGCTTCTCGACTTTGGCGTCGCACGGGCGTTCGGTGCGCGCCGGGAGCAGCACCGCCTGACCGACACCGGCATGGTGATGGGCACGCCGTACTACATGGCGCCCGAGCAAGCCCGCGGCGAGGCGAAGCTCGATCAACGGGTCGACGTCTGGGCGCTCGGCGTCATGATCTACGAGGCGCTCTCCGGAGAGCGCCCCTTCCACGCGTCGAACTACAACGCACTCCTCGTCAAGATCCTAACCACGCAACCACGCTCGCTCCTCGAGCACGCGCCCGACCTCCCGCCGCTCGCGCTGCACGTCGTTGACAAGGCGCTCGCCAAGCGTCCGGAGGATCGCTTCCAGTCCGTGCGTGAGCTTCGACGAGCGCTGGCGTTTGCCTGTCACGAGGCGCGGTCGGGATTCGACGATCTCGACGAGCCCACCGTCGCGATGCAGCGGCGGCGGTTGCCGCCGAACGAGCCCGTCGCGGAGGAGCCCACCGAGGCTCCCTACCGGCGCCGACACGCGCCACCGGAGCCACGCTCCGTCGACGACACCGAGCCGCTCGAGCGAGGTCCGAGCTCGGACACCGACCCGGACCCAGAGCCGACCGAGGTGATGCGCCGTGCCCGGTGAGCCGATCCGCGCGGTGCGAGCCGAGCGGCTCGTCAAGACGTTCGGGTCGACGGCGGCGCTGCGCGGCGTCGACGTCGAGCTTGCTCCTGGGCTCACGCTCATCGAGGGCGCGAACGGCTCGGGCAAGACCACGCTCCTGCGGATCCTGGGCACGCTGCTCGCGCCGACCTCGGGCCACGTGCGCTACGAGCCGTTCGGCTCGGACCCAGCGGCGGCGCGCCACGCGATCGGCTGGGTCTCTCACGAGCCGCTCGCCTACGGCGATCTGTCCGGACGAGCGAACGTGCGCCTCGCAGCCGAGCTGCTCGGTCTCGACCCGGAGGCGACGTACGAGGCGGTCGAGCAGCGCTTCGAGCTCGGTCGCTTCGCCGACCGCCCGGTTCGCACGATGTCCCGCGGTCAGCGTCAACGCATCGCCCTCGCCCGCGCGCTCGTGCACCGGCCCTCGCTCGTGTTGCTCGACGAGCCCACCACCGGTCTCGATCGCGTCGGCGTGAAGCGGCTCGTCGAGGTGGTGCGTGACGAGGTCGCGCGAGGAGCCCTCGTCGCGCTGGTGACGCACGAGCCGCGTGTCTTCGACGGTGTCGTCTCGTCGCGCGTCGAGCTCGAGCGAGGGAAGCTCGTCACGCGCTGAACTCGCCTTTCCACGCGGGGACGCGTGTGATGAAGTCTTCGCATGACGTTCGCGCGCCGAGCCTCGTGCCTCGTGCCGCTGGTCCCGGTCGGGCCGGTGGACGCGGCGGCCCTGGTCTGGCGCGCCGGGCGCGAGCTGCAGCTGACCGTGATGGCGAAGGCACGGCTCGGCCTCGAGGCGGAGCGCACGATGCGTGTCCTTGAGCCGACGCCGCTCGTCGAGTCCGATCGGCATCACGGGGACGACGCGACGAGGAGCCTCGCGGTCGCTGCCGAGGTCGTGCCGTTCCGGCCCCAGGTCGACGTCACGCTGACCGGGCATGCGGCGGCTCCACGGGCGCAGCCGGCGCAGGCCGTCGCCGTGCGGTTCGCGCTGCTTCGAAGCGGGACCGCGATCCTCGACAAGGTGATCCATGCCTACGGCGATCGGGTCGATGCCGCAGCGGTGCCAAGCCCGTTCGACCGGTTGCCGCTCGTCTACGAGCGCGCCCTCGGTGGTCCGGGGCACGATCCGAACCCGGTGGGGACGGGCCTCAACGGGCGCTCGCGGCCGCCGAACTTGGTCGAGCCCTCGCGCCCCGGCGCCGTCGCCGGCTTCGGGCCGATCTCGCGCTACTGGAGGGCTCGCCGGCAGTTCGTCTCGAGCGAGCAGCGCCGCGATCTCGAGCGGCTCGTTCCGAGCGTCGGGAGCGCGCTCGACTGGAGCTACTTTCAGGCGGCGCCCCTCGATCAGCAGCTCGAGCGCCTCGACGGCGACGAGTGGGTGGTCCTCGACGGCGTGCACCCGGAGTGGGCGCGGATTCAGTCGCGTTTGCCAGCGCTGCGTGCCTTCGCGCGGCTCGTCCCGACAACCGGGGGGCCAGGAGTTCTCGTCGCCATGGTCGTCGACGGGCTCGCCATCGACGCGGACACGCTCGAGGCGACGATGACGTTTCGAGGGGTGGTGAGGCTCGGGGGTGCCGCGGAGCTCGCTCGGCTGCGGGGGATCGCGGGGTTCGAGCTCGATGGGGTGCCGACCAACTGGACCGAGGTCGAGGCGCGGCTCGCCGCGAGCCCGACGCTGCTCGAGTCGCTCCCGGCGGAGGCGCGGGAGCTGCTCGGGGTTGCGCCGGTCGGCGTGACACCGTCGGGTTTTGGGGCGCGCGGCAGCACCGACGATCCGCTCTTGCAGACCGACGTGGATCTCGCGCCCACCGGCGCGGTCGACGACCCGCTGCTCCGCACGGTGATCGACGTGGCGGGCGAGCCCACGCTTCGCAGTCGCGTGAGTTCGAGCGGTGCGCCGCAGCGAGGGGCCCAGGCCTATCCGGACACCCTCAAGAACATCGACGTGGTGGCCTTGCGAGCATCGATGGAGGGCGAGGCTTACAACGCTGCAGGGGGCGAGGAGCATCCCTTCGAGTGGACAATCCCCACGCCCGGGGTCGAGCGGGCCAGACCGGATCCCGAGGACACGGCCGTGAACCTCGCGCTCCCGAGCCACCTCGCCTCCGGGCTTGAGGCCGAAGGGCGCGCGACGGCGACGCTCGCCGACGAGGCGCTGGCCGGGGACGGGTCGCCGTCGAGCGGGGGACTGGGCAAGGGGCCTTCGCGATGACGAGGCTCGTCGCGGAGGAGATTGGGCGGGAGCGCGTGGGCGTCATGGGGCCTTGTGCCACGAGCCGAAGCTTGCCGAGGTGCGCGTAAATGTGCCATGTGCCAAGTCGGCGGGCTGCGAGTCGCGCGTTACGTGGATGACGGGTTCGTGGTGGCATCGTGGCAGCCAAGCTCCTCCTCTTCGGGTTTGTCGCGCTCCTGGTTTGGGGGTACCGTCGGGTGCGCCTCGGGCCTCGGCTAGGGGGAGGGGGTCGACGGAGGCCGGACGGAAGGGGGCGCGCCGCGGGCGGTCCGGGCTCACGTGGGCGGGGTGCGGCTCCCGCCGTGGCCCGTTCGCCCGAGGAGGTGCTCGGCGTGCCGGAGGGCGCGAGTCGCGAGGAGGTCCGGCGCGCGTACCACGCCAAAGTGCGCGAGTACCATCCTGACCGGGTGGCGGGCGCGGCGCCGGAGATCCAGCGGCTCGCGGAGAAGCGGACCGCGGAGCTCAACGCGGCGTACCTGGCGCTCACGCGGGACGGAGTGGGCGGCGGCGGTTGAGCGGCCGGGCCTGACAGGACGGCGGCGGCCGAGGCGGCGCCGGGTCGGGGTTCGGCTGCGGGGGACTCGTCGGGGTTGTTCAAGGCGGGCGCTCGCTCGACGGCCTTCGCGGGGAGGGTGGCCGCATGACCGGGACGTTTCCCGTGAAACATCCGGCTCGGTGGCGCCGAGAGGTTGGGGCAAGTGGGCGGCGGGTGCCTTCCTCGGTGTTTCCCGTGAAACATCGAGGCCCCTCGGAGGGGCACGCGACGAGCCCGTGCGCCCGCGCTCGCTTCACCGCAGATGCTCCCAGCCCTCAGGCGGGCTTGCTCCCTCGTCTCCGCCCCTCAGACCCGCGGGGCGACAGGGTGAGCCCCCAGGCACCTCGAGCGCTCGACTCCTCCGGCTCCGCACCCCAACCGCACGAAGGGCTCGGGCCCGCGAGGGCGACTCGGCCCTTTGGCGTGCCCCGCCGCACCCCGCCGCGCGGCCGTTTCCACCAGCCTCCCCTGAACCCCGCAAGGACCACCGCCAGGAGGCCCCGGAGACCCGGCCCCTGCGAAGCCCGCTCCGGCCCCCCCATTGTCGACGGGAAAAACGGGAAACCTCCCAGTCCCGAAGCTCACCGTCGCACAGCCTGCGACGTGCCCCTGGCGGCCTCGCGCCCGGCGCACCCCTCACGGAGCGGCCGCCGCTCCGGGCCCCCAAAGCGCGGGGCGCCCGGCGCCCAACGCCCACCCCCCAACGAAACCGGGTAACCCCGCCACCCCGCGCAGCGAACGGCCACCGACCCCTCCGGCCCCCCGGCGCCTCCCGACGCCCGATCGCCCGTGTCAGCCGGTGCACCTGCCGTCGCGAAGGGACGAGCAGGGGGTGCTCTCACCCGAGGCGCGGCGGCTGCTCGGAGCCCTGCCCCGCCCCGTCACCCGCCCCGACCGCAAAGGGCTCAGCAGGGCCTCCCCAAACGTTTCACGGGAAACATCCCCAGCCCGCGACCCCGCCTCGACCCCAACCCCCAAAGGACGGAATCCAAACCCGCCCCGAGCCCCTCGGCACCCCCCAGAAACCGCGCCGCCCGCAGCCCAGTTCCCCCTTGGATGCTCCGAACTTGGCCGTCTCGCCCGCCTCTGGGAGACTGACCCCGTGAAACGCGTGCCGTTTGCCTTCCCCGTCGCCGCCAGCCTCGCCCTCATGCCCGGCTGCGCCAAGAAGGACGATCTCGTCGACAAGGACTGGGTCCATAAGACCGACTCCGAACAGCAGCCCTGGCGCGAGGTCGAGTCCCTCTTCACGGTCAAACGCGATGAGGCCCCGAAGGACAACGTAGCCCTTCGCGGAGTCCGCCACGACCTCTCCCTCTCTCTGCGGGCCGCCCCGACCGCCCGGTGCACCTGCCTCGACGTAGCGGCCGGCGCCGCGACCGACCCACGCTTCCGCTGGGTCGCCGACGTGCCCCCCCTGGCACCCGACCAGATCGCCTTCGCGGCACGGACCGACGGCTCGACCTGCGGCGCACCGACGGACCGCGTCCGCCGACCCTCGATCTACGCCGTCGACCAGGTCAACGGCGACACCATCATCGTCATCGAGGAGCTTCCCTCCGACAGGCCCCAAGCCCTTGGCGCCATCGTTCCGATGCCGGCCAACGGCGGCTCGATCTACGTGCGCGCGCGCTCGGACAAGGGCCACGTCGCCATGTACGCCCAAGGCCCAAAGGGACCTGCCTCGATGTGCCGCGTGATGACGCGCGGCAGCGCCCCGGCCGCCCGCAACGAGTGACCAAGGGCTCGCCCCTACCGCAACCCGGCCGCAACCCCCCACCCATGAGGGTCGCGTTCCCCCCTCGGCGCGGAGCTCAGGTCAAATCCTCGAGGGGCGCGCGCCCATCGACCCACCGCTCCTCGACCGACTCGAGCTTACGTGCGAGCTCCCGCGCGAGGTTCATCGTGACGAGTGCGTACGCGCGCATGTCGCGACGGTAGAGCTCGAGCAGCTCCCGCGCCGGCAGCACGAGCACGCGGGCCCTCGTCTGCGACCAAGCCTCGATGGCCCTCGACTTGATGGCGATCAATCCAACCTCGCCGAACCAGTCGCTCGGACCGCGCCGCCCGAGCCGCCTCCTCCGGCCCTCCCCGTCGTGCCGAAACAGCTCGATCTCCCCGTCGAGCACGATCAGGATCTCCTGGCTCGCGTCGCCGACCCCGAAGAGACGCTCCCCGGCCTCGAACGAGCGCACGCTCAAGCGCTGCGCGAGGCCCTCGAGCGCCCGCGCGTCGAGCGCCGCGAAGAGCGGGACGCGTCCGAGCTCCTCGACCGAGGGGGCGCTCACGTTCCGGCGAGCGCCTTGGTGAAGACGAAGCGCGAGCGGTCCGGGCCTGCGTAGTTCTCCACCGTCTCGACGCGCCAGCCCTGCGACTCGTGAAAGCGCAACGACCCCTCGTCGCCCATCGTCGTGATGGCCTTGAGACCGACGCAGCCGGCCTCCCGGCACGCCGCCTCGAACGAGCGATAGAGGAGCGAGCCCACCTGCCGCCGTCGGTACTCCGGGTCGATGCCCACGAGGTGCACGTACCCGACCGGCCCCGTCGGCGCGATGAAGCCAAACAAGAAGCCGACGACACGCTCGCCGGAGACGACGACCCGCGCGAGCTGCCCGAGCTCGTAAAAAAACAGCGGATGAGCGAGAGCCGTCGTGGGACCGCCCCACCATTTGTCGATCACCCGCACCAGGTGATCGAAGTCCCCCTTCTCCATGGGCCTGGTACGCAACGCCTCGTCGCTCATGACTCCCCTCGGGCGTGGCCCGTCTAGCACGCGTCGCCGGACCCACCAAGCGCCTACGGCCGACCCACCCCGCAACGCGAGCCACGGCACCCATTCCCGACCGGCGCGCGCTCGCTCGAGCGGCCAAGACCGGGGCCCAAGCCCCGCGCGATTCGTTGTAGAGAGGCGGCATGCCGATGACGCGCATCGCTCCGTCCATTCTCTCCGCCGACTTCGGTCGCCTTGCGCTCGACGTCGAAGCAGCCGAGCGCGCGGGAGCCGATTGGATCCACGTCGACGTGATGGACGGCCGCTTCGTCCCGAACCTCACGCTCGGCCCGCCGATCGTGCGCGCCGTCCGCGCCGCGACGCGCCTTCCGGTCGACGTGCATCTGATGATGGTCGAGCCGGAGCGCTACCTCGAGGACTTCGTCGCCGCAGGCGCCGATCTCGTCAGCGTGCACCTCGAGGCGTCGCCGCACCTACAGCGAACCCTCCGCGCGATCCGCGCCTTGGGTGCGAAGGCCGGCGTCGTCTTGAACCCTCACACCCCCGAGGACACGCTGCGCTACGTGCTCGACGACGCGGACTTGATCTTGATCATGAGTGTCAACCCCGGCTTCGGCGGCCAGTCGTTCTTGCCGCAGGTGCTCCCGAAGCTCCGCTGGTTGAGGGACGAGGTCGCGCGGCGCGGGCTCGCGGTCACGCTCGAAATCGATGGCGGGATCACGCGCGAGACGGCGGGTGCGGCGCGTAAGGCCGGCGCCGAGGTGCTGGTCGCGGGCTCTGCCGTGTTCGGGGCGAACAAGCGCAGCGAGGCGACCCTCGACGAGCGGATCTCCCTCTACCGCGCCGCGATGGACGCGATCCGCGGAGCGGCCGACGCGACGCCATGACGGCCTCCCGAGCGTCGCTGCTCGCCGGGTGCTCTGCGGCGGTCGTCTCGGTGCTCGCCGCCGCGTGCGGTGGCCAAGCTCCGACCGCGGCGGAGGCGCCCGTCACGCCGAAGGTCGCGACCGCGAGGATACCGGCCACCGAGTCGGTCGAGCGCGCGGACGGATCGCCGCCGCCCGTCTCGCTCAAGCCTTCGAAGCGCGAAGTGCGAGAGGCGCCCGCCGTGCTCGCCGACGTCGCCGCGCGCCACGAGCTCGAGGTGGTGCGACCCGTCGCGAGCGAGGTGGTGTCGCGTGCCCGTGGGATCGAGCTCATCGTCCAGAAGACCGAGCGAGACTTGCCGCGGGAGTTCTTGGAGGCGCAGGGAGAGCTCTTCGCGCTGCTCGAGCTGAGCGATCCCGACTACCGCTTCGTCGAGGGGATGTTCGCGCAGGTGCGCGAGAACGTGGCGGGCTTCTACGATCCCGACGACGATAAGCTCTACCTGCTCGACGATCTCGACGACGTCGCGCGCGCACCAACCCTCGCGCACGAGCTCGTGCATGCGTTGCAAGACCAGCACTTCGATCTCGGCGCGCGGCTCACCTATCGCCGTGGCCAAGTGGACGCCGCCGCCGCGGTCGGCGCGTTCGCTGAGGGCGACGCGACGAGCGCGATGTTCTCGCACCTCCCCGACGGCGCGCTCTCCGTCGAGACGCTGCGCCGTTCCTTGGCCGCCTCGGTCGCGCTCTCGAGCACCGGGCTCAACACGCCTCCTGCGCTCCAAGCCTCGCTCATCGCGCCCTATGTCGACGGCTATCGCTTCGTGGAGGCCTTGCGCGCTCGCGGAGGTTGGTCGGAGGTGAACCGCGCGTGGCGCGATCCGCCGCGCTCGACCGAGCAGCTGCTCCACCTCGACAAGTACGACGCGCGCGAGGCGCCGCTCGAGGTGGCCGAGCCGACGAGCGCGCCTTTCGGTGTCGAGGCCCGGATCCTCGACTCGGACGTCGTCGGAGAGCAAGGGTTGCGCATCGTCCTCGAGCCGTGGTCCTCGCCTCCCGAAGCGGCTGCAGCCGCCGCCGGCTGGGGCGGCGATCGCTACGTCTTGGTCTCCAGGAGCGACGGCGCTCGACGCGAGGTCGCGCTCGCGTGGCGGCTCGTCTTCGACTCCGAGGTCGACGCCGTCGAGCTCGAGCGCCTCGTGGCCAAGCGCCACCCCGCGTGCCGCGATCGAGGTGTCCTCGGCCCCCTCGCGTGGCGCCGCCGCGGGCGGGAGGTGGCGCTCGTCGCCGGGCCGCTCGCGCGCGACTCGGCCGGCAAGGCGAGCCGCGCGCGTGGCGCGAGCTGCGACCACGCGAAGCGCTGGGTCGACGACCTGCTCCGCTGACCCGAGCGCGGCGGGAGATCGCTTGCAAACCTGACCGAGGTCGGGCATCTTCCGCCGCCAGTCACGCCCTGGAGAGGTGGCCGAGTGGCTGAAGGCACACGCTTGCTAAGCGTGCGTAGGGTAAAACCTACCGCGGGTTCGAATCCCGCCCTCTCCGCCAGTTCCCGAACAAGCGGCGCAACGGGTTCAAGTCCGAGGGAGTAGAGGCCAGCCTCATACGCTTGCCCTTTTCACCTCGCCGAGACACCTCCCGAAGCAGAATGTGACGAAGGAGGTGTTCGTTCTCGCGAGCGAAGCCACGCTCCGGAGCAAAGCTGTCGCCGTCTTGGTGCGTGCCGAAGAGCCTGTCCCAGCGCGGAAGGTCCGCAAGATTGAAGCGATGAACGTCGAGCTGGTGGCGGACCGAGTTGATGGTTCCCGAAACGCTGCGGCGCTTCGTTCCAGAAAATCGGCGTCTCCCAGGGGCGGAGAGAAGGCGTGATAGAAGCAGTCGAAATGGGGCGAACCCGTGGGTCCGGGCAGCAGATTGCGGAGATGCTCCCGCTGCTGGTTCGCCGCGAAATCCAGGTTCTCCGCGCGTGACGTCGCGGGTCGCGTCGGCGTCTCCGTCGACAGCGTTCGGCGGGTCGACCGCGAAGACGGCGTCACTGCTCTTCCATCAACGGGCGAACGCCGCTTGAACCACCTCGCCCGGAGGAGTGGCCGACTGGCCGAGTGGCTGAGGGCGGCGGCTTTGAAAACAGCTCGCCGTGCCGCCGAGGCGGTCGAACGCGGTGAACCGTTTGATGGCGCGGCGGGCAGGTCCGTTCCTGGCATCATCGCGAGCTCGGCGGTCGGAGCCAATCACCGGCCTGCACCATGAGCTCGCGGAAGCGCCGCGCCAGCGCCACATCCTTGGCCAACTTGTCTTCCCAGTACGCGTCGAGCGTGGCGCGCTCGGCATCATCGGTGATGTGATAGCGCGCGTGGATCTGGGGGCGCTCGTGCGGTCGGACCGCGCACTCGGCGCAGAGCGATGCATAATTCTCGATGGCCCAGTGGGCGAAATCGGGCGCGCGCCGCCGTGAACCGAACGGCAGCACCTCGGAGATTTCGCGGATGACGTTTGAATCGACCTGGGCCGTCCCGCCTCGCATCGCGTGATCGGCGGGCGCGTGCGTGGCAGCCGCCGGAGTCGCTGGCGCATCGCCGGAAAACGGCAACACGTTCTTCGGGGTGAGCGCGCCGACGAGCGCCTTCTCTCCCACGTTCGAGCCACTCGCGTCCTCCCTTCTCCATCCAAACGGGAGCGCGTCTTCGGCGGCGAGGGCCGGGATGAACGCCGCGGCGAGCAGCGCCGTTTCCTTGATGTTGCGCGCGTCGGCGGCAGGCGCCGGCGCTTCGGCGGCAGCACGATCCGTGTCATACGGCGCGGCCGCACCGAGCCCGTCGGGTTGCTGCGCGACCGGTTTTGCTGCGGCTTCCAGGCGCACTCGATGGTGTGCGACGAGCCTGCGGTGATCCGCGGCCAGCTCGGAATTGGAAGCCAGCGCAACTTGCCATTGGCTGTCGACCGCCGCGTACGACGCGGCATTCATTCCGTGCCGTTCGAGAAGCCGCACCTCGTCGATCGGGCTGCCAGAAACCAGCGCGAGCTCCGCGCACATGCGCGCGTATTGGTCGAGCGACACGTCGACGGGTACATCTACGGCGACCGGCGCCTGCGCGACCGCCGCCTTGACCTCTCCGCGCTTCGACCACGGGAACGGCCGCAGCATCGCCGCCGCAACCGTGATGGTCGGCATCGGTTTTTCGCCTTGGGCCGCGAGCTTCGCCGCCTCGACCGCTCGTGCGCGGTCTTCCTCCATCCGCTTGGACCAGCGGCGCTTGAGGCGTGACAGGTCGTTGGTGTTGAGGCCAGACCGACTGAGCATCGCGTCTGGCTCCGGGCTCTTCGCCCGCGCATCGAGAAAGCTAAGCCATGCCGCAAGATCTTCTTCGAGCGGCGCAACTTTGCGCGCCAGACAATCCTCGGCGACCTCACGCTTGGCGCGATAGGCATTGAACAGCGATCCTCCTTGCGCGCCGTCGATCGCCAATTGCCGCTTCCACGCCGAATCGGTCGCGTGCCACAACGCCGGGTCGAGCTGTTCGTTCGCGAGGATCTGGTCGAGTGCGAATCCCTCCGCGAGAGCCGCGGTCACACCGGCGTACTGCTCAACCCCGAGCCCGCCCAGGATCGTCTTCGGGGTCATGATGCGGGAGCGAGCACGCGAAGTCGAGCCACCGCGGGCACCGGCGGACCCGCTGGCCCAGCGCGCCGAGGTGCCGATGAGCGCGGTAGCGTTTCGCCGCGATTCGGCAGCGCTACGCCCGTGGCCATCACCGGAAGGCGCGACAACACCCTCGGGGAATTCCCCGTCGAGCCGTGGGCGCCGCGCCGGGGCGTCGGCCGGGACGCCACGCGGGGAGCATCTCCGAGGCTCGGCTGTTCGAGTGTCATGCCTTCGAGCAGGGTCTGCCCCGGCTCGACTTCCGCTCATTCTGGGCGAGGCCGAGACGAAGGACGGAGGTTGTGACGGCGCGGACCGTACGTCCCTCGACTCGATCCGGGCCGTCGCGGGCGAGCGCCCGGCCACGGTGTTCCGCACGTCAGGGTCTGCTCGCTCGTCTCCCGCCGATCGAACCGTCCGGCGCGTCGAAGCGCGCTGCGGGGCCACAGAAGCCGATGGTGCCAAGCGCCTTGCCGCCGGCGTCGCGAAATTCCACGTGCGTATCGCTGGGACACCTGACGAGTGGGCCGTCCGCCTTCTGAGAAAGGTCCAGTGTGCTAAGAAACGCCTTGGTGGCCCGCTCATCGAGCGTCGAGGGTGCCGTGGTTGTGAACCCGCCGCTGGGATCCGGGACCATCCGCGAGATCGACGCCGTGACGGCCCCTGTGAGATAGGTGGACAGAGGCCGTTTTTCCTTCGTCACCAGTGCTTCCGTCGCGCCAGAGGAGGGAGCCGTGGCCTGCGTTGCGGAGTCGGCAGCGCTCGCCGGCGGCGCAGGTTTGTTCGGAGCGAGCGGGCTCGGTTCCGCGTTGGCGCACGCGAACGTCGACGCGACCAGAAGGATGGAGAATTCTCCCACTGTCACCTCACGTGCAATCGTAAGACCACACGAGGAGAAGAGGCTCATGTGCCATGACGTTCCTTGCCTCGTCGTGAACGCCGGCAAGGACAAGTGAACGCGGAAAACAGCTGCTTGGCATCGGCGGACGCGAGGCCCGAGGGGGGCGCCGAACGCGGCGAGCCGTGCCGGCCTTGGCGGCGGAGCGCGAGGCGCAACTGGAGCGCGAGAGCGAGCTGTCGCGTGGGACGGTGACGGTAGGAGCCCTCGCGCAGGCGCTCCTCAAACGAGCGCTCGACGAGGCGCGAGACGACCGATCTCGCCGTCATCGACCGCTGGCTTCGCCGCGCCGTCACCGCGTCGTGCGCCGAGGACGTCGTCGCGCCGCTCGGGGTGTGAGCGCCGTGGCCGCGCACGGCCGCGCGCTGCTCAGCAGGTGGTCTACCTGCTTGGTCGCGCGCTTCGGCTCGCCAGACGATGACGAAGGCGCGCCGTCGCCACCGCACGACCCAGCCCGATGGTGTGGGTGGACGCCGCCGCCGCGTGAAGGACGCCGACCACCCCGGTCGCCACCGAGAACATGCGCGGCGCATGAAAGTCCTCCGCGAACTGCGAAGGCGTGATCTCGTGGTCCCGCCGCGAGTCGACCGCGGGCTTCGCCGATTGCTGCTTGACCAGCTCGGGCATGCGAGGATTACTGTCTCGCCGGGCACCAAATGGAACGCGCGAACCGCGCCACCGTCAAACGAGGGGAACTTTCAGGCGCGCGCGAGGCTCGCTTGCCGATGCGCTGCCCGAGATCCTCGAGCGCAAGGCGGCATCGAAAGCGGCCTCAAACGGCCCGATAACCTGCCTCAACGGAGAATTTTCGCTCGCGCAAGACGGCGCCAAACAGCAAGAATCAAAAACCATTGGAGGAGTGGCCGAGTGGTTGAAGGCAGCGGTTTTGAAAACCGCCGTTGGGGTAACTCAACCAGGGGTTCGAATCCCTTCTCCTCCGCCGAATTTGCTGCAAATCCGTTCGTTCCCCCTCCGGGGGGCCGAGGGCTTGCCGGACGTTGCAGAACGGATTGGGACGTACCCGGTGGGGATGCCGTGGAAACGGGTCGCCCCGACCGAGGTCGCCGCGAGGCTGCCTGTTGCAGCCCCGCGGCCCGCCGCATCGCGCCAGCGCTCCCCGGCTGTCGATCGCGAGGGGCTCACGGCCGCGCGAGGACATGCCGCGCGGCCTTGCCCTCGATCGCCTTCACCCGCTCGGGCGTGAGTGGCCTCTTGTGCGGCCGACGCTTCACGCGGTTCCGCTCGATCACGACGTTCGCGTCGAAGGCCTCGAGGTAACCCGGTGGCGGCACCCCCTCGTGCCCCACGCGCTCGTTGCGCCGCTGCGAGCGACGGTAGCGCGCGATGAAGCGATCGTTGAGACCGAACACGTCGATCACCGCGACCGAGGGGAAGCGGTAGCCGAGCAAGCCGACCTCGCCCACCAGCGCGACGTCGGGGTTCGAGGCGTCGAAGGGCTTCGGGGCCTCGTCGGGGATCTCCCTCTTCTTCCACTCGAAGAACGCCGCGTGCTCGCGGTGTCTCATGCCGTAGAAGCGGTCGATCAGCGTCGACTGCATCGAATCGTAGAGCCCGACGTAGCCGCGCAGCAACGCCGGCGCGTGCGGCGCCATCGCGTGCCTCAGCTTGAAGGTGTCGCCCCGCGTCGAGAGCCCGCGGGTCGCGAGGTGATGGCCCCAGGCGAGCGGCCAGCTCGCGAGGACGGCGAGCGACGCCCCGGCGAGCGTGAGGCCGCGCCGTCGACGCGTCGCCCCCCAGCCTGACGCAAGCGCCCACGCGACCGCGGCCCAGTAGAGCGGCACCAGCGTGTGGAACACCTTGAACTCGAAGTGGTCGCCACCCGCGATGAGGCCGTAGTACGTCATGAGCCCGACGGCGAACGCGCTCACCGCGAGCGCCTCGCTCGACAGCCGACGCCGCACGGCGGCTCGCAGCCCGAGCCCGACGAGCACCAGCACCCCGGGCCACGCCGAGTACTCGATGAGGAAGCTCGCGACGTAGCGCAGGCCGAGCCGCCACTCGGGGCGCGCGACCTTGGCGTAGTACGTGTTCGGCAACCACGCGCCGTACGTCGCCCTGTGCCAGAGCGCGTGCGCGAGCACCGGCACGAGGGCGGAGAGGCCGGCGACGAGGAGCCGCCAAACCTCCCGCCGCCGCCCGTCACGGGCGCCCTCCGTTTGCGGGGCGTCGTTTGTCGCGAGCGAGACCGAGGAGCGAGCGCGGCGCGCACGCCATGCCTCGACCCCGACGAGCGTGAGCTTCCATCCGAGCCAGCCGAGCGTCAGCGCCCAGACGAGCAGGCCCTCCGGACGCGACAGCGCGGCGAGGGCGCCGACGAGCGCGGGCGACCAGCGACGGCGTCGCGCGATGAGGGCGAGCGCCCACCCGGTGACGACGCAAGTGAACATCGCGGCCTCGAGGCCCGAGCTCGTCCAGGTGAGGAACGTCCGATTGGTGACGAGCCCAAGCGCCGCGAGCGCGACGAGGCCGACCCTGCCCCTCGCGCCGAGCCGCGTGTCGTGGCGCCCCTCGAGCCCGCGCCCCACGAGCTTCCACGCGAGCGCGAGGAAGAGCGGCCACGTGATCAGCGTCAAGCCCAGCGTCAGCGGGTGGCAGACGTCCGGGGGCATCCGTCCCGTGACCTTCGAGGCGGCGGCGAGCAAGACGACCCAGCCGAAGCTCGTGTAGCCGTCGACGCGATGGAATGGTGCCGGGTTCCACACGAGGCCGTGCCCGTCGAGCAGGTTCCGCACGTAGCGGAACGAGATGTATGCGTCGTCCGTCGAGAACAGGAACTCGCGGTAGCCGAGCACGATCGCCGCGAAGCCCACGAGCGCGAGCGTGCCCCACAGCCCCGCGAGCGCCACGCGTGAGCGCACGGACGCAGGAGGCGCGGCGGGATCCTCGGACACGGCGAGGCCGAGGCTAGTCGAAGTGACGCCGCCATCGCGAGGCTGACGTGCGAACGTCTACGACACACGATCGTTTCCGCGGGGAGCGACCACTCGCGCTACACCCGTGCGCATGAGCTTCATCCTCCCGCGCGCGCTGGCGCTGTCGCTCGCCGTCTGGTCCGTCGCGTGCGCGCCGCACGAGTCCCCGTCGAGTCCCGCCGCCTCGCACCCGAGCGCGCCGCCGTCGGCCCCGCCTGCGCCGCGCCTCGTCGTCGCGCTCGTCGTCGATCAGCTGCCGCTGTGGCTCCTCCTCGAGCGCGCGCCCACGCTTCCGCGAACGGGCGGCTTCGCGCGGCTCCTCGACGAGGCGGACGCGGCCGTCGAGCTCCGCTTTCGCCACGCCCACAACGCGACCGCGCCCGGGCACGCGGCGCTCTTCTCGGGCGCCTCGCCCCACGACTCGGGCGTGACCTCGAACGGGCGGCTCGCCAAGGGCGGCGCCTTCGAGAGCTCGCTCAACGATCCGTCGGCGCGCTTGCTCGGCCCGTCACCGGTCGAGGGAGCGAGCGCGCCGAGCCTCGCCTCGCTGCGCGTCCCCACCCTCGCGGACGCGCTCCGAGCCCGTCACCCGACGGCGTTCGTCGCCGCGCTCTCACTAAAGGATCGCGGCGCGCTCTTCGGCGGTGGCCGCTCGCCGACCGCGACGCTCTGGTTCGACTCGGCGCGCGACGCCTTCGTCTCGTCGTCGGCGCTCGTCGCCGCGGTGCCGCCGTGGGCGCGACCGTTCTGCGAGCCCGGGGCCGGAGCGGCGTATCGACGCGCGCCGTGGGTCCCCGCCGACCCGCGCTGGCTCGCGGACCGCCTCGGCGGCGCCGCGTTGGAGGTTGATCTTGGTCAAGGCGACTTCCACGGGCTCGGGCGCTTCTTCCCGCACGACGTGGCCGCTGCCGCGCGCCCGTCGAAGGCCTTCGTCGCGACGCCGTTCTCGGAGACCATGCTGGTCGCGCTCGCGCACGCGGCCATCGACGAGGCGGCGCGGACCGTAGGCCCGCGTCTCCTCTCGCTGTCGCTCTCGACGCACGACTACGTCGCGCACGTCTTCGGGCCCGACGCGCCGGAGGCCTGGGACGAGCTCTTTCGCCTCGACGCGGCGCTCGCGGGGCTCCTCGAGCACCTCGAGCGCGCGGTTGGCCCGGAGGGCTACGCGGTGGTGCTCTCCGCGGATCACGGCGGCCCACGCACGCCCGAGGCCGTTGCCGCCCGCCCGTGCGCCGGCGCCGTCGATCGCTTCGAGCGCCCCTGTCGACCTGGCTCGCGCCTCGTCGACCGCGAGCTCGCGGCGTCGCTCGACCGCGCGGTCGACCGCGCCGTCGGCGAGGGGCGCTGGATCGAGGGCGTGCTCGAGCCCTTCGTGCTCCTCAGCGCCGAGGCGCGCCACCGACCCGAGCTCCTCGAGCGCGTGCTCGTGACGACGGTCGCTGCGCTCCGCGCGACCCCGGGGATCGCTTTTGCAGAGGACGTACGGCGTATGCCGACAACTTGTCCCGCTGCGCACGACGAGTCGCTCGCCGCGCTCGCGTGTCGTTCGATCGCGGGCACCGAGGGCGGGGACGTGTTCTTCGCGCCCGCGGCCGGGAGCTTCGTCGACACCGGTTACGTCGAGGGCGACGGCTGCAATCACGGCGGGCCCTGGCTCTACGACCGCGCCGTGCCGCTCATCGTACGGAGCCGCCGTGGCACGAGGCCCCGCGCCGCGCCGTTCGCCCCCGAGAGACGCGT
>VGRJ01000023.1 GCA_016875405.1 Deltaproteobacteria bacterium | reverse complement strand
GGTCGCAGCCTTCTTCGCGGGCGCGGCCTTCTTCGCGGTCGCAGCCTTCTTCGCGGGCGCGGCCTTCTTCGCGGTCGCAGCCTTCTTCGCTGCGTCAGCCTTCTTGGCGGACTTCTTCATGGGCGCCGCACCCTTCTGCTTCGCGCTCCCCACAGCGCGTGCCTTGGTCTTCGACGTCTTGACTTTGCTCACGTCCGCCTCGGATTCCCTTAAAATTCAACGGGTTGCGACCTGGTCGCAGGCGCACGGGCGGACGTTAGCAGGCCCGGATCGTCTCCGTCAACCAATCCCTATGCACGGGCAGGGCTGGGGCGAGCCTCGAGAGGGGTGACCTGACCCGACGCGGCACGCCGCGAGCCAGGCCTCTGGCTGTCACGCGTCGATACTGATTCCGAGCTTGCGACGGAGCGCGAAGTACTTCGGATCCACCGAGAACGTCGTCAGTTCCTTAATGCGGTCTCGGTGCGGGAGGGCCGCGCTCGCTTCGTCCGAGGCCTTCACCATGTCGCACGCGGTCTCGAGGTCGTGCGCAACCAGCAAGCCGGCACGGTCGGCGGTAAGGTCGACGCCCGCCACCCATCGCTTCAGATCGATGGAGCCGCCCTGGAGCAGCTTCGTGACCAGGCTCGCGAGCTGCTCACGGATTGGGCCCTCGACGACCGGGCGGATCGCCTGGCTGTTCTCCTTCACGGTGCTCTCGAGCTCGGCGGCGACGGGGAACGCCTCGTGGATGAGACGGATCGCGCCGAAGAGCCACGCGCGGAGGCCAGTCCCGGTCGGGACCAGGTGCCGCACGTAGAGGCCGGGTCGGTAGTAGGTGAGGTGACGCGCTGCGATGAAGGCGCTCGCCTGGGTCGGCAGGCCCGTCACGAGCGCGGCCTGGCCGAGCATGATGGAAGGTGGCGTCGCGTGGAGGAAGGTGATGCCGTTGGGATCCTGGGGATTGTGCAGCGCGGGCGGCGGTGTGAGCCCGAGGACGCCGGCGGCGTAGAACAACGTCTGCGGGATCGGGTACGGGAACGACGCGAGGTCGACCGCGTACGCCGGGTGCAGGGCGAGCTGCTCGAGGGGCCTCGTGTTCTTCGCGAACACCGCCGGCTCGATGAGCTGAAAGATTTGCGTGAGGATCGGGTCGACGAGCTCGTGGGTGAGGACGTTGTTCCATTCCTCGACGGTGACGCGCTCACGGGCTTCGGCCGCCGTCTCGGCGCGCATGCGCGTGAAGAATCGCTGCTCGTCCGGCTCCGCCGACTTCATCGCGTGAAGTACCTGGCAAGCGCACCACGCCGGGTCCGGCTCCTTCTTGTGGGTGTAGAGCTTGCGAAGGGTTCGATATCCCGCAGGGGTGAACGGATCGCGCCGCAGCATCTCGTGCTGCACCACGAGGGCCTTCTCGACGTACTGGTCGAGGTCACCGACGTAGATCTCGAGGAGCGCGGCGAGCCGAACCTCGTCTTCGGGGACGAGGGCCAGCGCCTTCTCGAGCTGCGCGACCGAGGCGTCGAGGCGGTTTTGCTCGTCCTTGTGGATCCGCGCGAGCTTGTCGTGGAGCTTAACCTGACGGTCCTTATCGGAGGCCTTCTCCGCACGCTCGAGCTGCTTCTGCAGGAGCTCGACGACCTGGTCCCAGTCACCCCTCTTCGACCGAGCGTCGACGAGCTCGCCGAGCGCCTTGTCGTTCTCGGGCTCCATCTCGAGCACCTTGCCGAGCAGCTCGACGCCCCGCTCGAGGTCCTCGACCTGACGGATGGCGATCCCCGCGGCGGTGTGAATGTACTTGGCCTTCTGCTTGTCGTCGTCTGCGCTGTCGGCAAGCTTGACGAGGATGTCGAGAAGCCTCGACCAGTCCTTCTCCTCGGAATAGAGGCGCATCAAGCGCGTGAGGACGCGGCGATCGTCAGGGCGCTCGTCGAGGGCGGCGACGAAGCTCTTCGCGGCCCGGGTCGCATCCTTGAGCTGCGTGGCGAGCACCTCGCCGATCTCCACGAGCAGGTTCGTTCGGCCCTCGCCCTCGGCCACGTCGAGCTGCTGTTGCTTCACGCGAACGACGTCCTCCCAAGCGCCCGTCGCTTCGTACACCCGGCCGAGCTCGTCGAGCGTGGCAGGGCTGCCGAGCAAGAGCTCAGAGGCTTCTTGGAGGATCGCCACTGCATCGGCCGTCTTCCCCGCGACGCGGAGCGCCTTGCCGCGCTGCAAGAGCGCGTTGCCGCGCTCCTCGCCGACCAGCGCGCTGCCGAACGACTCGAAGAGCTTCTCGTACGTCGCGACCGCGCCGACCGCGTCACCGGAGTCGAGCTGCACCCGAGCGACGCGCGCGAGGGCTTCGTGGTCCTCCGGCGCGAGCTCGAGCAACGCTTGCACGGTCGACTTCGCCTTCTCCGTCGAGCCGCTTCGCGCGAGCGAGTCGATGTAACGAACGAGGAGTCGCTTCGCGTCGGGCTTCGAGAGCGCATCGAGGCGCGAGGCGAGGCCCCCGAAGTGGTTCGATGCTTCGATGAACTGCTCTCGCTCGAACGCAATGTCGCCGAGCAAGAGGAGCGAGCCCGCGTGTCCTGGGTCGGCCGTGAGCGCGCGGTTCGCTGCCTCGCGCGCCGCATCGTCGTCCTTCAGCTTCTCGCGCCGCAGCACCGCGAGGTCGAAGAGGAGGCGCGCTTTCGCCAGCTTGCCTTCGGTCCGCTCGACCTCCGCCTCAATGAGCTCGGCCGCCTGGGCTGCATCGCCGCGCGCGAGGTACGCCTTGCGCAGCGCGTCGGACGCTGCGGGGTGGTGGGGGACCGCTTCGAGCGCCAGCTTGAAGCGTTGAATCGCACCGTCGCGATCGCCGTGCTGCTCGAGGATGCGTCCCGCGCGCACCCACTGCTCGGCGCGAGCCTCGGGGCTCTCGGCCTTCTCGGCGAGCGTCTCGACGGCCGTCAACGCGGCCATCGCGTCGCCCGTTGCCGCGCGCACGTGCGCGAGCGAGTCGAGCGCCGAGGCGTTCTGCGGATCGATCTGGAGCACGGCCTCGTAAGCTTGTCGCGCACGCTCGGGCGAGCCGACTTGATCCAGGAGTACGCGGCCCTGTGCGAGCAACAGCGTGACCCGACGTGCGGGCTCGGTGGTGATCTTGAGGGTCCGCTCGTAGAGCGCGTTGACGTCGTCCCAGCGGTCGAGCGCGCGGTAATGGCGCATCAGTCCGGTGAGCGCGCCCTCGTGGCCCGCGTCGAGTGCGAGTACGCCCTCGAGCGCCTCGGCGGCCTTGCCGTGGTCGAGGAACTCTTCGTCGTGGATGCCCGCGATGCGCTCGAGCAGGGTGATCTTCTGGCGCGGCGTTGCGCTCATGGTCACCTGCTTCTCGAGGTTCGCGAGGAGCTCGCCGTATCGGCCCGTGCGGTTGAAGACGCGGTCGAGGCCACGGATGGCCGACAGGCACGCTGGATCGAGCTCGAGCGAAGCCTCGTAACGGCGCTGGGCCTCCGCGAAGTCCGAGAGGTTGTCCTCGTAGATCTCAGCGATCCGCGCGACAGTCTCGGCGCGCGCGGCGCCAGTCAACGCTTCCGCCTGGCGGTCGAGGATCTTGACGTACCCCGCCCAGTCGCCGCTCCGCTGGTAGAGCCGAGCGAGCGCGTCGACCGTTTTCTGGTGCCCTGGGTCTTCGGCGAGCGTCGCTTCGTAGAGGTCGCGGGCGCGGCCGGGCTCGTTGATTCGTGTCTCGAGAATTTCTGCGGCCTCGGACCGTAGGTCGCGAGCGCGCTCAGGAGTGAGGGCTCGATCGACACGGGTGATGAGCACCGCGACGAGCTCGTGCCACTGCTGCGCCTTTCGGTACACGTCGCACATGCCTTGAAGCGCGCCTTCGTGCGCTGGCTCGATGGTCAGCACCGAGTCGAAGCAGGGGAGGCCGAGGTCTGGGCGGCCGACCTTCTCGACGTACCAGCGGCCGAGCCGCGTAAAGAGGGCGATCCGCGTCTCTTGCGGCATGCGCGGGTGCGAGGAGACCTCGTGGAGCTCGCGCATCGCCTGGGCCCACAGGTTCATGTCGGTGCCGGCCGTGCGCTCCAGGTCGTCGGCGTAATCGTCGTTCTGAAGGTCCTGTGCGAGGGCTTGCGCGAAGGCGAAGACCGCCTGCTCCTTGTCGTCGAGCGGACCCGCGTAGAGCTGCCCGATCTTGTGCAACGCGCGCGAGCGCTCGGAGTGACTCGTGCTGCTCTGGCCGACCTCAAGCAGCCGCTCGACGAGCTCGTCGAGCTTGTCTTGCGCCTTCAACGCGGCTTCGTAGCCGACTTGAGCGACGTCGTCTTCGGGGTCGAGGTCGAGGACTGCCTTGAACGCGTCTTCGGCCGCGGTGTGGCTCTTCAGTCGGCTCTCGAACAGTCGGGCTGCTCGGAACAGGAGGCTCTTCTTGACCTCGCGCGCGCGATCCCGGGCCGCGTCGGCCTTGACCTCGCGGACGGCCTCGCTCTCCTCACCGGCGCCGGCAGCGCGGGCGGCCTCGTCGAGGTCGACCATGTCGGCCGCCATGAGGAAGGCCTCCGCGACCTTGGTCGGATCCGCCTTGCGGTCGAGGGTCAGCTCGAGCGCGATGGCGGCCTCGATGTCGGTCGGATCGGCGACGAGCAGGTCGACCGCGTTCGTCAGCTCGTCGTTCTCGATCGCCTTCACGGAGTCTTCCACGGGGCCGAGGACGTGCGCGATCGCCGCGAGGTCCGGGCGAGCCTCGGGGTCCTTCGCGAGCATGCGCGCGCACAGATCCCCGAGCGCATCGCTCACCCAGCCCTTCGGCGCGATATTCTGCGCGCGCGGCGGCGTCTTCGAGACGTGGGCGAGGGCAAGATCCGAGGCAGAGCCCTCTTCGATCGGCGGCTTGCCTGTGAGCAGCTCGAACATCATCGCGCCGAGGGCATAGACGTCCCCGCGCAGGCCTGCGGAGCCGCCGCGCACGATCTCGGGGGCGAGGCCCTTCACGCGGCTCGCGCTCGACGTTGTCGTGTCGGAATGGATCCACGCGGACCAGAGCAGATCGCCAGCGCCATCGACCAAAACGACGCGCGGAGCGCCGTCGGCCTTCTTGCCGACCAGGACGTTCTCGAGCTTCACGGCCCCGTGCGCGACCTTCCGCGAATGCAGCGCCGTGAGGGCCGCGAGCACGCCATGCAGGATCGGTCGGGCCTCGTTGATGTGAAGCGCTCCGCCCCGGCCGACGCGCGCTGCGAGCGGCTGACCCTCCGCCGCTTCGTATGCGACGAAGGGCTTTCCGTCGAGGAATCCGGCCGTCACGCCTGACGGGAGGTTGTCGCAGCCAAGGCTGCCTGCGACGCGGTTCCGGGTAAGGAAGCGATGCACGGCGCTGCCGTCGTGGGTCGCCGCCGCATGCAAGATCTTGAGCACGTACCCCGCGTCGTCGCGTTTCGCGAGGAAGACGGACCCGTTCGGGCCCGCGCCGAGTTTCTTCGTGATCTTGAACTCGCCGAACGAGTCACCGACCTTGAGCTCGATCGGGGCGCGCAGCACGGCTTCTAGCGCCCGAGGGAGCTGCGGCACCGAGTCGCCCTTCGTCGCGATCACCGCGTCCACCAGCGCAGCGACGGCGTCGCGCTCGCGGCAGTATTCGGTGAGCGCCCTTGCGAACGATGCGCTCGACGCGGTACCGCCCACCTCGCGAGGCTCGAAGCCGAGCAGGCGGCTGGACAGGTCCATCATTGCCTCGAGCGAGTAAAGGCGCTCGAGTTCTCCCCGGATCAGTTCGATCGACATGTCGGTCTGGCTCTCGTGTCCGCGTAGGCGGACCGCGATCTATAACCAAACCTGACCCTGTCGGACAGCGTGAAAGACGCCGCCTCCGTCGGGCTTCGCCGCGCGTCACTCGGGGAACTGGAACACGACCTCGCTCTGCCTCACCATTCCCAGCTCGTCGCGGGCGAGCCGCTCGACCGCCGCCGGGTCGTCGCGCAGCGTCTTCACTCGAACGCGCAGCGTCTCGATCTCGCGGCGAACCTCGCGGTTCTCGCCCTCGACGGTCTCGAGCTCCGCCTGCACCGTGCGCAGCCGCGGGAGCCCTTCGCGTGAGAACACCATCACCGGGACGCTGCCGATCGCGAGCGCCAAGAGGCCGATGGGAAGGCCCCGCTCGAGGAGCAGGATGCGCTTCGACGGCGCGGGGGTGGGCGTGGACTCCGCCATGAGCTCGCGTCGAATCGCACGCTCGGAGCGCGCCTTCCAAGTTTTTGGCGCCCGCGAGGTCGTTGCCGCCTCCGCGCGCTGGGGGTACCGTTCCGCATGAGCACGGGACGAGACGCCTTCCAGCGACGATTGGCCGACGCGAGCCGCGGAGCGCGACGCCGCAGCGGCACCCTGTCCGGCGGCGCAGGCAATACGCAGCACGACGCCGCCGACCTCTACGACGCAGCGGCCCTCGCCGAGGTCGGCTTCGACCCGGAGCGGGATCTCGGCTTCCCCGGCATGCCTCCGTTCACGCGTGGCGTGCAACCGAACATGTACCGAGGTCGCCTCTGGACGATGCGGCAGTACGCCGGGTTCGGGACCGCCGAAGAGTCAAACCGCCGCTATCGCTACCTGCTCGAGCAGGGGCAGACGGGCCTCTCGGTCGCGTTCGACCTCCCCACTCAAATGGGCTTCGACAGCGACCACGTTCGAGCGACGGGCGAGGTCGGGCGCGTTGGCGTGGCCATCGACGCGCTCGGCGACATGCGAACGCTGCTCGCCGAGCTTCCGCTCGACAAAGTGTCGACGTCGATGACCATCAACGCGACCGCTCCGATGTTGCTCGCGCTCTACGTCGCAGTGGCCGAGGAGCGCGGAGTCCCGAGGTCCGCGTTGCGAGGCACGATCCAGAACGACATCCTGAAAGAGTACATCGCGCGCGGCACCTACATCTACCCGCCGCGCCCGTCGCTGCGGCTCATCCGCGACGTCTTCGCGTTCGCCGAGAAGGAGCTCCCATCGTGGAACACCATCTCGATCAGCGGCTACCACATGCGCGAGGCGGGCTGCACCGCGGTGCAGGAGGTCGCGTTCACTCTCGCCGACGGGATCGCTTACGTCGAGACGGCCCTCGCCGCGGGGCTCGACGTCGACGGTTTCGGCAAGCAGCTGTCATTCTTTTTCAACGGGCACAACAACCTGCTCGAGGAGGTCGCGAAGTTTCGCGCGGCGCGGCGCATGTGGGCGCGCATCATGAAGGAGCGCTTCCACGCGACGAGCGAGCGCGCGATGGCGCTGCGGTTCCACTGTCAGACGGCGGGTGTGACGCTGCAGGCCCAGCAACCGCTCGTGAACGTGGTGCGCGTGGCGCTTCAGGCAGCGGCGGCGGTCCTCGGGGGCTGTCAGTCGCTCCACACCAACAGCTTCGACGAGGCGCTCGGGCTACCGACCGAAGAGGCCGCGACGCTCGCGCTCCGCACCCAACAGGTGATCGGCTACGAGTCGGGACTCGCCGACTTCGTCGACGCGCTCGGTGGTAGCTACGCCGTCGAGACGCTGACCTCTCGCATCGAGCAAGCGGCGAGCGACTACCTCGCCCGCATCGACCAGCTCGGAGGGATGGTGTCGGCGATCGAGCAGGGCTACGTCCAGCGCGAGATCCAGAACGCGGCGTACCAATATCAGCTCGACATCGAGGAAAAACGCCGCGTCGTCGTGGGGCAGAACGACTTCATCTCAGAAGCCGCTCCGACGCCGGTGATGAAGATCGACCCGGCCCTCGAGCGCGAGCAGGTCGCGCGAGTCCGAGCCTGGCGCGAGGCGCGTGACGCCGAGGCTTGCAGGGCTGCGCTGTCGTCGGTCGAGGCGGCGGCGCGCGGAGACGAGAACCTCCTGCCGCTGCTCGTCCACGCCGTGAAGTCAGGGGCGACCGTCGGCGAGCTTAGCGACGTTCTCCGATCGGTGTGGGGCGAGCACCAGGAGAGCATCACGCTCTGACTTGGGGTGGAGGCGACGCCCGGCGTCGGCCCCTATTTGACAGCCTCGGCCAGTCGCATATCCTTGCGCGCCCGCGAGTAGGGGTGTATCCCGCTCGCCGCTCCGCTTTCGGGCGGGCCATCATCCAACACACACGCTCTCCAGCACGTACCGGCGGCCCGGTGTCGCGTCGCGCGACGACCCGTCGGGGAGAGCGGAGGAACAACCGGAAGGAAGTGCATCATGACCGAGACGACTGTGACCGAGACCACCTACGAGTACGCCACCGGCGACAACAGCATCGACCTCCGCCAGCTCATCGAGGCCGGCGTCCACTTCGGGCATCAGACCCGCCGCTGGAACCCGAAGATGCGCCGCTTCATCTACGGCGCCCGGGCCGGCATCCACATCATCGACCTCGACCAGACGGTCAACCTGTTCAAGCGCGCGTATGACTTTGTCTCGCAGTCGGTCGCCCGCGGCGGTTCGATTCTGTTCGTCGGGACGAAGCGCCAGGCTCAGGAGATCATCGTCGAGGAGGCGCGCCGCGCCGAGATGTTCTTCCTCACGAACCGCTGGCTCGGCGGTACGTTGACGAACTTCCGCACCATCAAGGGCGGCCTCGAGCGCCTTCGCTCGCTCGAGCGCATGCGCGAAGAGGGCACCTACGACCAGCTCCCGAAGAAAGAGGTCGTTCGCCTCGAGAAGGAGCGTGAGCGCCTCGAGAAGTTCCTCGGCGGCCTGAAGGGCATGAGCGCGCTCCCCGCGGCGCTGTTCGTCATTGACCCCAGCCAGGAGCTGATTGCGGTGTCCGAGGCGCGGAAGCTCGGCATTCCGGTCGTGGCGATCACCGACACGAACTGCGACCCGGACCTCATCGACTACGTCATCCCGGGCAACGACGATGCGATTCGCTCGATCGCGACGATCACGAAGCGCATTGCCGACGCCTGCATCGAGGGCCGCCTGCGCCGCAAGCACGACGAGCCGGCTGAGCACGCAGCCGGTGGTGACCGCGGGGATCGCGGTGACCGCGGCGATCGCGGGCCCCGCAACGCCGACGTTCAGGTTTCGCGCTTCCGCTCCGGCGGCGGCGCCCGCTGATCCCGTCCTCGAACCCAAGCCACCACGAGATCCGTCCAAGGAGACAGGAAATGGCCATCAGCATCGAATTGATCAAAGAGCTCCGTGAGCGCACCCAGGCCGGCATGGCCGACTGCAAGGCCGCGCTGACCGAGGCCGAGGGCAACATGGACAAGGCCGTCGAGGTCATCCTCAAGAAGGGGCAGGCCAAGAGCGCCAAGCGCGCCGGTCGCGTCGCCTCCGAGGGTGAGGTCGCGGCCGAGGTCTTCGGCGGCGGTCGCGAGGCTGCGATCGTCGAAGTGAACATCGAGACCGACTTCTCGGCTCGCAACGAGAAGTTCAAGTCGCTCGTTCAGCGCGTGCTCGGGGCGGTCAAGGCGGCTCCCGAGGGCGCGGCGCTCGACGACCTCGCGTTCGACGGCAAGAAGCTCGTCGACGACGCGAGCGAGCTCACCGCGATCATCGGCGAGAAGATCACGCTGCGTCGCTCGAAGCGAGTCGCGGTTCCCGCTGGCACGTCGGGCTTTTGCGCGAGCTACATCCACATGGGTGGCAAGATCGGCGTGCTCCTCGTCCTCGCGACCACGACCGACGCCGTCGCGACGCATGACGCGGTGAAGACCTTCGCGGACGAGACGGCGATGCAGGTCGCGGCCATGGAGCCTCTCGCCCTCACGAGCGCAGAGCTCGACCCGGCGCTCATCGCGAAGCAGCGCGAGATTTTCGAGGCTCAGCTCCGCGACGAGGCGAAGCCGAAGCCCGAGGCGATGTGGCCGAAGATCATCGACGGCAAGGTCGCCAAGTGGTTCCAGGAGGTGACGCTCGTGGACCAGGAGTCGGCGCAGCACAAGAAGGCGATCAAGGAGCTGATGGCCGAGGCCGGCAAGGCTGCGGGCGGCGAGCTCAAGATCGTCGCCTACGTGCGCTTCGCGCTCGGCGAGGGCATCGAGAAGAAGACCGAGGATCTGCAGCAGGGCGTCGCCGAGCTGCTCCAGTGACCCGGTAACCCTGGCGGGTTCACCCGCGAGGAAGAGTGGAGGCTCCACGGCTCATGCCGCGGGGCCTTCGCGCTTTGTGGGGCTTTGGCGCGTCATCACGTCAGTCGACGAGCCGCCGCACGCGCTCGGGCGCGACACCGCTCTTCGCGATGAACTCGCGCGCGATGGCGTTGTCTCCGTCTGCCAGCTCCGACGGCGTGCCTTCGGCCACCACGCGGCCGTCCATCAGCAAATAAGCTCGATGTGCGATTCGGAAGCAGCTCGCCATGTCGTGCGAGATGACAACGCTCGTCACTCGAAACCGATCGCGCGTCTCTTCGATCAGGTCGTCCACCATCCGGCTCGTCTCGGGATCGAGGCCGCTCGTGGGCTCGTCGTAGACGAGGATCTGCGGTTCGAGCATCAGCGCCCGCGCGAGCCCGACGCGCTTGCGCTGGCCGCCCGAGAGCTCCGACGGCATGTGCCGCTCCTTCCCGCCGAGGCCGAGCGTCGCAAGCATCTCACGCACGCGCTCCTCGAGCTGCCTCTTCGTCAGCTGCTGGCGGTGCTCTCGCAGCGGAAACGCGACGTTCTCGAAGACATCCAGTGAATCGAGGAGCGCCGCGTACTGGAACACCATGCCGAACGTCTGGCGGACGCGGTTCAGCTCGAGTTCGTCGAGCGGGGCGATGTCCTCGCCGTCCACCCAGATGTGGCCGTCGGTGGGCGCATCGAGCCCGATCAGGAGCCTGAGGAGGGGGGTCTTGCCGGCGCCCGAACCACCGATGATCACGGCGGTCTCGTGGCGCCTGAACCGAATGTCGATGCCCTTCAGGACTTCATTCGCGCCGAACGATTTGCGCACGCCGTCGAGAACGACGTGGTCGTCGGGGCCGAGCCACTCCGGTGGCCTTGGTCGAGGTCGCGACACGCGGCGCCGACTCTCACGCGCTCTCGGGTCGACGCGGACGACCCGGCTTCAGCCGACGAAGCCGGCACGCCTGCCGGTCCCACGCTCGTCCGAGGTGTGGATCGCGGCCGCCAGGACGTCGCCGAGGCCGAGCACGAACAGCTCGCCCTTTCGGTTGCGTGCTTCGACGATCCCTTCGGTGAGGGCGAGCTCGACGACGTTGGCAACGGTGATCGACGCTCCGTGGCTCGCGACGTAGAGCGTGATCGACTTGTCCTCGGGGAGCTTCGCTGGGCCCTTTTTCGCGCTCTGTGCTTCCGCACGCTCGAGGACCCGCTGGTACATCGCTTCGGTCATGACGAGAGCGTCGATGCGTTCGGGGATGCGCGTCAAGAGCGCGTGAGGACCATCAGCCGCCTCGCGTGTGCATTTCCAGGTGAGGGTCGCGCTTCAAGGTATGCGCAGGCACGAGAGGCTCGCGGTTCGAGAGCGCCGCGCGCGCTTCCGCGCCCCGGTCGTCGCGCGCCTCCCAGGCGCCCCGGACGAGCTCGGCGATGGATTCGTCGGACGCTCCGTTCCGAAGCGGGCCCTTCAGATCGAGGCCTCGCCTCCCGTAGAGGCACGGAAACCACTGGCCATCGGCGGTGACACGCGCGCGGTCGCACGCGCTGCAGAACGGTGCGGTCACGCTCGCGATCACGCCGAACCGCTGGCCGTCGGGGAGCATGAACGACTCGGCCGGGGCCGAGCCTCGATCTTGGATCGGCATCGCAGGGCCGCGCTCGGCCGTGACGCGCGCGAGGATCTCCGCTCGCGACACCACCGCATCACCACGCCAGTGCGTCGCGCCACCCACGTCCATGTACTCGATGAACCGCAGCATGGCGCCGAGCCCGCGCGCATGGTCGAGCAGCCGCACGAGCTCGTCGTCGTTCACCCCTCGAACGACCACCGTGTCGATCTTCGGCGCGAGGCCGGCGTCGACCGCGGCGCGCAGCCCCTCGAGGACGCGCGGCAGCTCGTCCTTGCGCGTGATCGCGCGAAAGCGCGCGGGCTCGAGCGTGTCGAGGCTCACCGTGATGCGCGTGAGTCCGGCGTGCGCGAGCGGCATCGCGAGCTCCGCGAGCAGGATGCCGTTCGTCGTGAGCGCAAGCTCGTCGAGGCCCGTTCGATGCGCGAGCTCGGCGACGAGCGTCGGCAAGTCGCGTCGCAGGAGAGGCTCCCCTCCCGTCAGCCGCGCGCGCGTCACGCCGACGCCGACCATGATCCGCGTCAGCCGCGCGAGCTCGTCGAAGTCCAAGAGCCCTTCGCGCGGAAGCCAAACGTAGTCCTCCTCGGGCATGCAGTACGAGCAGCGCAGATTGCAGCGGTCGGTTACGCTGAGGCGCAGGCTGCGGAGGGGCCGCGAGAGTCGGTCGTGCACGGCCGTCGACATCGGACTCGCAGCTTACCTTGGCCCGGCGCTCGGAGCATGCGCAGGATCCGACCGGCCGCTCCGCGCTCCTCCGTCCCATGGGGTGCTCGCCCCTGGACCCCGTGCCCAAAATGAACGACACCTGCTACGAGAGGGTTTCGATGTCGCTCTGCCTCCCCGGGTCTGCCATGCTTCGCTGTGGGCGCACTCTTGCCGCGCTGGTCGTCGCGACCTCGATGGCGGCATGTGCCGCGCCACCCCGCAAGCGGCCGCGCCCAGTCCTCATCGCCGAGCCGCTCCCATCGTTCGACGGCCAGACGCCGGGGCAGGGCGCGACCGATCTCGACCGCGGGGTCGCGCTCGTGCAGAACGAGCGCTACGCAGATGGGATCGCGCTGATCGAGAAAGCCTTCAAGACCGTCACGCCTGACGCCGAGTCGACGTACTACCTCGGTTTTGCGTATGACCGCGTGGGTCGTCGCAGGGAGGCGGAGGCTACCTATCAGCAGGCGATCACGCTCGACCCGAAGCTCGTCGAAGCACGCATGAACCTCGGGGCCATGTACCTCGAGGACCCGCCGCAGCCCGCCAAGGCGCTCGCCGTCCTCGAGCCCGCCGTCGCAATCGAGCCGCGCGCCATCGATGTGAACCTGAACCTCGCGTACGCGAACCGGCTCCTCAAGCGCCTCGACCAGGCGGCGAACCACTACCGCGCCGCGCTCGCCAGCCAGGACAAGGTCGAGACGCGACAGATGCTCGCCGACGTCCTCTACGATGCGGGCAAGATGGGTGAGCTCGTGCTCGAGCTGAAGAAGCTCGTCCCGGCGTTCTCGCGCAACGCGAAGGCCCTCGCGGCGATCGCAGGCCGCTTCGCTAAGGCAGGCTCCTACGCCGACTGCGCGGTCACCTACACGAAGGTGGTCGCCCTCGATGGCACCGACGCGAGCTCGTACCTCAACCGAGGCCTCTGCCGACACGAGCTGAAGGAGCGCGAGGAGGACGTGCTCGCCGACTACGAGCGCGCGGTCGAGGCCGACTCCAAGTTCCAGCCGGCCCACTTCTACATGGCCATGTCCCTCATGCAGATGAAGAAGCTCGTGCGCGCCGCCGAGGCGTTCGAGAAGGCGTACAAGCTCGGCCCCGACACGACCGTCGGGCGCAAGGCGAAGGCGCACTGGGACGACCTCATCCGTCGTTGACCGCGAGCGGCGCACCCCTCCCGGAGCTTCGAGAGATCCGCATGAACGACAAGCCACCACGCCGTGCCCTCGGGCGCGGTCTCGACGCGCTCCTGCCACCGAAGCCTGCGCCGCGAGCACCTAGTGATGGAGCGACGACGAGCGGCTCCGCGCCCGGCTCGCCGATGCCCTCACGTGGCCTGATCGAGTGCCCGATCGAGCGCGTCGTGCCGCAGCGCGGGCAGCCTCGCCGCTACTTCGATCGGGAGCGCCTCGAAGATCTCGCAGCGACGATCCGCCAATACGGAATCCTCGAGCCGTTGCTCGTTCGGCGGCTCGGCACCGAGGACCGCTTCGAGATCATCATGGGGGAGCGCCGTTGGCGCGCCGCGCAGCTCGCCGGACGCAAAGAGGTTCCGGTCCTCGTGAAGGAGGTGTCGACCGCGGAGTCGTTCGAGCTCGCCCTGATCGAGAACCTCCAGCGCGAAGATCTGAACGCCCTCGAGACCGCCGCGGCCTACGCGCGCCTCATCGAGGAGAACGGCTACACTCAGGAGGTGCTCGCCGAGCGGGTCGGCAAGAGCCGCGTCGCCATCACGAATTCGCTGCGTCTCCTCAAGCTACCCGAGTCGATCCGAGAGCTCGTCGCGACTGGCGAGCTCAGCGAGGGCCACGGTCGCGCTCTGCTCGGCGCCCCGGACGAGGCGACGATGCTGACGCTCGCGCGCAAGGCGGTGGCCGGGAAGCTCAGCGTGCGAACGCTGGAAGCCCTCGTCCGCGCTCGTTCGAAGCCTGCCCCAGCCGTGCCCGGGCCTGCCGAGAAATCCTCGAACGTCCGCGATCTCGAGCTGCGGCTCACACGACGCCTGGGCGCTCGGTCGACGGTCAGCCATCAAGGGCCAGGTGGCACGATCACGATCGGCTACGGTAGCCTCGACGACCTCGACCGCATCCTCGCCCTCATCAACGCCTGAGTCCCGGCGCGGCCGCTCAGGTGGCGCTCTCGCCGCGCAGCGCCAGCACCTCGCGAGCAAGGCCCAGGTACCCCTGTGAGCCTTTGCACTCGATGTCATAGAGGAGGGCGGGCTTCCCGTGCGATGGCGCTTCGGAGAGCTTCACGTTGCGAGGGATGATCGATTCGAACACGTGAAAGTGGTCGCGTACTTCCTGGGCGACCTGGTGGGTGAGCGAGTTTCGACCGTCGTACATCGTGAGCACGACACCGGCGACGTCGAGCATCGGGTTGTAGATGTCCTTCACGCGATCGATGGTCGCCATGAGGTGCGTGAGCCCCTCTAGGGCGTAGTACTCGCACTGCATCGGGACGATGACGAGATCGGCCGCCGAGAGTGCGTTCACGGTGAGGAGCCCGAGCGACGGAGCGCAGTCCAGCACCACGTACTCGTACTCGTCGCGAGCCGACTCGAGCGCCTTGCGGAGCCGCAGCGCGCGATCCTCGGCGTCGACGAGCTCGAGCTCCATTCCCACGAGATCCTGTGTCGCCGGCACGAGGTCGAGCGTCGCGATCTCGGTCTGGAGGATCGTGTCACGTAGCGTCGAGCGCCCGACGACGGCGTCGTAGAGCGAGCGCTCCACCGTTCGAGGCCTGACGCCGACCCCGCTCGAGGCGTTGCCTTGCGGATCGACGTCCACGAGCAGCGTGCGGCGCTCGGCGGTGGCGAGACCGGCGGCGAGGTTGACGCTCGTGGTGGTCTTGCCGACGCCGCCCTTCTGGTTCGCAACGGCGAGGACGGTGGCGCGGGGCATGGGAGGAGGGTCGATAGCGCAGGGGCGTCCGCGAGCGGAGAGAATTTTCGACGCCATTTTCTTAGCCGCCGGTCAAGAGGTAACTACAGTCGCCGACATGTCGGTGGATGTGTTCCTCCGGCGCACCCCACACACGCATTCGCAGGTAGTTTGGAGGACTCCATGCCGCCCAGGTCGTACCGAAATTTCGCCGAGTTTGAGCGCGAGTACCTGAAGCCCGCTTTCCGCGTTGGCCAGACCTTCGAGGATCTCATCGAGGACAGCCCGTTCGAAGCGGAGTTCGAGTTCGATCGCGATCTCCTCGCCGACGAGGACGACGACGAGGCCTGACAGTCGTTCGAGTCTCCTCCCGGGACTCACGTGGCCCCGGCGGTTGTTGCCTCACCGCCGGGGCTTTTTTTATCCGCTGCGCGGCGCGCTCCCGCTTGACCCCATCGCCTCCGCGTGGCAATCCCAGCCACTCGTTCGGTGGAAGTCATGGAAGTTCAAGTCGAAAAGCTCTCTCCCGTGCTCATGGAGCTCCAGGTTCAGGTCCCGGCCGACAAGGTCTCGAGCGAGGTCGAGGGGGCGTACTCCTCCCTTCAGAAGACCGCCCGCGTCCGCGGCTTCCGGCAGGGGAAGGCGCCCCGGCAGGTGCTCGTGCAGGTCTACGGACAGGCCGTCCGAGCCGACGTCGCGCGCCGTCTCGTCGACGCGACCCTTCAACAGGCGCTCGGCGACAAAAACATCCAGCCGCTGACCCAGCCCTCGGTCGAGCCGGCCGAGCTCGAGCCGAAGAAGCCCTTCTCGTTCAAGGCCCGCTTCGAGGTTCGCCCCGACATCGAGCGGGTCGAGTGGAAGGGTCTCGCCGCCACGAAGCCCAGCGTGGCCGTGACCGAGGACACCGTGAAGGCCGAGCTCGAGCGCGTGCAGCGCCAGCACTCGACGCTCCAGGCGGTCGACGGCCGAGGCGCCCAGAAGGGCGACGTCGCCACGCTGTCTCTCCGGTTCACCATCGACGGCAACGAGCGTCACGAGACGGTCGAGACCGAGGTCGGTGAGGGCAAGGTGATGGACTCCATCGAGGCGGTGCTGCCGGGCTCGAAGGCCGGCGACGAGAAGGCCGTGACCGTCAACTTCCCCGAGAACCACCACGCGGCTCAGCTGCGTGGCAAGGACGTCGCGATCACCGTGAAGGTCGACGAGCTGAAGGAGCGCATCCTACCCGCCATCGACGACGAGCTCGCGAAGGATGCCGGCAGCGAGAACCTCGCCGCCCTCGACGCCTCCATCCGCGAGCGCCTCGGCAAGGACCTCGAGCAGCGCGCCGAGGAAGAGGTCGCGAAGGCCTTGGTCCTGCAGCTCTGTGAGAAGAACATCGTTCCGGTGCCGCCCTCGCTCGTCGAGCAGCAGTCGCGCATGACCGAGCGGGAGATGCAGATGATGGCGCAGATGACCGGCCAGCCCTACCGCCGCACGGCCGAGCTCGAGCAGCACATCCGCGTCGACTCGGAGATGAAGGTGAGGGCGGGGCTGCTCATGGCGGAGATCGCCAAGGAGAACAAGCTCGAGGTCACCGAGGCCGACATCGAGAAGGGCTACGAGGAGCTCGCCGCGCAGACGGGGAAGAACGTCGCGCGCGTCAAGGCCGAGTACCGCGAGCGCGGGAAGCGCGAAATGCTGATCGGGATGATCCTCGAGGACAAGGTCCTCACCCTGATCGAGAAGGAAGCGACGATCACGAGCGCGTGACCCGCGGATTTCTGGCCGCCTTGAGGCCGATCCGCCACGCTGTCACTTGAACCGACGGGGCGCATGCTTCATCGGTAATCTCGGAGCCGACGGGCCATGAGCCTCTTCGGCACCACTTGACCCGACGACGCGCGAGCCTCATCGGTGTCACTCTCCCCGCGAGGCTCGGGCTCGCGGGGGCGGACGTCGGAGGGTGGGGCATGACCCGCTCTCGGTGCGAGAAGCGCGGGCGGAGGAGACGACCCGGCGCAACGAAGGAGATCCGATGAATCGAAGCAAGGCTCTCGAGGTTCTGGACAGCTCGGCCGACTACATCCGTCACGAGCGCGAGCGTGCCGCCTATTACCTGCCGCGCATCACCGAGACGACCCACCGCGGCGAGCGCGAGTGGGACATCTACAGCCGCCTCCTGAAGGACCGGATCGTCTTCGTCGGGACCGAGATCGACGACTTCGTCGCGAACGCGGTCGTCGCGCAGTTCCTCTTCCTCGAGAGCGAGGATCCCGACAAGGAGATCCAGATGTACATCAACAGCCCGGGCGGAATCGTGACCGCGGGGCTCGCGATGGTCGACACGATGAACTACATCCGAAGCCCCGTCTCGACGATGTGCATCGGGCAGGCCTCGTCGATGGGTGCGGTGTTGCTCGCGGTCGGGACCAAGGGCCACCGCTACGCGCTCCCGCACGCGCGCATCATGATCCACCAGCCGCTTGGCGGCGCGCGCGGTCAGGCCACCGACATCGAGATCCAGGCCCGCGAAATCAAGAAGGTGAAGGACACCCTCACCGACATGCTCGCGACCGCGACCGGCCAGAAGCGCGACAAGATCTCGGCCGACATCGAGCGCGACTTTTACCTGAGCGCTGCGGAGGCCAAGGAGTACGGCCTCATCGACAAGGTGCTCTCGAAGGCCGGGCAAGAGGCCTGACCGAGCAGACCGGGCGTCGGGGTCGTCCTTCCGAGGCGGCGTCGACGTCCACGCGTGACAGCCCTCGGCTTGCCCGCCCTGGGCTCGGCCACTAGAATCGCGGGAGAGAATTTCGACGTGGATCGCCGCCGAGACGACTCGAATGGAAATCTGAGCTGCTCTTTTTGCGGAAAGTCGCAAAAGGAGGTCAAGAAGCTGATCGCAGGCCCGACGGTCTACATCTGCGACGAGTGCATCGGCCTCTGCAACGACATCATCGCCGAGGAGGTCGACAAGGAAGAGCCCGCGGCGGGCTCCACGCCGATCCCCAAGCCGAAAGAGATCAAGACGATCCTCGACGAGTACGTCATCGGCCAGGACTCGGCGAAGCGCGCGCTGTCCGTCGCGGTGTACAACCATTACAAGCGCATCGATAGCCGCGTGAACGCGGGCGACGTCGAGCTCTCGAAGTCGAACATCCTCCTGCTTGGCCCCACGGGCTGTGGCAAGACGCTCCTCGCGCAGACGCTGGCGAAGATCATCAATGTGCCGTTCGCCATCGCGGACGCGACCACGCTGACGGAGGCTGGCTACGTTGGAGAAGATGTTGAGAACATCATCGTCCAGCTCCTCCAAAACGCCGATCACGACGTCGAGGCGGCGCAGCGCGGCATCGTCTACATCGACGAAATCGACAAGATCTCCCGCAAGAGCGACAACCCGAGCATCACGCGCGACGTGTCCGGCGAGGGCGTTCAGCAGGCGCTCCTCAAGATCATCGAAGGCACCGTCGCCAACGTGCCGCCGAAGGGCGGGCGCAAGCACCCGCAGCAGGACTTCCTGCAGGTCGACACGACGAACATCCTGTTCATCTGCGGCGGAGCGTTCGTCGGCCTCGATCAGATCATCAAGCGACGCATTGGCCAGAGCACGCTCGGCTTCGGCGCGGACGTGAAGTCGCGCAACGAGATGCGGCTGGGCGACCTTTTGAAGCAGGTGCAGCCGGAGGACCTCCTGAAGTTCGGCCTCATCCCCGAGTTCATCGGCCGCTTGCCCGTGATCGCGACGCTCTACGAGTTGACCGAGGAGGCGCTCGTCGACATTCTCACGAAGCCCCGCAACAGCCTCGTCAAGCAGTACCAGAAGCTCTTCGAGATGGATGACGTGAAGCTAAAGTTCACGAAGGGCGCGCTGAAGTCCGTCGCCAAGAAAGCGATCGCGCGCGAGAGCGGTGCGCGCGGCCTCCGCGCCATCCTCGAGGACTCGATGCTCGACCTCATGTACGAGGTCCCCGGAAAGAAGGGCGTGAAGGAGGTCGTGGTCTCGGAGGAGGTCATCGACAAGAAGGACGCCCCGGTGATGGTCTACGTCGAAGAGGCCGAGCCGGCCTGAACCCCCCAAGCGGCGCTCGGGCGGCCCGCTCCGCACACGCGACCGCGCTCCGAACGCCGCCCCGAACCCTACCGTCTCGCCGAACCACGACGCTCGAGGCGTTGGGCGGGACCCGTCTCTCCTGCGCCATGCTCTTCATGAACTCCGACCCGAAGGACGCTCCGGCGGCCGAAGCCACGATCCATCCGCTCTTGCCGCTCCGGGACATCGTCGTCTTTCCCGGCATGATCTCGCAGCTGTTCGTTGGGCGAGAGCGCTCCATCGCCGCCCTCGAGGAGGCGATGGCAGGCTCGAAGGAGATCCTGCTCGCGGCGCAGCGCAACGCGAAGACCAACGACCCGGTCGCCGAGGACATCCACTCGGTCGGGACCATCGGCGACGTGCGCCAGCTCATCCGCCTACCTGACGGTACCGTGAAGGTCCTAGTCGAGGGGAAGCGGCGGGCGGCGCTCGGCGAGTTCGTTCAGGCGAGCCCGTGCTTCCTCGTCGAGACGCGCCCGCTCTCGGAGGTCGTGGCGACGGGCGTGACGGCCGAGGCGCTCATGCGCTCCGTGCAGTCGACGTTCGACACCTACGTGAAGCTCAACAAGAAGGTCGCGCCCGAGGTGCTGACGACCGCTCAGGCGATCGACGACCCGTCGCGCCTCGCCGACACGATCCTTGCGCACCTCCCGACCGTGAAGCTCTCGGACCGTCAGTCGATGCTCGAGGAGCTCGACCCGAGCGTCCGGCTTGAGCGGCTGATGGAGCTCATGCAGGCCGAGGTCGAGATCTTGCAGGTCGAGAAGAAGATCCGGACGCGCGTGAAGCGCCAGATGGAGCGGACCCAGAAAGAGTACTACTTGAACGAGCAAATGCAGGCCATCCAGAAGGAGCTGGGTGGTGAGCGTGACGAGTTCAAGAACGAGATCCAAGAGCTTGCCGACCAGATCAAGAACAAGCGCCTCAGCAAAGAGGCCGAGGGCAAGATCAAAAAGGAGCTGAAGAAGCTCAAGCAGATGCATCCGACGAGCGCCGAGGCGACCGTCGTCCGCAACTACATCGACTGGATCCTCGAGCTGCCCTGGTTCGACAAGAGCGAGGAGCGCTACGATCTCGAGGAGGCCGAACGCATCCTCGACGAGGACCACTACGGGCTCCGCAAGATCAAGGAGCGCATCCTCGAGCATCTCGCGGTGCAGGCGCTGACGAAGGAGCTGCGCGGCCCCGTGCTGTGCTTCGTAGGCCCGCCCGGCGTGGGCAAGACCTCGCTCGCCAAGAGCATCGCGCGGGCGACGGGGCGGAAGTTCGTGCGAATCGCGCTCGGCGGCGTTCGCGATGAGGCCGAGATCCGCGGGCATCGGCGGACCTACATCGGCGCGATGCCCGGCAAGCTCATCCAATCGCTGAAGAAGGCGGGCTCGAACAACCCGGTGTTCCTGCTCGACGAGATCGACAAGATGTCGAGCGACTTCCGAGGAGACCCGGCCTCCGCGCTGCTCGAGGTCCTCGACCGTGAGCAGAACCACTCGTTCAACGATCACTACCTCGACCTCGACTACGACCTGTCGGACGTGATGTTCATCACCACCGCGAACTCCCTCGGTGGGATCCCGCTGCCGTTGCAGGACCGCATGGAGATCATCGAGCTCGGCGGCTACACCGAGTTCGAGAAGCTCAACATCGCGAACGACTACCTCGTCCCGAAGAACCGCAAGGAGTGCGGCCTCGACGATGTCCCGCTCACGGTGAGCGAGAGCGCGATTCGCACCATCATCCACCACTACACGCGCGAGAGCGGCGTGCGTTCGCTCGATCGCGAGCTCGCGTCGGTGTGTCGAAAGGTGGCGCGCCAGGTGGTCGAGGTTGGGAAGGAGCGCCCCATCGAGGTCGGCGCCAAGCAAATCCCGAAGCTCCTCGGCGTGCCGAAGTTCCGCATGAGCCGCAAGGAAGAGCGCGACGAGGTCGGCCTCGTGAAGGGCCTCGCCGTGACCTCGGCGGGCGGCGACATCCTCGAGGCCGAAGCCACGGTCGTGCCCGGCAAGGGCAAGGTGATCATCACCGGTCGCCTCGAGAAAGGGATGGAGGAGAGCGGACAGGCGGCGATGAGCTACGTCCGCAGCCGCCTCGCGTTGTTGCGGCTGGCCGAGGACCACTGCCAGAACGTCGACGTTCATGTTCACTTCCCCGACTTCGTGAAGAAGGATGGACCGAGCGCGGGGGTGACGATGGCGACGGCGATCGTGAGCGCGCTCATGCGCGTGCCGGTGAGCCGAGACGTCGCGATGACGGGCGAGATCACGCTGCGGGGCCGGGTGCTCCCGATCGGAGGCCTGAAGGAGAAGCTCCTCGCCGCGCATCGAGCAGGCCTCGGCACGGTGCTCATCCCGAAGGAGAACCGAAAGGACCTCCGCGACGTGCCGCGACGCGTGCTGAAGTTGCTCCGCATCGTGCTCGTCGACCACGTCGACGACGTCTTGCGCGAGGCGCTGGTCCTCGAGGATCCGGCCGCGCTTCTGGGCCCTCCGCGTACGCGCATCGAGTACCGCGACGGTGAGCCTCACGTGATCGAGGGCGCAGAGCGTGCGAGCGAGGACGCCCGTCGACCGGGCGCGCCCGCGCCATCGGTCGCTCACCAACCCGGGGCCTGAGCGGAGGACGCGCTCGCTCGAGGGCGCTCGACGCGTCGTGTCTTACTCGCAGGCGAAGCGCGCGAGGTACGCCGACTGCTTGCCGTTCAGGACCCCGGAGAAGCCGACGAGGAGCTGACGGCTCACGGCATCGAAGGCCAGCTGCGGCGCCGTGGTGAGCTTCGGTGGGTCGACGAGGACAGCCGAGGCGATGGGGGCCCCGACGGCGTTGGTCGCGACGACGATGAGCGCAGTCGGCCCCGAGGGCGGCACGTCGTACAGGACGAGCCCGAGCCCGTCGTCGAGGCGGTCGGCCGCGAACGCGAACGAGGGGCCCTTGAGGGTGAGGAGCGCCACGGGCCCAAAGGCGATGTGGCCCAGGCCGTCGAGGGCGAGGCCCATCAGGGTGGAGGCGCCGAGCCAGTGGAGGAGCCACGCGCCATCGCCTCGCGGAACGAGCGCGAGCTGACTGGTCTGACCGCCGAAGGGGATCTCGGCGCCGAAGAGCGGCATGTCCCCGGCGATGAGATCGACCGTGATGTTCTGCGGAGGTGGGGCAGGGGCGAAGGGGCTGCACGTCGAGATCGACGAGCTCGTGCGAGCGAGGAGCCAGCCTGCCGGGAGCGCGAGCGCATCGGCCATCACGAGGGCGGTGCTGCAGCCGGCATTGTAGGGCCCGCGGACGTCCTTCCCGTCGTACCAGGCGACCCGCAGCTGCGACGACGGCCCGGGCGAGATGCCGGGGATCGTCGTACCGACGCACGCCTCGCCGAAGCCGCGGCGCGAGAACACGGCCCGATCCGCGGAGAGGGCGATCGACGCCTGGGGCGACCACCCGCCGACCGCCGGATCGACGACTCCGAAGCTGACGCCGTTCCCGCCTGGTGGAGGCGAGAGCAGGGCGACCGTCGGGTCGGGGCCGCGGTCGATGGCGAAGCTGAGCCCCGCGGGCTCGACGATCGCGACCGGTGGCGCGCTCGGCGGTGGCCAGCTTCCGGTCCACGTCACCGTGGTGCTGCCGAGACGCAGCCCCATCACGGAGTCGAACGGGCGATGAAAGACGGCGATTCGAGCGTCGTCGAGGCGATGAAATCGGGCGTTGTCGGAGGTGCCCGGTTGGAGCGTCGGGACGATGGTAAGCGCGCCGTTCTGCACGAGCTTCGTGCATGCCGTGACCGACCCGCCGCCCGCGGTGCTCGTACCGCCGGGCCCCGCGGTCGTCGTGGGAGGAGCCCCACCCGTGCCGCCGACGCCGAGCGTGCCGGTCGAGCCCGGGCCACCGGACGCTTCCCCGCCGCTCCCCGTCACGTTGAGCGAGCCCGACGAGTCGGCGACGTCAGGCTGCGGCGCAAAGAGCTCGATAGGTCCGGTGCGTGAGCACCCTGCGAGGAGCGCGAGTGAGAGCCAACGACTGACCATGTACAGCTCAAGCATAGTGCAAGACGGCGGCCGGTGTACGCGGGCGATGGTTTGAGATAAGGCCCGCGTATGGTGCGACGTGCCCTCCTCAGCGTCTCGGACAAGAACGGCATCGTGGAGCTCGCGCGGGCGCTCGAGAGCCACGGGGTCGCGCTACTCTCGACTGGCGGAACCCTCGCGGCCTTGCGTCAGGCTGGCGTCACCGTCACCGCGGTCGAGGAGTACACGGGCTCGCCGGAGGTGATGAGCGGACGCGTGAAGACGCTCCACCCGCGCGTGCACGGCGGACTGCTCGCCCGAGAGCCCCTCGACGCCGCGGACCTCGACCGAGTCGGCGGAGCGTGGATCGACCTCGTCGTGGTGAACCTGTACCCCTTCGAGGCGACGGTCGCCCGAGGGGCGGCTCACGATGAGGTCGTGGAGAACATCGACATCGGCGGCCCGTCGATGCTGCGCAGCGCCGCGAAGAACCACGAGCGCGTCACCGTGGTATGCGAGCCGCGGGACTACGAGTCGCTCGTCGCCTCGCTCCCCGATGGCCCGTCGCTCGAGGCTCGACGAGGCCTCGCCGCGAAGGCCTTTTCGCATACGGCTTCGTATGATGCAGCCATCACCGCCTACCTCTCCGGTGCAGCCGAGGCGCTCACGCGACCCGAGAGCGCCGAGACATCGCGGGCGTTCCCGCCGTACCTGCAGCTCCCGCTCGAGCGCGTCCATGCGCTGCGTTACGGAGAGAATCCGCATCAGCGTGCAGCGTTTTACCGAGAGCGCGGCGCCGTCGAGGGGTCGCTCTCGCGCGCCCGCAGCGTCGACGGCGGAGGCAAGGAGCTATCCTTCAACAACCTCGTCGACCTCGACGCAGCCCTCGAGGTCGTGCGCGAGTTCGAGGCCCCGTGCGCAGCGGTCATCAAGCACACGAACCCGTGTGGGCTCGCGACGCATGGGGACTTGGCCGCCGCGTACCGACTCGCGCGCGAGGCCGACCCGGTGAGCGCCTTCGGTGGCGTCGTTGCCCTGAACCGTGAGTGCGACGAGGCCACCGCTCGCGTGATCGCCGAGACCTTCATCGAGTGCGTTGTGGCCCCCGGCTATTCGCACGCGGCCCTCGAGCTCCTCCGCGCGAAGAAGAACTTGCGCCTCGTCGACGTGGGGCTTCGCGCCGCAGCGCGCGGGCTCGAGTGGAAGCGGGTCGGCGGGGGTATCGTCGTTCAGGATGCGGACGCGTCCTCGGCCGGCGAGGTCTCCCGAGCGCGCGTCGTCACCCGTCGTGCTCCCACCGAGGACGAGCTCGCGGCGCTCGACGCGGCGTGGCGAGCCTCGAAGCACGTCAAGAGCAACGCAATCGTGTTGGCGCGCAGCGTCGACGGCGGGCGCCAGGTCGTCGGCGTCGGCGCAGGCCAGATGTCGCGCGTCCAGAGCGTCAGGATCGCTTGCGAAAAGGCGGGAGACCGCGCGCGCGGCAGCGCCCTCGGTTCGGACGCGTTCTTCCCATTTCCCGATGGGGTCGAGGAGGCGGCGCGCAGCGGCGTGACCGCGCTCGCCCAGCCGGGTGGGAGCGTGAAGGACGCCGAGGTGATCGCAGCCGCCGACGCGCTCGGGCTCGCGATGGTGTTCACGGGCGTTCGACACTTCCGCCACTGACCCTCGAGGATGTCGCGGGCGTCGAGTGACACCGCGACGTCGCGACTTTCGAGGCCGAAGATTTGGCCCTCTCGGCGCGGACGTGGTCAGTCGCACCCATGAGCACTTATCGAGGTGCTCGATAAGGTCCTATCGACCGAGGGAGCGTTCCGTGGCCGACATCCGTGAGTCCTGCAGCGTCTGCGACACGACCTTTGCCGTAATCTTCCGCTACCAAATGGAAGAGCGGAACGGCGGCTTCGTCTTCTTCTGCTCGCAGTCGTGCCTCGAGAAGAGCCAGGTTGGCGGTCAAGACACCGACGACACCTCGGTCCCGTGCGACGCCTGCGCGAAGCGCTTCACGGTCGCGCTCGCGTCGCAGGTCTTCTACTCGCAGGGCAAGCGCCGATACGCGTGCTCGATGCCGTGCCGGGCGCAGCTCATCCGCGAGTCGCAGGGCATGCGCCTCGGCGACATCGCCACCCCGTCGCCGCTCGCCCTCGAGGAGCCGCCCCCTGCCCGCGAGCCCCACCCGCTCCGCCGCAGCAACGACCCCATGCGTGAGTCCATGTCGACGCCAACGGTGTCGCGTCCCGCAGCCGCGTTGGTCGACCGAGAGGTGAAGGGCGTCGCGACCGACGTCGCCGAGACCTCGTTCTTCGCCGATGGCGGGCGCTCGCGCAGCACGCCGTCGGGCCCCGTCATACCGGCGACCGCCGAAGGTCGGCGCGCGCCGAAGCGCATCGCGGTCTTCAACCACAAGGGCGGCACGGGAAAGACGACCACCAGCGTGAACCTCGCGGCTGGGCTCGCCGACCGCGGCCATCGCGTGCTCCTCGTGGACACGGACTCTCAAGGCAACGTCGCGGTCTCGCTCGGCGCGAAATGCGACCGGTCGCTCTACCACGTGCTCGTGATGGGGCTCCGCGTCGACGACGCGATCCAGACACTGAGGCCCGGCCTCGACCTCTTGCCCGCCAACGAGACGCTCGCCGCAGCCGAGCTCTACCTCGCCGGCCGACAGAACCGCGATCGCGTGCTGTCCCAGCGGCTCGCTGCGGTGACCGAAGCGTACGACTTCGTCATCGTCGATTGCTCGCCGAGCTTGTCGCTCATGAATCAGAACGCGCTCGTCCTCGCGGACAGCGTGCTCGTGCCGGTCGCCTGCGACTACCTGTCGCTCGTCGGCGTGAGGCAGGTGATCAAGACGGTGAAGAACGTGAACACCCTGCTCCGCCACCCGCTCCAGATCTGGGGCGTGTTACCCACGTTCTACGACTCTCGCGCGCGCATCTGCAGCGAAGCGCTCGAGACGCTGCGCGGTCACTTTGGCGACCGCTGCCTCGCGCCGATCCGAGCGACGACCAAGCTCAAGGAGGCGCCTGCCCAGGCCCGCTCGATCTTCGATCACGCGCCCGGGACGCATGGCGCCGATGACTACGGCACGCTCGTCGATGCTCTGCTCTGCGGAGCATTCGAGACCCACGACCACGCGGCGAGGAGCGCCGCCGAGACCGCTTGATCAAAAGCAAGGGAGATGACGTCATGAGCACACCGGACGATCTTGGGGCCGCCGCGCAGCGCGTGTTTGATCGCGATGAGGTCGAGGGAGTCCTCCGCGGAACCTTCTACAACTCGGCCGCCGCGCCGGGCGGCGGGGAGAAGGCGAAGGATGAGAAGCCGACGCACTACAAGGTGATCTGCATCTCGATGTACACCGACTCGCTCGAGAGGCTCGACGACATGGTCAAAGAGCTGAAGCGTCGGGGTTATACGAAGGCGAACCGCAGCGCCTTGCTCCGTCACGCGCTCGAGCTCGTCGACCTCGACGCCGTGCCGCGCGGCCTATGACGTCGCGTCGACTCGGGGGCCTCGACGGCCGCGCTCATCCCGTGCGGGTGACCACGCTGCGCGCGACGTCGAAGGCCTCGGCGCCAGCGTAGAGGTCGTAGGCGAGCGGAGTGACGCTCGCGTAGCCGGCCTCCCACGCCGCCGTGTCGGTCCCCTCCGTGACATCGTGGTGCACCTCGGAGCCGCCGATCCACAGGTACTCGTAGCCTCGGGGATCCAGCCGATAGTCGACGACGTCATCGTAGAGGCGTGCCCCAAGCCGCGTCGCCATGAGCGCGTCCTTCGGGTTCGGCGGGACGTTGACGTTGAGGAGGGCCGCCGAGCGAGGGCTGTCTGCGCTGCCGAAGAGTTCCCATGTCGCGCGTACGACCCTCGCGCCGAGCTTCGCCGCGACCTCGCGATCCGCGGCGTTGTCCGCCGACACGGCCACGGCTGGGATGCCCCGCAGCGCGCCCTCACGCGCGGCGGCGACGGTGCCCGAGTACACGACGTCCGACCCAAGGTTGGGGCCGTGGTTCATCCCGCTCACGACGAGGTCCGGTCTGCGAGGAAGAATTCGCTCGCCCGAGTGGAGGGCGACGTAGACGCAGTCCGCGGGCGTCCCATTGAGCGAGTAGGTTCGCTCGTCGAGACGCACGAGTCGCAGCACGCCGTGGAGCGTGAGGGCGTGACTCGCTGCGCTCTGGTTGCCCTTCGGCGCGCACAGGAACACGTCGGCGAAGGTCTCGAGAGCCGCCCGCAGCGCGAGGATCCCGTGAGCGTCGTAGCCGTCGTCGTTCGAGAGCAGGATCAGCGGGCGTGTCGTCATCGTCCTCGTGCGCGCGAGGCGCTCAGCTCTTTCCAAGGAGTCGTCGGACGAGCGCGCCGACGAGCCGCGGCAGCGCCGCGAGGCGCGCGACCAGACCCCCGCCGCCACGCACGACCGCCATCGCGAAGGCGACCGTCCGAAGGGCCGGGGTGTACGGGTACCACCACAGCTCGCGCTTCGCGCCGTTCGTGTCGACAAGGACGAGTCGCGGCCTCGTCAGGCTGGTCAGGCAGTGGGGGCCATTCGTCACGCCCGTCCCGGTGTCGCCGACTCCGGTCCATGGCGTCGAGGCGAGCGCCGCCGTGAAGGCGTGGTTGTTCACCGTCACAATCCCGCTCCGAAGCTGCGCTGCGACGGCGTCACCGCGCGACGTGTTGCGCGTCCACACGCTCGTCGTGAGCTGGTAGCTCGACGCGTTCGTGAGCCGCACGGCCTCGTCCAGGTCTTCTACGACTTGGATGGGCAAGAGGGGACCGAACGTCTCGTCGGTCATCGCCTTCGCGCTCGCTGCATCGCCTTCGATCTTCAGCACCGTCGGCGGAAACGCGCGCGGGTTCGCCTCGCCCTCGGGCTCGCCTCCGACGAGCACCTGGGCGCCCTTGGCGATAGCGTCGCGGAGGTGTTCGCGGACCTTCTCGGCCTGCGCGAGCGTGGTCAGGACCCCGACGTCCGAGGCGCCGAGCGTTCGCGTCGTCGCGACGATGCGCTCGATGAGCGGCTCGGCGATCGCGCGCTCGACGTAGACGCGCTCGATGGCGGCGCAGTTCTGGCCCGCGTTCGTGAAGGCCCCCCATACGAGCCCGTTCGCGGTGCGCTCGAGGTCGCAGTCGGCGAGGACGATCGCGGCGTCCTTGCCTCCGAGCTCCAGGGAGCAGGGGATGAAGCGCTCGGCGCAGCTACGGGCGATCGTCCGTCCGGTCGCGACGCTGCCCGTGAAGACCACCGAGTCGACCGCGGCCTCGACGAGCGCGCGTCCGACGTCGGCACCGCCCTGAACCACCGTGAGCACGTCCTTCGGCACGAGGCCTTCGAACAGAGCGGCGACCAGCGCCCCCGAGCGCGGGGTGACTTCGCTCGGCTTCCACACCACCGCGTTCCCCGCGAGCAGCGCCGGTACGAGGGTCCGGAGCGGAATCGCGACGGGGTAGTTCCAGGGTGTGACGAGCGCGACGACGCCACGTGGCGCGCGGCTCACGCGGCCGTGCTTGCCAGGGTAGCTCAGCGGATCCGGCTCGACCCGGATGGGCTCGAGGAGCTCCTCGATCGCGTCGCACCAGTAGCTGACGAGGTCTGCGTTCGGCAGGACCTCGGCGAGGCAGGCCTCTTCGAGCGGCTTGCCGACCTCGAGCCTCACCAGCGCGGCGATCTCGTCCGCGCGCCCCAGGAGCCGTCGCTCGACCTCGGCGATGAGCTCGACGCGCCGCGCGAGGGCGGTGTCGCCCCAGCTTACGGATGCTCCGCGCGCTCGGTCGACGAGGCTCGCTACCGTCGACGGACAGGTGGCCTCGATCGTCGGCAGCTCACTGCCGTCGACGGGCGAATGGCACGGAAACTCACTCACGTCGCGACGTATCCTCGTTTCGGGCGGCCCGGTCAAGCCGGTGGTGTCTCCGAGGTCACGAGCTATGCTGCGTTCGATCGACCCCGAGCGTTTTTCGATGACCCTTCTCCGCCGCTTGACCGTCCTGCAGAACGAAGCCGCGAGCTCACCCGTGCCGCCGCGGAAGTACTTCCACATCGGCCAGCCGGAGCACCTCGACGAGGTCGGCGAGTGCCTCCCGATGGTCGCCCTCGTCGACGAGAACCTGTCTCGCTTCGTGCTGTCGGACGCAGCGAGCGTGCGCTGGGGCCGCAGCGACGTGCTCCTCCGACCGCTCCCGAACCTCGAGGTGACGAGCGGTGATGGCGTGTTCCTGATGACCGACGCGGGCGAGGATCGGAGCGAGGAGCACCCCGCCGGCAAGGGGAAGATGCACTTCGTCTACCTCGGGCTCGACAGGCCGCTCGCGGCACGTGGCGTGACAAAGCTGTACCTCTACCGCCTCGACGGGGTTCAGGTGCACGGCGTCCGAAAAAAGGGCTGACCGGGGACGATGCGCGCCGCGCCATTGCGGCGCGTCGGCATCCGTCGCTATCATCCACGCTTAGGTGCTGGGGCACGGAGTCATCGTCGCATGTCGTTCCACTTGAAGCGCTTCTTACTCCTAGGCTTGGTCCTCTTTGTCCTCGGCACCTTCGGCGCGTGCGGCTCCCAGGACGAGACGAAGGCCGACCCGTTCAAGCCAAACACCAACTGCGTCGCGCCTCGTCAGGTCTGCAACGGCGTCTGCTCGGACCCGGCGAACGACTCGAAGAACTGCGGCGCGTGTGGGACCGCCTGCCCCGATGGTCAGACGTGCGTTGCGTCGGCCTGCGTCGATGCCTGCTCCGGCGGGAAGGTGAGCTGTGACGGCACCTGCGCCGATCTCGAGCTCGACCCGAGCCACTGCGGCAATTGCGCGGTCAAGTGTCCCGAGGGCGAGGTCTGTTCGGCCGGCAAGTGCGGTATCAACTGCGTCGGTGGCACCGAGAAGTGCGGCGATCGCTGCGTCGATCTCTCGGTCGATCCCAAGAACTGCGGGAAATGCGGCGAGAAGTGCGCGAGCGACGAGTTCTGCTCGGCGGGGACGTGTGGCAACGAGTGTATCGGCGGCACGACTCAGTGCGGGGACATCTGCGTCGATCTCTCGGTCGATCCGCTGAACTGCGGTAGCTGCGGCGAGAAGTGCGCCCCCGGCGAGGTGTGCTCGAACGGGAGCTGCGCGACGTCGTGTGCAGGCGGGACGGAAAAGTGCGGGACGAAATGTTTCGATCTGTCGCTCGACCCCGCGCACTGCGGCTCGTGTGAGGTCTCGTGCCCCGCAGGCGAGTTCTGCTCGGCTGGGCTCTGCGCGCTCGATTGCTCGGGCGGCACGACCAAGTGCGGATCGAAGTGCGTCGACGTGACCGTCGATCCGAAGAACTGCGGCGAGTGCGGCAAGGCCTGCGGCGCGGGCGAGGTCTGCACCGGCGGAAAATGCGCGCTCGACTGCGTCGGCGGCTCGGTGAAGTGCGGGACCAAGTGCGTCGACACCGAGTCTGACCCCGCGAATTGCGGCTCGTGCGGCGAGGCGTGTGCGCCCGGTCAGGTCTGCTCAAGCGGGGCTTGCCTCCTCGATTGCGTCGGTGGCTCGACCAAGTGCGGCGGCAAGTGCGTCGACGTCACCGTGGACGCGACGAACTGCGGCGAGTGCGGCAAGGCGTGCGCTCCTGGTGAGGTTTGCTCCGCCGGCAAGTGCGCGCTCGACTGCGCCGGCGGTTCGGTGAAATGCGGGACCAAGTGCGTTGACCCCTCGCTCGACGCGACAAACTGCGGCATGTGCGGCGTGTCGTGCAAGGCCGGCGAGGTCTGCTCGAACGGAAAGTGTGGTCTCACCTGCGCGGGCGGGACCGCGAAGTGCGGCGGCAAGTGCGTCGACCTCGCTGTCGATCCGGCCCAATGCGGGACCTGCGGGAACGCGTGTGGCGCAGGCGAGCTGTGCTCGGCGGGGCAGTGCTCCACCAACTGCGTCGGCGGCACCGAGAAGTGCGGCGGCAAGTGCGTTGACCCCGCCTTTGACCCCGCGAACTGCGGCATGTGCGGAGCGGCGTGCCCGGCGGGAGAATTTTGCTCGTCGGGCAAGTGCGCGTTCGAGTGCCTCGGCGGCACCGCGAAGTGCGGACAGAGCTGCGTCGACGTGAAGGTCGATCCGTCGAACTGCGGCGCGTGCGGCACCGCCTGCAAGTCCGGCGAGGTCTGCTCGAACGGCACCTGCGCGCTCGGCTGCTCCGGCGGCACGACGAAGTGCGGGCAGAGCTGCGTCGACCTCGACCTCGATCCGGCGCACTGCGGGACCTGCGCGACGGTGTGCGGGCCGGGTGAGGTCTGCTCGAACGGGACCTGTGGCCTCGACTGTTCCGGCGGCACGACGAAGTGCGGCCTCGAGTGCGTCGACGTCCGCCTCGACCCGCAGAACTGCGGGATGTGTGGCCTCGCGTGTCCGCCCGATCTGGTGTGCTCGAGCGGAGGGTGCTCGATCTCGTGCGTCGGCGGCACGACGAAGTGCGGCACCGAGTGCGTCAACGTCAAGTCCGATGCGGCCCACTGCGGCAAGTGCGGCACGGTCTGTAAGTCGGGTGAGGTCTGCTCGAACGGTACGTGCTCGCTGAAGTGCTCGGGCGGCACGACCCGCTGCGGCGACGAGTGCGTGGACACCAAGCTGGACCCGTCGAACTGCGGCTCGTGCGCGGACGCCTGCGGGGCCGGCGAGGTCTGCTCGGCAGGCTCCTGCGGCGTCGACTGCGTCGGCGGGACGACCTTGTGCGGCAGCGAGTGCGTGAACCTCACGAAGGACGCCGCCCACTGCGGCCAGTGCGGTAAGGCGTGTGCGTCGGGCGAGGTGTGCTCGAACGGTGTCTGCGCGACGAGCTGCAGCGCCGGCACGAGCCTCTGCGGGACCGAGTGCGTCGATGTTCGCTTCGACCCCGCGAACTGCGGCGCGTGTGACACCGCCTGTCCCGCCGGCCAGGTCTGCTCGTCTGGCAAGTGCGGCCTCACCTGCGTCGGCGGCACCAAGAAGTGCGGCACGGAGTGCGTCGACCTCGACCTCGACCCCGAGAATTGCGGCGGTTGTGGCAACGCGTGCGGCGTCGGTGAAGTGTGCTCAAACGGCGTCTGCGGCCTCACCTGCAACGGCGGCACCGAGAAGTGCGGCACCCAGTGCGTCGACCTCGACGTCGATCCCTCGAACTGCGGCCTATGTGGAAACGGCTGCGCGGCCGGGCAGGTCTGCTCGCTCGGCAAGTGCGCCGCCGATTGCTCGGGCGGCACGGCAAAGTGTGGCGAGGCCTGCGTCTCGCTGTCGGTCGACCCTGCGAACTGCGGGAAGTGCGGCGAGGCTTGCGTGTCGGGTCAGGTCTGCTCGGCCGGCAAGTGCGGCCTCACCTGCAACGGCGGCACGACGCTCTGCGGCAACGCGTGCGTCGACGTCAAGGTCGACCCTGGCAACTGCGGCTTCTGCGGGCTTCCTTGCGCCGCGGGCGAGGTCTGCTCGGCCAGCAAGTGTGGTCTCACGTGCGGCGGCGGGTCGACGAAGTGCGGCGATGCTTGCGTCGACGTCGCGAGCGATCCTGGCAACTGCGGGGCGTGCGGGAACGTCTGCAAGGCGACCGAGGTGTGCTCCTTCGGAAAGTGCGGCCTCACCTGCGGGGGCGGCACGACGAAGTGCGGCGCGGAGTGCGTCGACCTCGACCTCGACGAACAAAACTGCGGCACCTGCGGCGTCGCGTGCGCGCCTGGCGAGGGCTGCGACGCTGGCGCCTGCAAGCTCACCTGCTCGGGTGGCACGACGAAGTGCGGCGCCGACTGCGTCGATGTGAAGGTCGACCCAGAGAACTGCGGCGCCTGTGGCAACGCCTGCCCGACAGGCGAGGTGTGCTCGTCGGGGAAGTGCGGGGCCACCTGCGTCGGCGGCACCACGAAGTGCGGCAGCGACTGCGTGAACTTGTCGACCGACGTCGGCCACTGCGGCCAATGCACAATCGCCTGCGCGGCGGGGCAGGTCTGCTCTGCCAGCAAGTGCGGACTCGAGTGCTCGGGCGGGACGCTGAAGTGCGGTGACGAGTGCGTCAACGTGAAGAGCGACCGCGCGAATTGCGGGATGTGCGGCACCGTCTGCAAGGCCGGCGAGCTCTGCTCGAATGGCGTCTGTCAGCTAAGTTGCTCGGGCGGGACGACCAAGTGCGGGGGCGACTGCGTCGACACGAAGATCGACGCGGCCAATTGCGGCGCATGCGGGACGGCCTGTGCGGCCGGCGAGGTGTGCTCGAACGGCGTGTGCAGCCTCACCTGCGCGGGCGGGACGACCAAGTGCGGGGGCGACTGCGTCGACGTGAAGAGCGACCCCGCGAACTGCGGAAAGTGTGCGACGGCGTGCGCCTCGGACGAGGTGTGCTCGAACGGCAGCTGCGGCCTCACCTGCAGCGGCGGGAAGACGAAGTGCGGGGGTGACTGCGTCGACGTGAAGAGCGACCCCGCGAACTGCGGCCAGTGCGGGAAGGCGTGCGCGGCCGGCCAGCTGTGTTCGCAAGGTGTCTGCGGGACGACCTGCGCGACCGGCACGACCAAGTGCGGCACCGAGTGCGCCGACCTCACGGACGACGCCTCGAACTGCGGCAGCTGCGGCAACCAGTGCGCGTCGGGCGAGGTCTGCTCCGGCGGCGCCTGCGGGCTGAATTGCGCCGGTGGTACGACGCGCTGCGGTGACACCTGCGTCACGCTGAAGAACGACCCCGCGAACTGCGGCATGTGCAAGGAGTCGTGTGCGGTCGGGCAGCTTTGCTCCGGTGGCCTCTGCGGGCTTGATTGCGTCGGCGGCACCACGGAGTGCTTCGACTCCTGCGTCGACCTTCAAAACGACCCGTTGAACTGCGGGATGTGCGGTGTCGCTTGCCCTGCGGGGCAGGTGTGCTCGGTCGGTCAGTGCGGTACCTCTTGCTCGGGGGGCACGACCAAGTGCGGCCTCGGCTGCGTGGACCTCAAGCTCGACCCCGTGAATTGCGGCGCCTGCGGGAACGCCTGCCCAACGGGTCAGGTCTGCGCAAACGGTGTCTGCGGCGTCTCCTGCAACGGCGGCACGACGAAGTGCGGCGCCGAGTGCGTCGACCTCATGTTCGACCCCGAAAACTGCGGCATCTGCGCGAACGCTTGCCCGAGCAACGAGGTATGCTCGAAGGGCGACTGCGGCGTTCAATGCTCGGCGCCGACGACGCGCTGCGGGAACGCCTGCGTCGAGCTCACGAGCGACAACCAGAACTGCGGCGCTTGCGGGAGCGCGTGCTCGCTCGGCAAGGTCTGCTCAAACGGGAGCTGCGGTTTCTTGTGCGCGCAGGGAACGACGAACTGCGCCGGCGAGTGCGTGACGCTGTCCGATGACCCGTCGAACTGCGGCCAGTGCGGCAACGCCTGCCCGATGGGCCAGGATTGCAAGACGGGGCTCTGCGTTCCGGGGTGCCCGGTGGGCGAGACGCGCTGCTTCACGGGCTGCGTCGACCTGAAGTCCGACTTCGCGAACTGCGGTCAGTGCAACAACCCGTGCGCGGCCGGGGAGGTTTGCAAGGACGGCGTCTGTGACACCATGTGTGCAGAGGGCCTCACCAATTGCGGGGGGGCGTGCGTCGACACGCAGAACTCCGAGAAGGACTGCGGGCAATGCGGCAACTCTTGCGCGCCAGGGGGGCTCTGCGTCGCGGGCGCTTGCGTCACGCCTTCGAAGCAGCTCGTCGAGATCGTCGCCGGCCAGGCGCACGCGTGTGCGCGCTACTTCGACGGCAACGTCAAGTGCTGGGGCCTCAACGCCCACGGGCAGCTCGGGCTCGGGGATGGCCTGGACCGCGGCGATACGCCCGACGACATGGGCGACGTCTTGCCATTCGTCAACCTTGGCACCGGTCGCACCGCGAAGCACCTCGCCGCGGGGCGCTTCCACACTTGCGCCATCCTCGATAACAACACCGTCAAGTGCTGGGGACGCAACGGCTTCGGTTCGCTCGGCGTCGGCGACACGAGCCCGCGCGGCGACGAGCGGGACGAGATGGGCGACGCGCTGTTTCCCGTGCTGCTCGGCACCGGACGCACCGCGAAGGCGATCGCTGCGGGCGGCTATCACACGTGCGCGATCCTCGATGACAATTCGGTGAAGTGCTGGGGCAACAACGCCGATGGCCAGCTCGGCCTCGGCGACACGGAATCGCGCGGCGACGAAGCTGGGGAGATGGGGGATGGCCTCCCGAGCGTCGACCTCGGCGCGAACCGCACCGCAAAGGCGATCGCTGCGGGCGGCTATCACAGCTGCGCGCTCCTGGATGACGACTCGCTGAAATGCTGGGGCGCCAACGGGTTCGGACAGCTCGGTTATGGAGATGTCAAGGGTCGTGGTGACGACGCCAACGAGATGGGCGCAAACCTCGGCGCGATCGACCTAGGCGCAAACCGCAAGGCCAAGTCCCTCGCGCTGGGCTTCTACTTCAGCTGCGCGGTGCTCGACGACGCGACCTTGAAGTGCTGGGGCAGCAACGGGGACGGCCAGCTCGGCAAGGGCAACACGAGCCACCTCGGCGACGAGGCCGGCGAGATGGGCGACAAGCTCCTCGCGCTCGATCTCGGCGCGAACAAGACCGCCAAGGCGGTCGCAGCGGGCTTCTATCACGCGTGCGCCGTCTTGAACGACGAGAAGCTCAAGTGCTGGGGCTACAACGGCTTCGGCGGCCTCGGCCAGGGGGACTCGCTCACCCGAGGGGACGGCCCGAATCAAATGGGAGACAAGCTGCTCGTCGTCGATCTCGGCACCGCCAAGCTCGTCAAGAGCGTGACCCTCGGCATCTATCACTCCTGCGCGCGGCTGTCGGACGACACCATCAAATGCTGGGGCGCGAACGACCGCGGCCAGCTCGGCCTCGGTGACACCACCTCGCGCGGCGACAAGCCGAACCAGATGGGCAACGTCTTGCCGCCGCTCCAGCTGATGAACCTCTGACCGAACGTCGGTGCCTCCGGGTCCCCCCGCGTGCTCGGAGGGACCCGAGCGCTCGTGGGCGCGTCGTTAGAGGCGCTCAGCCGAGAACGCCATCACCTCGCCGATCGACGCGGTGCCCGCGACGAGGGCGACGAGCCGATCGAGCCCAAGCGCGTTGCCCGAGCACGCCGGCATGCCGCGCTCGAGATCCGCGAGGAAGTGCTCGTCGAGCGGGTACACGGGCTTGCCGAGGCTGCGGCGTGCGGCTTGGTCCGCGACGAATCGCGCGCGCTGCTCCTCGGCGTCGCAGAGCTCTCCGAAGCCGTTGCACAGCTCGATGTCGCCCACGTAGAGCTCGAAGCGCTCGCAGCACGCCAGGTCATCGGGTTTCCGCCGAGCGAGCGAGGCCTGCGCCGCAGGGTAGTCGTGGAGAAACACCGGGCGAGCGAGCGACGCGAGCCCAGGTTCGACGCGCTCGACGAGCAAGCGGAAGTATCGCTCCTCGTCGTGCGCGGCCATTGCGAGGACCTCGTCGCGCCCGACTCCCGCGAATAGCTCAAAAGCCTTGATGACCGTCAATCGAGCGAAGGGCTTTGTCGCGTCGACCTCGCCGAGCGCGCGCAAGCTCCCGCCGCGGTGCGCCATCGCCACCGCGCGCACGAGCGCCTCGGTCTCATCCATCAGCGAGGCGTAGCTCGCGCCGACCTGGTACCACTCGAGCATCGTGAACTCGGGGTTGTGTCGGTGGCCGCGCTCGCCGCTCCGAAAGCTGTGGGCGACCTGGAAGATGCGCTCGAGCCCTCCGCAGAGGAGCCGCTTCATCTGGTACTCCGGCGAGGTCGACAGGTAGCCCGCGACCGCTCCGTCGTGCGCCCGCACCTCGAACGCGTCGAGGTGCACGTCCAGCCCAGGGCACGGGACGAGGACCGGCGTCTCCACCTCGAGGTAGTCGCGCTCGGCGAAGAAGCGGCGCACGGTTCGAAGGACGGCGGCTCGTTGGCGAAGGAGGTCGAGCGACACGGCGTTCATGACGTCGTCGCTCGTCGTAGCCTCCCGCTGGCGCCAACGGAAGCGCGCCCTTCAAGGCTTCGTTCGGCCTTGCCGAGCGGCCCCGTCGCCCACTACGGTTCGCACTCATGAGCGGACGTGGCGCAGCGACCCCCGAGGGCCAGGAGTGGCTCCTCATCGCACTCGACAAGAAGATGGCGCGTATGCAGGGCATGCCGTTCCAAATCCCGGTGCCGAAGGGTGAGTTCGAGGGCCTCGCCGAAAAGGGGCTCCAGTCCGATCTGCTCCGCGGATGGATTCAGTCGTTCCTCTCGGATTCGCCGCTCGGCAAGGACGGCAATTGGCGCAGGCGCAACTCCGAGCTCATCACCCAGATGGAGGGCTTCGTCGACAAGAAGGCCCTCTGGGACAAGGCGCAGAAGCTCTTCGCCGAGAATGACTTCGAGAACGCGCTGAAGACCTTGAAGCGGATCACGATCATGTGCTCCGAGGACCACGCGGCGCGCCTCAACTACGCGAGCGCCCTCGCGAACCAGCGAGACTACGACAAGGCGCTGAAAGAGATGAAGATCGTTCGCGACACGTTCGCAGACGATCCCGAGTTTCATGTCAGCCACGCGCAGATGCTGGTCATGAAGGGCGACGAGGCTGCCGCGACCGAGGCGCTCGTGAAGGCGCTCGAGCTGAAGCCCGACCACATGCCGGCCATGGACGCGCTCGCGAAGCTCGGCATCCTCGCGAAGATCTACGAGAACCCGCGCGACGCCGCGTCGCTCGTCTACGTGAAGGCCGAGCAGCTCGGCGAGTACCTCGAGGAGCACGTGTGGAGCCAGGGCGAGCGCACGAGCGAGTACTTCCTCGAGCAGATGGGCTACCACTCGAGCGAGCAGCGCTACGCGATCGCGCTCGCCGCCGCCGAGCGCGCGATGTCGTCGGCGACCGGGCGTGCCGCGGAGCGGGCCGTTGGCGGTAAGGTCGCAGCGCTCCGCGAGCTCGGTCGGACCGCGGAGGCGATCGCCGCCGCGAAGGCATACCTCGACGCGAATGCAGGCTCGGCTGCGCTCTGGGTCGAGCTCGCCGGTGCGCACGCGAAGGCGGGGCAGGCTCTCGAGTCGGACGCGGCCGTCGAGCGCGCGCTCGAGGCCGAGCCGGGCGACGCGATGGCGCTCGCGCTCAAGTTCTGGCCGGCGGACCGCGAGAATCTGATGGAGCTGAAGGACACCGTACCGAAGCTCGAAGAGTGGTGTGCGTCGCACCCCGAGGTTGCCGGCGCGTGGCGTTCGCTCGCGCGGGCGAAGCTCGCAACCGGAGCCGTCGATGATGCCCTCGCGCTGTTCGACAAGGCGGTCGCCCTCGCTCCGAACGACGACGATCTCCGCAGCGAGTGGTGGGCCGAGCTCGCGAAGCTCGAGCGCTACGACGCCGTCATTGAGGACTCGACGAAGCTCGCCGACATGACGAAGCGGTCGTGGCAGCTTCGCTGGAATGAGGCCGAAGGGTACCGCGGGCTATCGCGCGTGATGGAAGCGCGCGCCTGCTTCATGCAGCTGAACGCCGACGAGGCCCTCGCGATCGACATCCGAAAGCGGGCGAAGCGCGCTGCCTCCGAGCTGGGAGCAGGCGGGGCCGCACCGTCCGCCTGAGCGCGTGCTGCGCCTTCGGCGCGGAAGCACCCTCGGTGCTTGGTGTGCGCCCGTCGGAGCGCCTCGTTTCCTTCGAGGTTGCTGCGCAGGTCGGGCGCCGCTAGGCACGTCCCCGTCGAATGCCGAACCTCTCGCTCTCGCAGCTCCTGCTGGTCGTCGTCGGCGTCCTCGCGTTCTTCGGCGTGGCGGTGTTCGGATACCAGGCGCTGCCCGCGCGCGCGCGCGCGATCTTCGGCTACGTGGCGACGCTCGCGGGAATCGGGGGCTTCTTCGTCGTCATCTCCCGGAACGTTCCGCAGCATGACCGCTCGGTCGAGCTGACGAAGGCCGGCCTCGCGATCGCGGCAGCCGGCTGCGTGTTCTACGAGCAACACCGCAAGGCGATGCAGCGTCCGATCGCCGAGCGCTGGAAGAAGTTCGTCGGCGTGACGCTCGCGCTCGCGTCGATCACGGCCTACTTCAACGGGTTCAGCTTCGGCTACCCCCGCTACTACCATCGGTGGGACCAGTACCACTACTACATGGGGGCGAAGTACTTCCCCGAGCTCGGTTACACGAACCTCTACAAGTGCGCCGTGATTGCCGAGGAAGAGCTCGGTGTGCGTCGGGTCGAGCTCGACCGCGCGGTGGGGCAGAAGTCCGCGCCTACCGCCCTCGTCGACTTCCGCGCCGAGATGCACGACGCGGACAAGAAGGTTCGCGATCTCGGTGCCGAGTACGCGGCCGAGTACGGCGGTGAGAACCTGCTCATCCCGGTGCAGAAAATCCTCGAGCACCCGGAGCAGTGCAAGGGCCTCTTCAGCGAGACGCGCTGGGCTGCCTACAAGGAAGATGTCGCCTTCTTCCGCGTCGTGTCCGGCAAGCAGTACTGGACCGACATGCAGAAGGACCACGGGTTCAACCCCCCGCCGGTCTGGACCATCGCGGGGAAGTTTTTCAGTGACCTCGCACCCACGAGCGTCCACTTCCTGCAGTTCCTGGCCGCGATCGACTTGCTCTACCTCGCCGGGATGTTCGCGGCCCTCTGGTGGGGCTTCGGCTGGCGCGTGTTCGCCGTCGGCGCGATCTTTTGGGGCTGTCAGTCCTCGGCCCCGTTCTACTGGACGGGCGGTGCGTTCTTGCGCCAGGACTGGCTGTTTTTCCTCGTGCTGAGCGCCGCCGCGATGCACCGCAGGTACTTCAAGATCGGCGGCGCCGCGCTCGTCTACGCCGGGCTCTTGCGCATCTTCCCGGGCCTCGTGGTCGTCGGCACCCTGGTGCCCTTCGTGACGCACCTCGTCGAGAAGCGACGCATGCACCCCGATCACAAGCAGGCGCTGCTCGGGGGGACGATCGCGGCGCTGGTCCTCGTGCCCCTCGCGAGCGTCATGACGATGAAGGACGACGGGAGCCCTCTCCTGAGGCGGCTCGCGGATCCTTATGTCAGCTTTTACGAGCACACCCTCGAGGTTCACGACAAGACTCCGCTCACGAACCACATGGGCCTGCGCGTCATCGTCGCCCACAAGTTCGTCGACCTGCAGCCGCTTCGCCTCCGCACCGCCGAGGAGCGAGTCGCGTGGCGCAACAGCCTCACCGAGGGGCAGCGTCGTTCGATCGGCTGGACCGCGCCCGTTCAGCTTCCGGTGCGTATGGCGACGGGGCCGAGCAGCGGCCAGATGGAATTCGTGCGCGATGAGAAGCTGACGGACCCGTTCAAGATCTGGAAGGAGATGCGGAACGAGCGCTACCGCCGCTATCGGCTGGTGGCGTACGCCGCGATCCTGGCTGCCCTCGCCGCGTTCGTGGTCGTCGTCCGTCGAGTGAAGTCGCTCTGGGTCGCGCAGTGCCTCGGGCAGGTCTTCATCATCCTCCTGTCGCAGCTCACCTGTTACTACTACTCGTTCATGATCCTCGGCGCGCCGCTCACGCGCCTGCGCCGCTCGGCTGAGCTCGGCATGTTCGCGGTCGCTGCGATCACGCAGATCGTTTGGATGAACAGCTACTGGAACGACAACAAGTACACGATGCTGACGATCGTCTCGCTCGTCTGGTGCTCGGTGCTCGTGGGCATGTTCTGGCGTCGAGAGCACACCTCCGAGCGCGCTGCGTCTGGCTCGGCCGGCGCGTCGGCCTGAGCGGCCGGGGCGCCCGATTCCCGACGCGCTGCCCCTCGGTTAAGCGCAGCGGCGCGGGCCGTTCGGGCGAGGTCATAAGCGTTCAGTATACTTAGTATACGCTCCTGAATGGACTATATCGAATCTGGCGTATTAAAAGGTTTTCACTAATAAGAGTATATTCGGTATACGATATTTAAAAGAGCCCATTCACGCAGTTTTGACCTCGTCAGCCCTCGAGCTCGGAGAGTCGAAGCGTGGGCAAGATGTCACCCTCGTCGATTCTGTCGCGAAGGCCGGACAGGCGCACCAGCACGTCGGCCTCAGCGAAGCTCGTCACGGCGCCTGAGCTCTGCTTCGGCGCAAGGCGAGCGTGCGTGACGCCGCCGCGGAGCTCGAGGCGGGCGCGCAGGAAGTCATCCCGTCCGTCGCAGTTGGCGCCGAGGTGGCGCCGGTGAGTCCCGAGGACAGGGAGGGTCGCGGTCGACGGGTGAGGGGCGTCATCCCCCTGCAGCGCGCGAACGAGCGGGACGCCGAGGAGGTGAAAGGCGAGGGTGGCGGACGCCGGGTTGCCCGGCAGGCAGAGGACACGTTGCCCGCCCAGGCGACCCGAAGCGGTGGGCTTGCCCGGGCGCATCGAGACCCCTGCGAAGTCGAACACCACGCCCAGCCGCTCGAGGGTGGGTCGGACGAGGTCGTGGTCCCCGACGCTCGCGCCCCCGATGGTGACGAGCACGTCGGCGTCCTCCAAAGCGCCCGCCATGGCCTGCTCGAGGGCGGCGGGCTCATCGACAGCGAACGGGCACACCCGAACGGCGGCGCCCGCGCGCCTCGCGAGCGCTCCGACCACGTAGGCGTTCGACTCGGGGAGCGAGCCAGGTCGGTGAGCGGTCCCCGGCGCGCGGAGCTCGTCACCGGTGCCGAGCAGGGCAATGCGTGGACGGCGCGCGACGCGGACGCGGGGTCGATCGAGGGCCGCTGCGAGGCCGAGCGTCGAGGGGCGCAGGCGAGTGCCGGCGCGCAGCACCACCGCCCCTTCGGCGAGGTCTTCGCCGCGAGCGCGAATGTTCTGCCGGGGCGCAGGGCGCGCAACGAGGACGAGCCGCTCGCTCTCGAACCGCACGCGCTCCTGCATGACGACGACGTCGGCCCCGTCGGGGACCGTCGCGCCGGTGAAGATGCGGCACGCATGACCCACCGGCAGCGCAGGCGGACGCCCCCCAGCTCGACTCTCGCCCTCGACCGCGAGCGCGAAAGGCCCGTCGCCTTCGAGGTCTGCCAGCCGCAGCGCGTACCCGTCCATCGCCGATTGGTCATGCTCGGGCATGGGGCGAAGCGCCTCGAGGTCCTCGGCGAGCACCCGACGATCGGCGTCCTCGAGCGCAACCTCTTCGACGCCGAGTCGCTCCGCGCCCCGAAGCACGTGGGCGAGCGCCTCCTCGAAAGGGACGAGCCGCATCAGGGCACTCTACTAGTTCGCGACGGGGATGTGCTAACGGGTCTCGCGTGTCCGGTCCGCTCATCCCCTTCATCGACGGTGCCCATCACGAGCTCCCGATCCCATTCCTGGAGTTCCTGAACCCGAAGAACCCGCCGTCGATCAAACCCTTCGGGACGCTGGTGGCGATCGGCGTCTACGTCGGCTCGCTCCTCACGCTGAAGCGCGCGAGGGAGCGCAGGCTCGATGAGAAGGTCTTCAACGACTTCATCTTCTGGGTCGTCTCGAGCGGCTTCGTCTTGTCGCACATGCTCGACGCGCTCTTCTACCACCCGACGCGCGTCAAGGCAGACCCGATCTATCTCTTCAAGATATGGGACGGGCTGTCGAGCTACGGCGGGTTCATCGGCGCGGTGATCGGTGCCTTCGCGTGGCGTTACGCGCGGCGGCGGCCGATCCTCGAGTACGTCGACATCACCGTCAGCGCGTTTCCGCTCGCATGGGTGTTTGGGCGCGCCGGCTGCTCCGTCGTCCACGACCACCCTGGAAAGCTCTCGAACGCCTGGTTTGCCGTCCGCTACCCCGTCGAGCAGCTCGCCGCTGGCTACGAGGGCCGGATCGATCTCGGCTTCATCGAGTTCGCGCTGACCATCCCGCTCGCCATCGCCTGCCACTACCTCTGGCAGCGCCGCCCGTTGCGCGCGAACGGCTTCTACGTCGGCCTGACCCTGACGGCCTACGCGCCCATCCGCTTCCTGCTCGACTTTTATCGGATAGAGCCCAAGGACGCCGGGCGCATCGTCGAGGCAGACCCTCGCTACGCAGGCCTCACTCCCGCGCAGTGGGCGTGCTTCCTCGCGCTCGCCGTCGGCCTGTACTTCCTCACGAAGACCCGCTCCTCCGACTACGTTCGTACCGCCATGGCCGAAGAGGGCGACGACGAAGGGGACGAGGACGACGACGAGCCGGCGGACGACGAGACGGCGGATGAGGAGCCGGGGAACGAGGGGGCAGGGAGCGACACCGACGACGCGCCCGCCGCCGACGAGCCGAAGGGTTGACGCCGAAGGGCCGCAAGAGCGTTGACAACCCCTGGGAAATCCCTAAAGTTTCGTTCCCTTTCCTGAACAGAATCCATCGTCATGCGCGACAACCTGATGCTGAGGTGCGGTATCTGCGATCGCCACAATTACGTGCGAACGAAGAACAAGCGCACGATGACCCAGAAGTTCGAGATCAAGAAGTACTGCCCTTCGTGCCGAAACCATCAGCCGCACAAAGAGGCCAAGATTTCCAAGGGTTAGAGTCGAGTCTCTCGACTCTCGCTTCGGGTTGCGTCCGCGCCCGACCCGCCGCATGATCGCGGCTTGAGGTTGGAGTCCGCCCCAAGGTTGGGACGCCTCGCCCCCCCTCGTATGCCGAGCGCTCCTCCACCATGATCTTCGACTGGCTCTATGGCCTGTTCTCGAACGATCTCGCCATCGATCTGGGTACGGCGACGACGCTGATCTACGTCAAGGGCAAGGGGATCGTGTCGTGCGAGCCGTCCGTCGTGGCGGTCGCAGACGATGGGCGCGGCGGCAAGCGAGCCATCGCGGTCGGCCGAGAGGCGAAGGAGATGCTGGGGCGCACGCCCGGGAACATCCGGGCCGAGCGCCCGCTTCGCGACGGCGTGATCGCCAACTTCGAGATCACCGAGGCGATGCTTCGTCACTTCATCGCGATGGCGCACAACCGTCGCACCTTGGTGAAGCCACGCATCATCATCTGCGTGCCCTTCGGCATCACCGAGGTCGAGAAGCGCGCCGTGAAGGAGAGCGCCGAGGGCGCTGGTGCTCGCGAGGTTTACCTGATCGAGGAGCCGATGGCGGCGGCGATAGGGGCTGGGCTTCCCATCACCGAGCCGAGCGGCAACATGGTCGTCGACATCGGCGGTGGTACCACCGAGGTCGCGGTCTTGTCCCTCGCGGGCATCGTCTATTCGCAGAGCGTCCGCGTCGGCGGCGACAAGATGGACGAGGCGATCATGGGCTACATGAAGCGCAAGTACAACCTCGCTATCGGCGAGCAGACGGCCGAGCGCATCAAGATCCAGATCGGCAACGCGTACCCGCTCGAGAAGCAGCTGACGATGGAAGTGAAGGGCCGCGACATGATCGCCGGGATCCCGAAGACCGTCGTCGCCAACTCGGACGAGATCCGCGACGCCCTGAGCGAGCCCATCAACGTGATCGTCGACGCGGTCCTGTCGGCGCTCGAGCGCACTCCTCCCGAGCTCGCGGCCGACATCTCGGACAAGGGCATCGTGCTCACCGGCGGTGGAGCCTTGTTGACGAACCTCGACGTGCTCCTGCGCGAGGAGACGGGCCTGCCGGTGATGGTCTCGGACGATCCGATCAGTGCGGTCGTCCTCGGTTGTGGCAAGGCCCTCGACCACATCGAGCTCCTGAAGCAGGTAACGATCAGCTAACGGTTGTACCGGGGAGGGCACGATGAGCATCCGACGTTACCGCGACGCGATCGTCGTCGTCCTGGCGCTCGCGGTGCCGTTCTGGTTCCTCCGCTACAACATCAAGCGGGACGCGCGCGGACTCTCGGGTCCGGACCGCGTCATCATGAAGGTGATAGCGCCGGTCCAGTACGCATCGGCGACGCTCGCCCACGGGCTCTCGAGCGTCTTCAGCGACTATGTCTACCTCGTCGATGTGAAGCGCAACAACGCCGACCTCGCGGCCGAGACGGCGCGGCTTCGTGCCCGAGTCTCGAAGCTCGAGGGCCTCGAGACCGAGAACCGGCGCTTGCGCGGCCTCTTACAGCTGAAGAATCACCTGAACCTCGACGTCGTCAGCGCGGAGGTCGTCGCCAAGGACACCGTCGAGTTCTTTCGCGTGGCGCAGGTGACGCTCGATAGGCCGTCGCGCGAGATCGCGAACAACGCGAGGCTCCCCGTGGTGACACTCGATGGGGTCGTCGGGGTGACTGGCAAGGTCGCGGGGGACACCGTCGAGGTCCAGCTCGTGGTCGACGCGGGCAGCGGCGTCGATGTGGTCGACGAGCGTACGGGCGCGCGCGGCTTCGCGCGGGGCGTTGGGGACGAGACGAAGTACCAGTGCAAGATTGAGTATGTCTCGCGCACCGACTCGGTCGAGGTCGGTGACCTGCTCGTCACGAGCGGCCACGGCAGGCGCTTCCCCGCGGGGCTGCCCGTCGCGCGCGTCACGTCCGTCGAGAAGAAGCCGTTCGGCCTCTACCAGACGGTGATCGCGACACCGACCGTCGACATGTCGCGCCTCCGCGAGGTGCTCATCATCCTCACGCCTCCCGCTGCGACCGAGGACACCGAAAAGGCGAAGTCTGGAAAGGGCGGCTCGCAGGACAAGGCTCGGCCCGCGGAGGGGACCCCGTGATGGGCGCGGCCTCGCGCGCGAGACGCCGAGTGTCTGGAGGCGAGTGCGCGCCGCATGAGCCCGGAGGGACGACATGAGGAACACCGGGTTCCTCGTGCTCGGGCTCGCGCTCATCCTCGTCCAGAGCAACCTCTTCCGCCTCGTCGGGAGCTTCCACGTCGCGGGGATCACGCCTAGCCTCGTGCTCCCGTTGATCGTCTTCATGGGCGTGCACGAGTACGTGCTGTGGAGAGGGGCTCTCCTCGCGTTCGGGATCGGCTACGTGCTCGACGTGTTCTCGGCGGCGCCGCTCGGGCTCTATACGTTCACGAGCGTCTTGCTCTTCGTCGTCGCGCGCGCGGCAGGCGTGAGACTCGCGGCGCAGACGATGCTCACCAAGATCGCGCTCGGCTTCGCGTTTTCGCTCCTCGAGAGCATCATCATCCTCATCGTGATCGCGATCTTCGGCGCGGACGCGGCGAGGCCCCGCGCCCTCGCGAGCTTGGTCCTGCCTCACGCGATCTCGACCGCGCTCGCGTCGCCCCTCGCCTTCGCGCTCGCCGAGCGCTTGCACCAAGCGACGCTGGTGCAGCCCGGTGCCGACGGAGTCGATCGATGAGCTCGAGCGGGGCTCGACCCGCGGAGGTGGGGCCGTGAGCCTGCTCGTACCGCGGCCCGACGTCGGCGAGTTTCGACTGCGATTTCGTTGGCTCGCGTTGATCGTCGTCGTGCTGTTCCTCGCGGTGGTCGGCCGCATGGTGCACCTGCAGCTCATGATGGGGGACGAGTACGCTGCCATCGCGCGCGAGAACGTCGTGCGAAAGGTGACCCTCGCGACGACGCGCGGCATTGTCCGCGACCGAAAGGGTGAGGTGGTCGCAGCGAGCCGCGCCTCGTACGACATGTTCGTCGAGCCGAAGCGCATCACAGCGCTCGACGACAAAGGCAACCCGCGGATGGGTGACGTCTGGCGCCGCCTCGTCGAGCTCGCGAGCCTCGGCGACGAGGAGCGGCAGCGCTACGAGCAGAAGATCCTCGCCATTCGCGGGCGAGGAGGCGCGCGGGCTGAACAGCAGATCGTCCTCATGGAGGATATTTCGCGCGACATCGTCGCAGCGTTGATGACCCACGCGCGCGAGCTCCCCGGCATTCATGTCGTCCCGGTGAGCGTTCGCTACTACCCGCGAGGCGGGGTCGGGGCGCACATGCTCGGGTACATGCGCGAGGTCGACGCCGACATGCTGGCCGAGCTTCGTAAGCAAGGCTACGCCGAGGGCGACCGCGTCGGCGCGAGCGGGCTCGAGCGCGCCTGGGAGAGTTATCTTCGCGGGACTCGTGGCTGGGAGAAGGTCTTGGTCGATGCCCGTGGCGCTCGGCGCCCGACCCGCGAGGACATCCTCGAAGATCCGAAGCGCGTCGAGCCGATCCCGGGCCGCGATCTGCGCCTCACCGTCGACGCGCGGATCCAGGACGCGATGGTCAAAGCGATGCAGAGCGAGCTCGCGGGCGGGGCGGCGCTCATCGACGTTCGGACGGGCCGCATCCTCGGTCTCGTCTCGAAGCCGACCTTCGACCCGAACCAGCTCTCGGGCGGATTCGGCAAGCAGACCGTCCGCGAGGCGTTTCGCAAGCTGTTCAATGATCCGCTGAAGCCTGCGCTCGACAAGACGCTGTCCGGCGCGTACCCGCCTGGCTCGACCGTGAAGCCCTTCACCGCGCTCGCGGCGCTCGAGAAGGGGCTCATCGATCAGCGGATGAGCACCGTTTGCCGGGGCTTCTTGTCATTCGGTAAGCGCATCTTTCGCTGCACCCAGTCGCACGGTCCCACGAGCTTTCACAAGGCGATCGCGCAGAGCTGCAACGTGTACTTCTATCGCCTCGTGTCCGACTACGGCCTCACGATGGACATGATCGCCGAGGTCGCGATGCGCTTCGGCTTGGGTCAGAAGACCGGCCTCGGCATCAACGCCGAATCGAGCGGGCGGGTCCCGACGCGCGCGTGGATGACTCGACGGAACAAGGGGCAGTTCCGCATCGGCTTCACGGTCAACGCAGCGATCGGGCAGGGTGCGACGACCGCCACGGTCATGCAGCTCGCCCTCGCCTACGCCGCGCTGGCCAACGGCGGCACGCTGTACCAGCCGCAGATCGTCCGCTCGGTCGAGACCGCGGACGGCGCCGTGGTTCAGGATCTCGCACCGCGCGTCCGGCGGCGCGTGACCCTCGACTCGACGTACCGTCAGCTCATCGCCGATGCGCTCTGGGGCGGCGTCAACGAGGAGGGGGGTACCTCGAGTCGCGCACGCCTCGCCGGCCTCGATGCGGCTGGCAAGACCGGAACCTCGCAGGTCTCGCACCGCCCGACGAACAGCGAGGAGCTCGACAACATCTGGTACTTCAACCGCGACCACGCGTGGTTCACGGGGTACTCACCCTCGAAGTCTCCTGAGGTCGCGATCTGCGTGCTCATTGAGCACGGTGGCTCTGGCGGTAAGCACGCGGCGCCGGTGGCGTTCGAAATCCTGCAGGCCTACCATCGAATCGTGGAGCAGGATCGGCAGGCCGAGGAGAAGGCGCTCGGAGGGCGCGCGTCGCCATGAGCCTCCCGGTGCTGCCGCGCGGCATCTCGACGCTCCGCGAGCTCGGGTTGGGGCCTTCGAATTTGTCGGGGCGACCTCGCGACCACATCGACTGGCCGCTCTTCGTCGTCGCCGCGATCATCGCGGTGCTCGGCGTCGTCAACATGTACAGCGCGACGAGCGTGTACTTCGGGACGACGCGCGCAGGCCTCGCAGAGATCTACATCAACCAGGTCTACTGGCTGGCGATTGGCGGTGCGGTGGGCGCGGGTGTCTCGGCGATCGACTACCGGCACATCGAGCGGTACGCGTACCTCATCTATGTCGCGGGCGTGTTCTCGCTCGCGCTCGTGTTCGTGCTCGCGCGCGACGTCCGCGGCGCATCGCGCTGGATCAACATCGGCTCATTCAGCTTTCAGCCAAGCGAGTTCATGAAGCCATGCTTGATCGTCGCGCTCGCAAAATACCTGCACGACGATCCACGGAGCGAACCGCGCACGGCCCGCGAGCTCATCGTCCCGGTGATCTTGACGGCGATCCCCGGGCTCCTCATCGCGAAGCAGCCCGACCTCGGCACCGCGCTGATGATGGGCCTCATCTTCGTCTCGATCATGGCGATCACGCGCATCGACCGAAAGACGCTCGTCGGCGCGCTCGCGACGGTAGGGATCGGCGGCCCGCTGCTCTGGACCTTTGCGCTGCCCTACCAAAAAGCGCGCGTGACGACGTTCCTGAACCCCGCGGCTGACATCAAGGGCATGGGCTACCACGCCTACCACGCGCGCGTCGCCATCGGGAACGGGCGCGCGCTCGGCAACGGGTACATGAACGGGATGCAGAACCAGTATCGGTTCCTCCCCGACCAGTACACGGACTTCCCGTTCCCGGTGTTTGCAGAGGAGTGGGGCTTCGTCGGTGCGATGGTGCTGCTCGCGCTCTACGGGTTCCTCGTCTTGTGGGCGCTGCGGATCGCCTCGCAGGCGCGTGACCGGTTCGGCGCGGTCGTGTCCGTCGGCTGCGGCGCGCTCATCTTCTGGCACGCCTTCATCAACGTCGGGATGGTGAGCGGGATGTTGCCCGTCGTCGGCATGCCGCTGCCGCTCTTCAGCTACGGCGGCTCGAGCGTACTCACGATCACGCTCTGCATCGCGCTCCTCATGAACGTGTCGATGCGGCGCTACTCGGGCTTCTCGGCGCTGTCGCGGCTCTGAGCACGCGGACGCGGTCAACGCTGCCGTCGGTTGGGCTCGGCGCCGCGCGGATGGAAACGAAACGAGCGCGGGAGGACTTGAGCCCTCGCCGCGCTCGCTCACGCCTTCGAGGCGCCGACCGTCAGTAGCCGGGGGGCAGCACGACGCTGTCCCAGGGCGTCGACCGGCCGGTGCACTTCGCGGGATCCTTGGGGTCCGCCGCGTCCGGGCACCACGCGATCGGGCCATTCAGGTAGTCCATGTACAGGTCATGGTAGCCAGGGAAGCCGGGGGCCGACGAGCGGTCATCGCGGAACGCGCCCCACGAATTCTTGATGCGGAGGAACTTGAGGGAGCTCGTCGGGAGCAGCGCCGCCGCGAGCTTCTTCGCGTCCTCGGCGTTCTTCGGATCGAGCGTGACGCCCGCCTTCAGGAGGCCGAAGTCCTTCGTCTCGACCTCGTAGTCCTCGAGGACCGTCATGTGACCGCCCTGGCGACCCGGGCGAACGGCCTTCTTCAGGGTCGTCATGTTGAACGAGCCCTTGAGCACGGGGTCTTGGCCCTCCATCGCGTTGAAGTCGACGTCCCAGGTGATGATGACCGGCTGACGGTCGTGAAGTGCCTTCTGGACGCGGATCTGGAGGTCACGCTTCGACGAGTCGCTCCAGCTCGGGTAGCTCGCCACGCGCCACTGGTTGATGGCGACGTCGAGGCCGGTGATGCGCTCGGTCGGCTGGTTCTTGTTCGTCGTGCGCTCCGTGTACCAGACCTTGAAGTCCTTCGGGTGGACGACGGAGGAGCCGCTCGTGGTGGTCGACGAGCTGAGGAAGCTCCTCTCGTAGTTCTTGCCGAAGACCTTGGTGAGCTGCGACTTGACCGTCGGGGTGAGTTTCCAGGCGTCGTCGAGTACCGTGCGGACGAGCGCACGATCGTAGCGGCTGTCCGCCGTCTTGAGGCGGCCGGTCTTCAGCTCCTCGTTCAGAATCTTCAAGGCAGAGCTCTGCGCCGACGACATTTCGCCGTTCGAGTCCTCCTTGATGAACTTTGCCTCGGGCATGATGCCGCGCTCGAGCACGATGTCGTTCGCGACGTAGTAGAACCCGCCGGTCTCGAGCTCGCCCGAATACACCTCCCCGCCGACGATCTTGTTGAACCAGTCCCAGTAGGTCCAGTAGGACTGCGACACGTCGAACGCCTTGCCGGTCGCCGAGAAGTTCATCGACTCGATCCAGCTCGCGTGGGCGTAAAGCCAGCAGTTGCCGATCGACTGACGCTCGACGTCGGTGTGCTTGACGTCGGTCACGTCATCGGAGGAGCTGCCCGTGTCGCTGGTGCAGCCGGTGGTCACGGGGAGAGCCGCGAGGAGGGCGCCGAGGAGCCAAGAGCAGAGGCGAGGGGATTGGGTCATGGCGCCGCGCTGTGCAACCATTGGGCCACACACGCCTACATTGGTTCGTTAAGTCTTTCAATGACTTGCGACGGGCCGCTTCCGCGAGAATGGACTGGAAAAAATCCACCCTGGATCAAGACCTATTCACTTGCGTGAGGCTCGTCGCCTAGCGCAGGCGCGCGAGGATATCAGGCAGGGGCGAGAGCCGAGCGAGCACGAGCGAGCCAATGACCGCGCCGGCGGACGCGACGGCCAGGAGCCGCTGAGCGAGGCTCGACGGTGAGGGCGCGCCGGGCGCGAACAGCCAACCGAGGGCGGCGCCCGACACGAGGCCTGCGAGGTGCGCCGCGTTGTTTACCCCGCGCATCAGCAAGCCGAACATCAGGCTGTAGCCGACGGTCTGAATGAGCCACTGCTTCCAGCGCTCGTCGTCGCGGCGGTAGAGCAACCCGAGGATCGCGCCCATCAGACCGAAGATCGCGCCGCTCGCCCCCGCTGTCGGGCTCGGCTGGCTCTGCAGTGTGTAGTAGGCGAGCGACGCCGCGAAGCCGACGATGCCGGTGACGACGTAGACGAGCAGCAGCCGCACCGAGCCGATGGCGGGCTCGAGCAGCCGGCACAAGTGCAGGAGCCCAAGCATGTTCATGCCGAGGTGGAGGAGTCCGAAGTGGACGAAACACGCTGACAGCAGCCGCCATGGCTCGAGGGCGACGTGCGACGGGATCGAGAGCATCGCGCCCGCGCGGATGGCCTCAAGGACACCGCCGGCGTCGAACAAGGTTCCGACCGAAGGCTCTCGCTTCCATGCCGAAAGCAACTGCAGCCCGAAGACGAGCATCGTCAGCGTGAGGAGCGCCTTGGCGACCGGGAGCTCTTCCGGCGGCCACTTGCCGAGGAGCGGCTCGCTGCCGCGCCCGAACGGCATCGACCCGCGGCGGGCGGAC
>VGRJ01000022.1 GCA_016875405.1 Deltaproteobacteria bacterium | reverse complement strand
CCCGCCGCGTCGCCTGCGCTCTCGAGCTCCGACTCGCTCCCGCCCCCACCTCCGGCAGACGATCTCGAGCTGGCCGCACCACCGCCGTCGCCGCCCTCCGACCCCTCGCCGCCGCCGCCGGGAGACATCGACATTCCGCCGCCGCCGCCTTCCATCCGGCCGAGGCTCCCGTCGATCGCGTCCGTCACCGCGCGCCCCGCGAAGGCCCCTTTCGCGGTCGAGGACGAAATTTCGTGGGGTGGCGGCGAGACGGCCGACATGGCCGCCGCCGTCGACGCGGCGCTCCTAGACGATCTCGTCGGCATGCCGCCCGCGGTCGGACGGAGCGAGCCCGGGTCGACGAAGCCCTCGTCGCCAAGCGAGGCGCCCCCGCCGAGCGTCGATTCGCTCGCGTCACTGGAGCTCGGTCCACCCCCGTCGTCGCGAGCCGGCTTCGGCCTCGAGGGGGGGCTCATCGACCGACCCCCGACGTCGACCTCCGCGCCCGTGCCACCGCCTCCTCCTCCCTCGCCGCCCTCGGCGAGGTCCGCCGCGTTGGCTGAGGCGCCGCCCTCGTCGGCGGTCTCGGCGGTCGCGTCTGCGGCCCCAGCATCCAGGCCGCTGTCGCTCGCGAGGGCCCTCGGGCTCGGGCTTGGGGCCGCGCTTCTGGTGTTCGCGGGCGGCGCCTTCTGGCTCACCCGCGCGAAGCAGCTGCCGCCTCCGACCCCCAGCGATCTCGAGGCTCCGACCGCCGCGGCCACCGCGAGCGCGAGCGCGTCCAGCTCAGCTGCCCCGGAGGCGTCGGCGTCGAGCAGCGCCGAGGCAACCGCGAGCGCCGAGGCCAGCGCGGCTCCCAGCGCCGAGGCAACCGCGAGCGCCGAGGCCAGCGCGGCTCCCAGCGCCGAGGCCAGCGCAGCCCCGAGCGCGCCCCCATCCGCGCCAGCCATCGACACCTCCTCGCTCGCGCCGAACGAGGCCATCTTGCTCGTCCACTTCGCCGCAAACCCGGCGGCGGACGTGTACTTTTTCGCGCGGATCCTAGGCAAGGTCGAGCAGCCCATCACCATCCCATGCAACAAGCCGCTGTTCTTGCGCGTCGGCACGCAGGCAAAGCCCTCCGATCCACCGCTCTGGCTCAGCGCGGGACGCCCCTATCCCGTCACCTGCCAGAAGCTGAACGAGTTCACCATCGCGGGCACTCCCTGAACGCTCGTCGGAATCGACACATCCCACGGTCCCAGCAGCCCCTCCTCTCGAACGCCCACCTCTCGGAGCTTCGCATGCGCCGACACCAACGTACGTCGTCCCGACTCCTCGCCGCCTCTGCCGTCGTGGGCCTCGTCGTATCCTCCCCGGCATTCGCCCAAGCGCCCGGTGTCGACCCGGTCGTCGCGCCGCCGCCCGTGCCCGCCCCCGCCGCGCCTCTCCCGGGCTGGGCGCCCCTCGGCGGGGCACCGCTGCAAGCCCCGAACCCTTGCGTGCTCTCCGACGCGGCCGGAAGGTGTGTGCAGTGGGCCTCGCCGCCGGCCCCGCCGTCGGTCGCCGTGCCACCCGCGCCGCCATTCAACCCGGCGCCATGGGGCGCGCCGGCCACGGTCGCGCCGGCCCCTACGGCACCTGGGACGGATCCCTACGACCCTGCCGCTCCGCCAGCCTTCGCGCCGCTTCCCGCGAATGGGTTGACGGATGTCAATCGCGTGGCCGCTGCGAAGCCGCTCCCCGGGATGGTCGAGGGCGAGACCGAGCAAGCGGGCGGTCGTACCCTCCTCGGTCACACGTTCCCGCTGACGCGTCTCGTCGACAGCCCGTTCGTCGTCGGCAATATGTACGTCGGCTCGAGCGTCGAGTTCTTCCACCAGCCGGGCGTGTCGGTCCGCATCCCGTCGCCGACCACCCCTGGTGGGACCTCGACCGAGACGTTCGACCGCAACATCTCGTTCGTGAAGCTCAACTACGGCGTCGATTTTCGTCCGTCGGAGTACTTCAGCTTCGGGCTCGACGCGGATTACCTAGCCGAGGTCGGCTCGAACGGCCTCTCGCTCTTCACCTGGGGTGGAGGCGGCAGCTTCGATTTTCGCCCCAACGCGAAGATCCGCGTCCTTCGGAGCGAGCGAACGGGCAGCCAGCTCGCCCTCCGCGCTCACGCGAGCTTTCAGCAGGGCATTCGCGCCTTGCCGCTCGGCCTGCTCGTCAACGTGAGCGAGCGCCTCGAGGATGTGGTCTCGGACCCGACTGCCGCGCAGGACCTCGCGAACTGCCTCGCGGCCGCCCAGATCGTCTGCGTCGTGACCGACGAGGACATCACGGCCAAGCGGCAGCGCAACGGCGGCGGCGCGTCGGTGGCGTACGGACAGGCGCTCGGTCGCTACGCAGGCTTCCAGGTGTCGCTCGGCCTCGAGGGCGCGTCCACGGCGGTGACCCTGCCGAGCGGCGGGGGGGAGTCGACGAGCCTCGACGCGAGCGATCTCGCCTTTCACATCGGCGTCGCTCCATCGCTCAATTTCTACCCGAAGGTCCCGCTTGGGTTGACGTTCGAGTACCGCTACCAGCTCGACAAGAGCACGTACTCGGCCAACACCGAGTTCGGCGTCGTCGATGGCACCGTGGTGAGCGCGGGCAGTCATCGCATGAACGCTGGCCTGTATTACACCGGGCGGCGCGACCTCATGCTCGGTTGGATCGCTGGGGCGAACTTCAACCGGGACTCCGCGCGCTCGATGCAGAACGCCGAGACCGATCCCCGAGCGTTCGTCTTCGCCGCGCAGTTCGACATGCGCTACTTTTTTTGATGACCCGCGAGGTGCGACGTGGCCGAGCGGCGCTTTCGTAGCCTCTGCGTGTACTGCGGCTCGAGCAACGAGGTGGACCCGCGCTGGCTCGACGTCGCGCGCGCGATGGGCACGGCCCTCGCGGCCCGCGGCATCGACGTCGTCTTCGGGGGTGGCCACGTCGGCTTGATGGGTGCCGTCGCCGACGCGGCGCTCGCGGCGGGCGGGCGGGTGCACGGGGTGATCCCCGAGAAGCTGTTCGAGCTCGAGCTCGCGCACGAGGGCGTGACGACCCTCGAGGTGGTCCGCACCATGCACGAGAGGAAGCTCCGGATGGCCGAGCGCTCCGATGGGTTCGTGGCGCTTCCAGGCGGCTTCGGGACTCTCGAGGAGATCTTCGAGGCGACGACGTGGACGCAGCTCGGCTACCATGACAAGCCGGTCGGGCTCTTGAATGCGCACGGGTTCTACGACGGGCTCCTCGCGTTCCTCGAGCACGCGGCCGAGCAGGGCTTCGTGCGGCCGCCACACCGCGAGATGCTGCAGGCGGCGACCGAGCCGGGCGCCCTCATCGAGAGGCTCGCGACGTGCCGCGTTCCGACCTTCGACGACCTCGCGCGGCGCGTCCGACGCTGACGCCACCGTCGTCGATTGGACACGGCTCTACCCGTGAGGAAGGATGCGACCATGCGCGCCGCCCTCGCCCTCCTCCTCGCCCTCGCCGCTTGCGACACGCCCGTAGAGCAGCGCCGCGTCCCCGACGCCGCGGCCTCGGTCGAAGCCCAGCGTCGGCCGCTTGCGTCGACGGCGGAGCCTGCGCTGAGTCCCACGTCGGGCGCGACCGCGGGTCCCACGTCGGTCCCCGCGAAACTCCTCCTGACGAGCGGAGCGACCCTGATGCTGCCGCCCGGCCTCACCCCGGTCGACTCCCCCGGCGAGCTGCCGAAGGAGGTCAAATCCGCGCGGGTCTTCAAGCTCCCCGGGGACGCCCGTCTCATGGTGAACGAGCTCGACCACGGCACCGAGGCCTGCGCCTCCGCGCTCGACCGCGAGTGGGACAAGATGCAGGCCGCGAAGGACGACACCGATCCCGAGCGCCTCAAGTATCGCCGAATGAAAGACGCCGAGCGGCTCGAGCTCGAGGGCAAGAAGGGCGCGTACGGCGCCTCGTCGCACGGAACCGGGCAGCCGGGCGAGGTCGCGGCGCTCGCGACCCTCATCTTCTGCGGCGGCGAAGACCTCGTCGTGGCGATGTTGGCGGCAAAGCAGCCCGAGGTTCCGCCGAGCGCCAAGGCCGTGCTGCTCGATCTCCTGAGGAGCCATCGTCCAGCTCCGCGCTGAGAGGGCCCGCCTCACTCGAGTCGATAACCGATGCCACGCACCGTGAGCAGGTGCCGGGGCGCCGTCGCATCCGCCTCGAGCTTGCTGCGTAGCTGCGCGACGAAGTTGTCGATCGTCCGTTGCGTCCCGTGGTGCTGCGGGCCCCACACGGCCTCGAAGATCTGGGCGCGCGACAGCGGCCGGCCTCGAGCTTGCACCAACGACCACAGCACGTTGAACTCCGTGGCAGTGAGCTCGACGAGCTCGCCCTCGCGTCGCACCTCGCGCCGCTCGGGATCGATCGACACGTCGCCGTAGGTGAGGGCGAGCGGGCTCATTCGCCTGCGCAGGGCCGCGCGAACGCGCGCGAGGAGCTCGGGCACGCTAAAGGGTTTCGTGATGTAGTCCTCGGCGCCGAGGTCGAGGCCGGTGACCTTGTCCCACTCGGCGCTGCGGGCCGACAGCACCACGACCGGTACGGTCAGGCCCTCCCGGCGGAGCGTGCGCAGTACCTCGTACCCGTTGAGGCGCGGCAGCATGACGTCGAGCAGCACGAGGTCGAAACCCGCGCTCGCGAGCAGCTCGAGCGCCGAAACGCCGTCTTCCGCGGTGGTGACGTCGTAGCCCTCCTTGCCGAGGGCCATCCGCAGCCCGAGCTGGATCGACGCGTCGTCTTCGACGACCAGGATCCGAGCCGACTCTCGACCCTCGGTCACGTCGAGGCTCCTTCCGCGAGCTCGGCGTCGGTCGGGACGGGGAGGAGCAGCGAGAAGGTCGAGCCCTTGCCCGGCTCGCTCTCGAGGTCGACCTTGCCGCGATGGCCGATCGCGACGTGGCGCACGATCGCGAGTCCGAGGCCCGAGCCTTCGACCTCTCGCGAGAGCCGGTCATCGACGCGGTAAAATTTCTGGAACACGCGCCCGTGCTCTCGCTTCGCGATGCCGATCCCCTGGTCGGAGACGCCGAAGCGCAGCCAACCTCCTTCGCGGCGACACCAGAGCCGAATGCGCGGTTCCTCGTGCGAGTACTTCACGGCGTTCGTCAGCAGGTTCACGAGCGCGTCGGTGAGCGCCTCGCGGTCGGCGAGCAGCTCGGGGAGATCGGCGGCGACGTCGACGTCGAGCCGCCGCGGGCGCCCGACCTGCGTCGTCTCGAACGCCGCGACCGCGGAGTCGACGACGGCGCGCGGAGCCTCACGTCGGAGCTCGTACACCCGCCGCCCCGCCTCCATGCGGCCCCAGTCGAGCAGCCGCTCGATGCGCTCGCTGAGGCGCGTCGTCTCCTTCTGAAGGACGGCGAGGCAGGTCGCCGTCTGCTCGGGGTCGCGGCAGTCCTCGAGCATCTCGGCGAACATGCGGATCGAGGTGAGTGGAGTGCGCAGTTCGTGGCTCACCTTCGAGACGAAGTCGAGCTGCAGCTTCGACAGGCTCGCCTCGCGGCGCACGAACACGATGAGGAGGATGCCGCCGGTGACGACGCACGACGCAAAGGTCATGACCAGGATGCCGAACAGCATCCGCATGTTCGCGCCCCAAAAGATCAGCGTCACGATCGACAGCGCGAGCAGCATCGCCGTCGGCACGATGACGAGCCAGACGAGCAGATAGAGCATGCGGCGGAAGCTGCGGTTGTGGTCCTCGGACCCGGCGACCAAGCCCGGAAGCATGGGAGCGACCATAGCAAAGCGGGCGGCTCGGCGAGGCGTTGTCACGTAAGAGTGCGGAATAATTAGAAGTGTTGTTTTAAAAAAAGTTCTCAAGGACCTCGGAAAGCGGTCGTTCGAACTCCCTGAGAACGGTTCGACCCCGCCACCGCCGTCATGATGACGGCCGAACCGTTCGAAACTCTAAGAGGGAGTTCGAAACATGCCGCTCGTCATCAATACGAACGTGGCATCGCTGCGTGCGCAGGATGCCCTGAACAACACTCAAAGCCGTCTCCAGGGGACGTTTTATCGCCTCTCCAGCGGTTTCCGCATCAACACGGCCGCCGACGACGCCGCGGGCCTCGCCATCAGCGAGAGCTTGCGCGGCAAGGTCCGGAGCTACGCCGTCGCTGAGCGGAATACGAACAACGCGATCAGCATGACGGTCGTGGCCGAAGGCGGCCTTGGCCAGGTTAGCGGCATCGTGCTGCGCATGCGTGAGCTCGCGGTGCAGAGCGCGAACGGCGACCTGACGTCGACGGACCGCGGCTACCTCGACACCGAGTTTCAGCTCCTGAAGGACGAGATCGACCGCCTCGCGAACTCGACCGAGTTCAATGGCACCATCCTCCTCGGTGGAACGGCCGTGTCGATCGATTTCCAGGTCGGCGTCGGAACGACGTCAAACGACGTGATCACGCTCGGTTTCGGCGGCGTCACCGCGTCGAACATCGGCCTCAGCAACGTCAACGTCGCCGGCTCGGACTCCACCGCGGCCGTCGCCGCGATCGACTTCGTCGACTCCGCGATCCAGAGCGTGTCGACCCTTCGCGCTGCTTTCGGTGCCGCGACGAACCGCCTCCAGATCTCGGTCGCCAACACGGCGGCCATCCGCACGAACATCGCGGCCGCGAACAGCGCGATCCGCGACGTGGACATCGCCGAGGAGACCGCGCAGCTCGCGCGCTCCCAGGTGCTCCTCCAGGCCGGCGCCTCGGTTCTGTCCCAGGCGAACCAGGCCCCTCAGCTCGCCTTGCAGCTGCTCGGCCGCTGACCCCATACACGTTCCCACCACTCCCCGCGGGACGCTACGCGCCGCTCCAGGGTGACGGCGCGTAGCTCCCCCGCCCTTTCGAAGGGCGACGGGCGACGAGGTGGAACAAGAACCGCCGAGGCAGGTCGCTCGAGCTCTCGCTCGAAGACGAACCGAGACCCCGGGGGAGAGACCAAGCCCGCGGCGCGCGGCGTGACGATCAGGGATGGCGTCACGACCTCGCCCACGGGAGCCGCTCCGCGCGGCCCGCCGGACAGGGATGGCCGAGCGAGGCGTGTAAGGGGCGGTGAGCGGCGGACGACGGGAGACCGGCGTCCGTCGTGGCGGACCCGGAAATACCGGATCCGAGGAGGCAGCGTACCGCCAGTCGCTTTCGGCCTCCGACCTCGAGGCAGCGACGCGTCGGCTAGGGCGCGCCGCTCCTCGAGGCGCAGACTTCGCCGCGACGCTCCGCGGCGCGAACGGGAACGAGTCAATGAACCAGCCATTTACGAAACGCACGACGATCGGAGGGGTCGAGTCATGCCAGTAGTCATTACAAGCAACATCGCGTCGCTACGAGCGCAGTACGCGCTCGGGCAGTCACAAGAGCAGCTCCAGCGCACTTACACGCGCCTCTCGAGCGGCTTCCGCATCAACACCGCGTCGGACGACGCCGCGGGCCTCGCCGTGAGCGAGAACCTGCGGGCTCAAATCCGCAGCTACACCGTGGTCGAGCGCAACACCCGCAACGCCGTCGGCATGGCGAACACCGCGGAGAGCGGGCTCGGCCAGATCGGCGGGATCGTCGTCCGGATGCGCGAGCTCGCGGTCCAGGCGGCGAGCGGTGACCTCTCCTCGACCGACCGCGGCTACCTCGACACCGAGTTTCAGCTGCTGAAGGACGAGGTCGACCGCCTCGCCAACACCACCCAGTTCAACGGCACGGTCCTCCTTGGCGGCACGGCGCAGTCGATCGACTTCCAGGTCGGCATCGGCACGACCTCGAACGACGTGATCGCGCTCGGCTTCGGTGGGGTGTCGGCCTCCGCGCTCGGTCTCAGCAGCGTGTCGATCGGCGGCTCCGACGGCTCGACGGCGTTCGCCGCGATCGACTCGGTCGACGCCGCGCTCACGTCGGTGCTGACCAACCGCGCAACGTTTGGCGCCGTCGTGAACCGGCTGCAGGTCGCGATCTCGAGCGTGCAGACGATTCGCACGAGCATAGAGGCGGCCAACAGCGCGATTCGCGATGTGGACATCGCCGAGGAGACGTCGCAGCTCGCCCGCTCGCAGGTGCTCCTTCAGGCGGGGTCCTCGGTCCTCTCGCAGGCCAACCAGGCCCCGCAGCTCGCGCTCACGCTCCTGCGTTGACGCGCGACCACCCAAGACGTCACGGAGTGGCATCCGTGTCGAACCCCTCTGTGTGATCGTTTGGTTTCGTATTCCCTCGTTTGATTGTTTCGTACTCCGTTCTCTTGATTGATTGGCTTGCGCGTCACCGCGCGCGGTGCATCGAGCCGGGTGAAGCGTCCCGACAGGGATGGGCCTGCGACGCATGCTCGGCACGATGAGGGAGGCGCCTCGGGTCCCAAGAGCGATGGGATTCGGGGCGCCTTTTTTCGTTGTGGCAAAGGACCGAAGCGAGCGGTTCCTCCGACGCGACCTTCCGGTTAGGGTGCGCAGCCGATGAGCCCGAAGCGACCCTCGAAGCGCGCGCGAACCCGCTCCACTGCCCGAACCGCGAAGGGCCGACCGACCCTCGCGAGCCGCGCGGACCGCTACGTCCTCTACCAGCGCGCGGTGCAGGATCCAGAGCCCGAGATCGCGTTCATTCAGCGCGTGTTCAAGCGCACCCGAGGACGCGCCGCGCAGAGCTTCCGCGAGGATTTCTGCGCGACCGCGCATCTCGCGACCGCCTGGGCGAAGGGCCATCGCGCGCGGACGGCCATCGGTGTCGACATCGATCCCGAGCCGCTCGCGTGGGGACGCGCGAACGTGCTCGCGCCCGAGCCGGAGCAGGTGCAGGCGCGCGTGACCCTCGCACGAGCCAACGTGCTCGAGTACGCGGGCCCGAAGGTCGACGTCGTCGGGGCCTTCAACTTCAGCTACCTAATCTTCAAGAAGCGACAGGAGCTCGTCGCGTATTTCCGCAAGGCGTACGAGGCCCTCGATCGCGACGGTCTCTTTTTCTGCGACCTGTTCGGGGGCACCGAGGCCATCGTCCCGAGCGTCGAGAGCCGGCGCTGCAAGGGCGGCTTTACCTACGTGTGGGAGCACGCTCGCTACAACCCGATCGCGAACGAGATCCTTTGCCACATCCACTTTCGCTTCCGTGACGGCTCGGAAATTCGCGAGGCTTTTACGTACGATTGGCGCCTCTGGACGATCCCCGAGATCCGCGAGTGCCTCCTCGAAGCAGGCTTCCGCGACACCCAGGTCTGGTGGGACCCGACCGACGAGGACGAGTACCGCCTCTCCGAGAGCGAAGAGAACCAGCCGGGCTGGCTCGTCTACATCGTCGGCGTGAAGTGATGGCGGGACGCTCGGCGGCGCATACTTCCGTCGCATGGAACGCGACGAGCAGGCGCGCATCCTGAGGGACGCGCTCGTCGACCGGCTCGCCACGGAGCCAGCGTGCGGCGGAGCGGCTTGGGACCCTCGCGTGCTCGCGGCGCTACGAGCCGTTCCGCGCCACGCCTTCGTCCTGGAGCTCGACCTCGAGGCGGCGTACGAGGACGAGCCGCAGCCGATTGGCGACGGTCAAACGATCTCGCAGCCGACCGTGGTCGCCTTGATGACGAACGCCCTTGGGGTCAGCGCCGAGGCGCGGGTCCTCGAGCTCGGGACGGGCTGCGGCTATCAAGCCGCGGTGCTCGCGGAGCTCGCGGCCGAGGTCGACACCATCGAGGTCGTCGCGGAGCTGTGGCGCGACGGGTCGAGCCGGCTCGCGGCTCGACCCAACGTCCGAACGCACCTCGGCGACGGTTCCCGCGGAGTGCCGGAGCGCGCGCCCTTGGACCGGATGTTGCTCACTGCCGCACCGCCGAGCCTGCCGTCGTCGCTGCTCGACCCGCTCGCCGGAGGGGGCCTCCTCGTTGCGCCCGTCGGCGGCGCGCTCGAGGAGCTCGTCCGAGTTCGCCGTGCCGGGCTGCGCTTCCACGAGGAGCGGCTTGGCGTCGTTCGCTTCGTCCCGACGGTCGCGGCTGACGGGGGCGGACGGGAGCGCTAGTCTGGAAGGGCCATGTTCGCGCGCGCCGCTGGTCGACGACTCTACTTCGAGCTTCGGGGTGACGAGGCGAAGCCGACGCTCGTCCTGATTCGCGGCCTGGGACGCAACGCGCTCCATTGGGGCGAGCTCGTCTCGCGGCTCGAGCGGAGCTTCTACCTGTTGCTCTTCGATAACCGCGGCGTAGGGCGCTCCGATCGCGTGGCCCGTCCGTTCTCGGTCACCGACCTCGCCGACGACGTCGCCGAGGTGATGGATGCGGCCAAAGTTGCGCGGGCGCACGTGCTCGGGACGTCGCTCGGGGGCATGGTCGCGATGCGCTTCGCGATCGAGCACGGCCCGCGACTCGACCGCCTCGTGCTCGTCTCGACGACGCCCGGAGGTCGCGCCGCCGCCCCGCCGAAGGCGCGAGCCTTCGCACGGATGGCCATCGCGAGGCTTGGCTCGTTGCGCGACGCGATGCGGACCGATGCGCGCTTCGTCCTCGGAGAGTCGTTTGCGGGCACGCACCCCGCGGTGCTCGACGAGTGGCAGGACATCGCCGAGCGCTATCCGGTCTCGCGGCGCGCGCTCGTCTTTCAGGCGTTGGCGGCAAGGCTGCACGACGCCTCGCGCGAGCTCGACGCAATCACCGCTCCGACCCTGGTGCTCTCGTGTCGTGACGACAAGTTGGTCCCCGCCGAGAACAGCCGCCTGCTCGCGCGTGGGATCCGCGGCTCGGAGCTGACCTACTTCGACGGCGATTCGCATGAGCTCGGAGCCACGCACCTCGAGCCGTTTGCGGGTCGGGTCGAGGAGTTTCTGCTGGCGCCCGTCGTTCGGTCGCACGCTGCGAAGGACGAGGGTTCCCGCTCGCGCGCGGCTCGGATAGGCTCAACGTGATGAGGATCCCCGAGCGCGGATACGTCGGCGCGGCCGAGGCCGGCGCGGCTGGCGTGCGAGAGGGCTTCGCCCGTCTGGCGCGCGCGGCCGAATCGCTCTCGTCCGCGGGCGTCGCGGATGCCGCCGCGACCGTGTCGATCTCCGATGACGCGAGGCGGCTCGGCGGTCGCGTACCCTCGGAGGTCGACATCCTCGACGCGATGCTCGAGCTCGGGCGCGCGAGCCTCACCGTCTCGACCAGCGTCGCCGTGTTGCAGAGCGCCGACGACATGGCTCGTGATGCGCTCGCGCTCGGCCGACGCTGAGTCGACCGGTCGGAGGGAGGGCCCTTACGGCCCGGCGATCGAGCAGTAGACCGGGAAGGGCGGATCGAGGGATTTGCCGTACGGGGACTCGATCGTCCCGAACGGGTGATCGGTCTGAAACTCGTACGCCGGAGCGTGCATCTCGGTCGGCAGCGTCGGGCCGTTCCCGTGGTCGCAGATCACGGTGAAGTGTTCGACGGTGAACGGCGCGGCGCCCTGTGACGCCTTCTTCGCGAGGGCGTCGCTCGCCTCACCGAGCGCGAGGTCCGTCACGTCGAGCGTCTCGCCGCCGTGAACGACGATAAGAGGATAGGCGAGGCCAGTCTTCGGCTCGAGCGGTTCACCCGCGATGCCACCCGAGTAGATGACCGCGCTCGCCACGTATCCCGAGCGCAGGATCGCCGAGTGTGCGGCCTGAAATCCTCCTCGCTGGTAGCCCGCGACGTGGATGTGACGAAGATCGATGCCGACCTCGCTCCTCGCGCACGCGACGAGCTGGTCGAACAACACGAAGTCGTCGTCGACCTTGAAGTCTCCCTCGCTCGAGTGCCAGACGCGCGGCCCTGCCTGCGTGTCGTTGTACGGCGCGGCGACGATGCCGCCGGCGGCCATGATCTTCGCCACGTAATTGGAGCCGAGCACCTCGTCGAGCGCGGCCTTCGGCGTCTGCGCGTCGCCGTGCCACACCACGACGAGCGGACCGTCGAGCGTCGAGGACTTGGTCGAGAGGCGGAGCTCGACGGTGCGATCCGGGAGGCCCGGGATCTTGAAGGTTACCTTCCCGCTGATGAGCTTCGGGCAGGTGCCAAGCGCGACGGGCAAATCCGCCTCGTCCGGGACCGGGCCGACCGGTCCTCCGCCTGCGCCACCTGCTCCGCTCGTCGAGGCGCTCGATGTCCCGGTAGCGCCCGCGCTCGTCTGTTGCACGACGCCCGAGCCGCTGGTCCCTCCTGGCGCTGGCCCCTTCGGCTCACCGCGGCCGCTGCAGGCGATCCACGCGAAGGGTAACAGCGAGAGCGAGGCTCGGACGAGGAGGTGAGCGCGCATGGCCACACTCTACTTCAGCGCGTGACGATCACCCACGTCGCTCCGCCGTTCTCGGGCGCAGCGGCGCCGGTGGCACCCTGCCAACCCTCGGGCACGCTGGGCCCTGTCCAGTCGAACAGCCACTCGGCGTCGGAGGGGGACGCGTTGATGCAACCGGCGCTCATCGGCTCGCCGAAGCTCTCGTGCCAGTAGCTCGCGTGGATCGCAAATGGTGCGGAAAAATACTGGGTAAACGGGACATCGGCGATCCAAAAGCGGCGCGCCTCGTCGTCGGGCGTGCCGTCCGTATTCGGCGACATCGTGCTCGCTCGGTCCTTGAAGGTGATGCGGTAGCTGCCGAGCGGCGTCGTCGAGTCGCGGACGTGATCGCCGCCTCTCCTCGGCACTCCCCCCTGCCCGGGCGAGATCAAGGTCGCGTAGACGGGCGTCGCGTCGTCGTACGCGACGAGCGTGCCTTGCGTGATGCTGACGACCAGCCACTTCTCGCCCGGCCGCACCCCGCGCGGGCGCTCCTCGCGGCGGGTGACGACGGTGGCGTCTGCGGCGTCGAGCCAAGCCCCGTCGAGCGCGCGCGTCTCGAGGTAGCGCCTCCCGTCGCGCGCTTCTTCGCGGCCTGTCAGCGCCTCGAAGCTGCGAGGTTGCCAGTCCTGCTCCGAGCGCAGAAATCGCCCGTCGTCGAGCCTTCGGTAGCGGGGGCGCGCGCGGGTCCGGGCCCAGGCGATCGGCAACTCGACGCCGCTCCCGAGCCTCGTCCCCACGAACCGGCTGCGTCGGAACTCACGCACCCGATCGGCTGGCACGAGGGTGAGGTCGGTCGAGAGCAGCCACGTACGCCCGTCGGCCGCGAACGCGCGCGTGAACGAGAGCATCGAGCCGTGCGGGATGGTTCGCGCGAGCACCTCGAGCGGGCGCCTCTCGCGGGCGGTGACGCGTCGAGCCACGTGGTCGGGGATCGGATCGACCGCCGCGATCGGGTCGAGGGTCGCGAGCGCCTCGTGGCCGCGTTGGAAGAGCGGAAGCGGCAGGAACCTCCCCGCGGGGCCGAGCGGACCTTCCTTACGGCGAGCCTCGCGTGCGGTCGGCAAGCGCGTGTACATCGGGGCGCCGTTCGAGAGCGCGTAGCGGTAGGGGAACGCTCCTTCGGCAGGGCGCGTCGCAGCATCGTTCGCGAGAAACGGCGTTGACGCGTCGAGCGTCACGGTCGCGTCGAGGCACACGTAGCCGCGCGGCGCGACCGCGACGAAGCCCCCTCGGCAGTTCGTCCCCTGGACCAGCTCGCTCGACACGAGGGGCACGCTGCCGCCGACGCGCACGTAGCCGAGGAACCTCCGCGAGGCCCCGTCCCCTGGTTTGCCCTTCGGCACTCGCGGCGTCGGCCAGATCCAGGTGCGGGAGGCGACGCTGTAGAGTCGCGCAGGCCCGGCCCGCGGACGCGGGGGCGCCTCGCCCTCCTTGGCCCGCGGGCGCACGCGGGCGTCGGCCTCGGCCGCGATGGGGCGTGGCTCTCCGCAGCCGAGAAGGCCGAGCAAGACGGCGAGGTGAGTCGCGCGCACCGGAGTGTCCTACCAGAGGCTTGCGAGCGCCACGACCGCGTCGCGCTGCGGCGCGAATGCGCGCTTCCAGACCGTGACGCGACCCTGCTAGCATCCCCACTCCCATGAGCATCCTCGCCGACCGGCCCAGCAGCTCTGCGCTCAAGAAGAAGGTCTCGAAGGACCCGCTGATCGGCAAGGTCGTCGCTGGGCGCTATCGGCTCGAGTCGAGGCTCGGCGAGGGCGGGATGGGGCTCGTCTATCGAGCGCGCCACGTGCTCATCGATCGTGTCGTGGCGATCAAGCTGATCCGCCCGGATTTGCGCGCCGAAACGCACCTCCGCGCCTGGATGCTCCGCGAAGCGAAGGCCGCGAACCGCGTCGACCACGCGCACATCATCGACATCCACGACATCGGCGAGACCGAGGAGGGCGAACTCTACCTCGTGATGGAGTACCTCGTCGGGACCCCGCTCTCGGCCGAGCTGGCGAACGGGCCGATGGCGATCGCGCGAAGCGTCGACGTGATCGAGCAGATGTGCGCTGCGCTCGGGCGCGCTCACGACCTCGGCGTCGTGCACCGAGATCTGAAGAGCGACAACATCCTCCTCACCGAGCGCGGCGGCCGTAAGGACTTCGTCAAGATCCTCGATTTCGGGCTCGCGGCGCTGAAGCGAGACGCCCGGCTCGCGCCGAAGGGCGCGGTCTTCGGCACGCCGGAGTACATGTCGCCGGAGCAATCGCGCGGGGAAGACGCGACGCCCTCCTCGGATCTCTACGCGCTCGGCGTGCTCTTCTTTGAGATGCTGACCGGCCAACTGCCGTTCCGCTCTTCGGACCGCGAGACGTTGCTCAAAATGCAGCAGACCGCGACGCCGCAGCGCCCTCGCGACATTCGCTCCGACGTGAACCCGGTGGCCGAGGCCATCGCGCTCCGACTGCTCGCCAAGGCTCCGAAGGACCGCTACCGCGACGCGCATCACCTCCAGGAAGACCTGAAGAAGCTGCAGCGAAGCTTGCCGTCGTCGACGGCGTGGGAGGTGAAGGGTGGCGATACCCCGCCGCCTGCGCCTGCGCCCCCACCCCCGCCTCCGCCGCAGTCGATGCCGGTCGGCGAGTGGGCGAGTCGCGCTGGGCTCTTCACGCGCATGGTGTCGCGCGCCTTCTACGGCCGCGAGACGCCGCAAGAGGTGCTCCTCGCGCTGCGTGAGACGTGGGACCTGTCGGCGAAGGCGAGCCGCTTGGAGGGTGAAGTCTCGAGCCTGACGCGAAAGCTCGACGCGCTCGAGCGGCGTGGTCGCGCGCTTCGCGCAGAGATCGGCCGAAAGGTCGAGGACCTGGCGCAGGAGGCGTCGCGCGCGGCACGCGAGGCGGCCGCTCACGCTGAGGACGAGCGGCGCATCGAGGAGGAGCAGGTCGTGCTCGAGCGCGAGGCCGCGACGGCTCGAGCCGAGGCCGACGCAGCCTTGAGCGCGGCCCGCTTCGACCCGACGATCTACGAGCGCGCGGGGGCTGCCGCCGCGACCGTGCAGGCGAAGCGCGAACAACACGAGCGCTACAGCCTCCGCCGCCAGGACAAGGAGAAGGTCGCTCGCGGCCTGCAGCGCCAGATTGAGCAGCTTCGAGGGCAGCTCTCGCGTTACGCCGAGGCGCTCGAAGAGGACCTCGGGCGCGGCCGCACTCAGGTCGCGGAGCGGTCGCGTGAGGGCCTAAAGTTCGAGAAGGACTTCACTGCGGCGTGTCTGCGGTTGCTGGCGCACCTGCGCGACAAGCCGGAGTGTCGTGACCTCATGCCCGAGCTGGGGATGGAGGCGCCTCGCGCCCCTGGGCCCGATGGTCCCGACAGCGGCCCCTCGAGCCATGCAGGCGAGCCTCCGCCGAGCAAGCGCCGCCTCGACGCGACCGAGTGAGCGGCGCCTCCCGCGGCGTACGCCATCGCGCGAGCGTGGCTCCTTCGGTCGTGACGTTCGGAGTCGCGCTCAGGGGAGCTGCGTCGACAGGAACGACTTCAGCTTGACGAGGTTCTTCTCGTCGCGCGTGAAGGTCGGCGCTTCGTAGCTTACGGACCAGCCGGACACCTCGTTCAGGAAGTCGCGACGTACGGCCTCGTCCGAGAGGATGTCGTCGACCGCGCGACCGCGCGCCGTGCCCGTGCGCAGGCGCTTCACGTAGGCCTCGAGGCGCGGGTAGAGCGCGTCAAGGAGCGAGCGCACGAGCGCCGAATCGTCCGCGAGTCGAGCGACCGCGGGCGCCGCCTCGCGAAGCGATGGGGCCTCCTCGAGCGCGAGTGCTGCTGCGACGCGAAGCACAAAGGCGTCATCGAGGAAGCCGAGATCCTCGATCCCGTCGGAGATGAGGTCGAGGGACTTGAAGAGGTAGTTGAGCGCCCCCGTCAGGTAACGCCGAGCACCCTCGGGGATCGACGTGTCCTCGAGCAGAGCGGACGCGCTCTTGGCGTCCTCACCGAGCGACTTGAGCCATTGGGGGAAGGTGTCGAGACACTGGCGATCAACGTCGTTCATGGTGGGTCGCTATAGTGGGTTTTCTCGGCGACTCCAACCGTGCTATTACCCTCGGCGCTCGGGTAAACCGAGCGGTGGTGAGGTAGCCAAGCGGTTAGGCAATGGTTTGCAAAACCATCACACGCGGGTTCGAATCCCGTCCTCACCTCCACGGAGCTCACTTGATTGGCGCTTCGGCGCGGATTTGATTGGCTCTTCGGCTGACGCCTCGTCGCGCGTTGGCCTTGCGCGCGCCTCGTCGTGACTTGCGTGGCTCGTGCGCGGCCCGATGGACCATCGGATGCGCTTCGCGAGGGGAGCGTTGGAGGCGAACGGTCTAGGAGCGCGGGCGGTCGAAGCGTGGCGCCTCAGCGTCGCATGCGGCGGATTTCTTCGAGCACCGCCCAGAACGTCGGGAACGATTTCGTCACGCAGTCCGGGTCGGAGACGGTGACGCGAGGGTAGGCGAGCGACACGAGTCCGAAGGCCATCGCCATCCGATGGTCGCCGTCGGGGTCGAGCTCCACCGGAGCGGACGGCGCGTCCCGCAGCGGCTCGACGTCGAGCCCATCGTCATGCGCCTCGATCGTGGCGCCGATCTTGCGAAGCTCTCGCGCGAGGACGGCGACGCGGTCCGACTCCTTCACGCGAGTGTGAGCTGCGCCGCGAATTCGGGTCGAGCCGCTCGCGAAGAGCGCCGCGACCGTGAGCGGAGCGATGAGGTCGGGCACGTCCGTCAGGTCGAACACCTCGTCCGAGCCGGCGTCGAGGCGCTCGAGGAGGCCCGTGACTGCCGCGTCTCCTTGCAGCGAGGCCGCCGCGGGGAGGGCGCTCGCGGGGGTGAGGTCGAGTCCGGTGATGCGCGCGGCCGCGAGGATGAAGGCTGCCGCCGACCAATCGGGCTCGATGGTGATGGTCCCGCCTTGCGGCCTACCGCACGAGACGACGAAGGTTCGCGCGTCGGGCTCGATGAGCGCACAGCCTCGGTCGCGCATCATCGCGACCGTCATCGCAACATACGACCGACTGACGGCCTCGCCGAGCTGCGAGATCCGAAGGCCCTGGGGCAAGAGCGGGGCCACGAGGAGCAGGCCGCTCACGAATTGACTCGAGAGCGACGCGTCGACCGTGACGGAGGCTCCGACCTCGCTCGCGCGACGGAGCATGACGGGAGGGCAGCCTGGTGCCGCGAGGTGCCGCGCCTCGACGCCGAGCGCTGCGAGCGCCGTGGTGAGCGGGCCGAGCGGGCGTCGTCGCATGTGCTCGTCTCCGTCGAGGTGGAGCGCGCCCTCGCAGAGGAGCGAGAGCGGCGCCGCAAACCGCACCACGGTGCCTGCATTTCCGCAGAAGAGCGCCCGCTCCGAGCCGCGGAGGGGCAACGGGGCAGGGAGGATCCGAAGCGCGTCGCCGGACGCGGACGCCTCGATGGTCGCTCCGAGCGCAGCGAGGACCTCTCGGAGTCGCCTCGAGTCGTCGCAGTCGAGCGGTCCGACCACGGTGGTCGGCGACTCGGCGAGCGCGGCGAGGACGAGCGCGCGCTGGGTCATGCTCTTGCTGGGGGGGACCGCGATCGCGTGGCTCATCGCGCAAGGTCCTCCAGCTCGTCGACGGTGACGCGAGCGTCGAGAAAGTAGGAGAGTTGCTCGGCGGCTTGCGCGAGCCACATGTCCATCGGCCCGAGGACCTGCGCGCCCGAGGCCTCGGCGCGCACCAACAGCGACGAGCGCATCGATCCGAGCGCCGTGTCGAAGACGGCTGCCACGTCGAGCGGAGCCTCGTCTGGCCAGGGCGAGGCGTGGCCGGTGAGCGGCGTCGCGTTGATAAGCACCGACCGGGCGAGCTCGGGGCCCCGCGTACGCTCCGACCAGGCGAGCGCGCGACCACGCCCGCTGGCGACGGCCTCTGCTTCATCGAGTCTCCGCGCGGCGACTTCGACGGTGAGCCCGAGGGACCGGCACGCGGCGGCGGCGGCTCGCGCGGCGCCGCCTGCCCCGAGGATGCGAGCGCATCGAGCGTCGAGCCTCGCGAGGGCCTTCTCGAGCGGGGCGCGGACGCCCGTCACGTCGGTGTTCGTCGCCTCCCACCCCTCGCGACGCCGGAGCGAGTTCGCCGCGCCGACCTCGCGCGCGAGAGGGTCGGGACGCGCGACCTCGAGAGCCTCGCGCTTGAGGGGCATGGTGACCGCGAGCCCGCGCGCGTCGAGTCGCTCGAGGAGCGGCAGGGTCGCGCGCAGCGAGCTCGTCACGATCGGGATGTAGCTCGATGCCATGCCGCGCCTTCGAAACAGCCGGTTGATGAGGCGCGGCCCGGGAGAGTGTTGCACCTGCGCGCCTCCGACGAGCCCGAAGAGCGGAGCGGTCGACGAGCGCGGAAGCCCAAGGGCGAGGGCTTGCTCCAAGGTGAGCTGCCCGGGCGCGGACGCGAGGTCCGCCTGCGATGCGACGTACGAGAAGGGCGAGCCGAAAGCTGGGTAATGCGTGCGCGTCAGCACGCCGGCCGTGCCCATCGCGACGAGCACGCAAGGCTTCGAGGTTCTCGCGCGGCACGCGTCGAGCGCATCGAGCTCGGAGGCGTCGCTGACCGTCACGGCGAGCTTCACGAGGTCGACGTCGCGTCGCGCCATGTCACGGAGACGCTCACCGCAGCCCTTCGGAAACCCGGAGTGCTCGTGCCACGAGAGCATCCGCTTGACCTTGCCTCGACGAACCGCCGCGGTGCGTCCGAGCTCGCCGAGGAACGCATCGTCGACATCGGCTTCGACGTCCACCATCGCAAGCTCGCTCGCCGAGGCACGCCGAAGGAGCGCGAGCCGTTCGGGCTCACTGCCACGAAAGGCGCCGCCTTGCCGCACGGGGCGGCACGTCGCCACGAGCGTGCGCTCGGACGCGACGCTCGCGAGCCAGGCGAACGTGTCATCGTCGATGGCGACGAGGTGATCGAGTCGGATCTCCTCGAGCGGCACGTCTACGGCTTGATGCTTCGCAAGCTCGGCGTCACGCTTCAAGCGCCTTCGGAGCGCCTCGAGCGTGCCCTCGGTGCCGGTCACGCAGAGCATGCTTAGGGCTCGCTCCAGGCCGCGGCGAGCGCCTGGTAAGAGACCTCGCGCGTGTAGCTGCCGCCGCTCGGCGTCACGCCGCCGAGGGTCGATGGGAGCGCGCACCGCACGGCGCCCCTCGCGGTCTTCTTGTCGGAAGCGAGGAACGACGACGCGTCAGAGAACGCCACCGGCGGAGCCGTCGGTAACCCGAGGCGAGCCAAGAGGGCCGCCAGCCGACGCGCGTCGTCGTCGGCGAGCCAGCCCGCGCGCGCGGCCACGCGGGCCTCGATCGTCATCCCGACCGCCACGGCCTGTCCGTGAGGCAGCGAATGATCCGTCGCGGCCTCGAGCGCGTGGCCGACCGTGTGCCCGAAGTTCAACACCTGCCGGATCCCGCGGTCGCGCGTGTCGCGCGAGACGACCTCGGCCTTGGCCGCGATCGAGCGCCCCACCAGCGCCTCGCTTGGTAGCGCCTCCTCACCGCTCCAGCCCTCGAGCTCGCGGAACAGCGCGGCGTCCCACACGGCCGCGTGCTTCACCATCTCCGCGAGCCCGTTCCGCCGCTCACTCACGTCGAGGGACGCGAGCGCGCCGTAGTCGCAGAGGACGGCCTTCGGCTGATGAAACGCGCCGATGAGGTTCTTGCCTCGCGGGGTGTCGACGCCCGTCTTGCCCCCGATCGCGGCGTCGACTTGCGCGAGGAGCGTCGTCGCGACGAACACGTGGTCGATGCCGCGCTGGTACGTGGCGGCGACGAAGCCCGCGAGATCGAGGGCGACCCCGCCGCCGACGCCGACGATGCACGCGTCGCGCTCGACGTGCGCCTCAAGCATCGCGTCCTCGAGGCGCGCCTTCGTTTCACGCGTCTTCGAGCGCTCGCCCGCCGGAAATCGAAGGACGTGAACTTCCACATCGCGAGCTTCGAGGGCCCGCACGAGCGGAGCGGCGAAGAGGCTCGCAGTCGTCTCGTCGCCGATCAAGACCGCTTGGCGCCAGCGGTCTCGCCACAGCGCCGCGAGCATGCCGTCCGGCGCTCCGCCGACGTACACCGGGTACGGTGAGCCGCCTTCCGGCGAGACATCGACGAGGTGACGCATGGCGCTCCTCGCGGACTCTACAACGGATTGCTCGCTCGTCGATCCGAAGCTCGCGCGGCCCTCGAGGAGGCTTCCGGGGGCGACGTCGAACGGCTAAATCTGGTCGCATGTCCCAGGATCTCGCGAGGTCTACGGCGGTGACGCGCCTCGAAGGGGCGCGCGGCCGGTACGTCGCGGAGCTCGACGAGGCGTGGAGCTACGTCATGCCGTCGGGCGGCGTCCTGATGACGGTGGCGATGCGCGCCATCACTCACGAGCTCGGCGACGCGAACCTCCGACCCTTGTCGGCGACCGCGCTCTTCTGCAGCCCCGTCCCCGCCGGTCCGCTCGAGGTGCGCGTCGAGGTCCTACGCCTTGGGCGGGCCGCCGTGCAGCTCCGAGCGGCCCTCGCGTCGACGAGCACCCCTGGACCAGGCCTCGAGGTCACCGCGACCTACGTTCGCTCGCGCGACGGCGCCGACGTCCTTGGGCTCTCCGTGCCGTCGACCTCGCTGCCCGAGGACTGCCCCGACGCCGGCAATGCGCCTCGGATCGCAGCGGGGCATCCGGCGCGGCCCTTCTTCGACAACTACGACATGCGGCTCGCGAGCGGGGCTCCGCTATGGGAGCGCGCGGGGTGGCCTCGCGGCGAGGCGCGCTCGGCGTTCTGGTACCGCTACCGTACCTCCCAGCTCACCGAGGATGGGTCGCTCGATCCGCTGGCGCTCCCGCCGATCGCCGACACGATGCCCGATGCGCTCGCGAACGCGCTCGGGCCCGACGCTCGCTTCTACGCGCCGAGCCTCGACCTCACCGTGCATTTTCTCGAAGCCACGCGCTCCGAGTGGTTGCTCGTCGACAAGTCTTGCGAGCGCGCGCACGGTGGCTATGCGACAGCGTCGGCAAACCTTTGGGACGATCGCGGGCGCCTCGTCGCGCGTACGACGCAGACGATGATGTTGCGCGCGCCGGAGTCGATGAACCTCGTTGCCTCGAGGCCCTGAGGCGACGAGAAAGACGGTTGGCGCTGCGGCGTCGCGTTCAGCGTGCTGCGGAGGACGTGGCCTCGAGGTCGGCGAGCACCCGCTCGCGCACGAGCGCTACCGGGGGCGACCCGTGCGATAGCAGCGCGTCGTGGAAGGCTCGAACGTCGAAGCGCGCGCCGAGCCGCGCCTCGGCCTCACGGCGGAGCTCGCGGATCTGGAGTTTTCCAAGCGTGTAGGCGAAGTAGCCGGGGTCGAAGGTCGCGCGGATCGCCTGCTCGCGAGCGCCGGCGCGATCCTGATGGCAGTCCTCGACGAACCGGCGCTCGGCCTCGGCCAGCGACATGCCGCGCGCGTGCATGCCGATCGACACCACGAAGCGGCAGTTGCGCAGCAGCGCGTCCGACAGCTGACCCAGGCGATTCTGCGGATCGCTCGCGCCAAAGCCCTCGGCCACCATGAGCTCCTCCACGTAGTGAGCCCACCCCTCGACGAACGAGTAGCTGTCGGTCATTCGCTGCACGCGCGTCGGTGCGCGGCGGACCCAGAGGCCCTGCAAGAAATGCCCGGGGTACACCTCGTGGACGGTCGTGGCGAGCAGCGTTCCGAGGGGGAAGACATACTCCTCTTGCTCCTTCGCGGGCCAGCTCGGGTCGGGGAGCGTCACGTAATAAAAGCCGCGCCCTACGCTGTCGAAGGGACCGGGCATGTTGAGGAACGCGGCGTTCCACCGCATGTAGGGCGGCGAGATCTCGACGACCGCGCGCTCGTCGGAAGGCAGGGTGACGAGGCGCTTCTCGACGAGGAAGTCGCGCGATGCGTTCATGAGTCGCGTCGCCTCCGCGACGAGCTCGGTCGCCTTCGGGCGCGTGATCGTGACGGTCGGCGCCAGGGCCTCGTAGGCCGCCTTGTTCGCGGCGAGGTCTGCCTCGGCCATCTGCGAGAACGCGTCGAGCTCGACGGCGCGCCCCTCCTGGGCCGCGACGAACGCGAGGTACCGCTCCCGCCCGAGGACGTGCGCGGTGTCGTTGGCGCGCGGGAGCCATTCGCTCTCGAGGCGCCGCGCGAGCTCGTCGGCCGCCCGCGCGAGGCCCTCGTTCGCGCGCTCGAAGCGCTCGAGCAGCGGCGGGTCTCCGACCTTTCGGACCAGGCTCGCGACGTCTCCGCGGAGGTACTCGGCGTAGCCTCGGTAGACGCGGATCGCGGTGGAGACCACCGGGCGACTCAGGACAGGCGCGAGGTTCTCGGTGATGCGTGGGGCCTCGGCGAGGGCGCCCTCCTCGTGCTCAACAAGGCGGGCGGCGCGGACCGCGAGCGGCGCGTACTCGAAGTTGACGTAGCCCGAGACGTCGAAGAGCTCCTCGTAGAAGCGTGGGTCGGTCTCTGGGAGCCTTCGTCCGACGAGGTTCTCGCGCTCGAGGCGCAGCCGGCCGAGCAAGAGGGCGCGGTCGAGCCGCTCTTCCGGGCCGAGGGACCACTCGGTGACGCACTTCAGCGAGCGGACGGTGTCGTCGACCCAGCGGACGCGCCGGGCGAGGGCATCACGCGACATGGCGGGGACGCGCCCGTCGTAGCGGTGCAGTCCGACCGCGCGGCCCCACGAAGGCGTGAGCTCGAGCCAGGCGTCGACGATGGCGTCGGTCTTGGCGGTGAAGGGAGCAGGCGGGCACGAGGCCTCGGGCGTCTTCACTGCCGGCTGTGTGCAGGCGGACAGGGCGACGAGCGCGCCGAGCGAGAGCGCGCGTGCGAGGCGACGGCTCACGGCTCCTCCAACGCGCGATCGATCACCTCGTCGCTCCAGCGCAGGAGGTGCTCGAGATCGAACGCTCGCGCGAGCGACTCCGTCGACAGCCTAGCCGTCACGTCTGGGTCGCTCGCGAGCAGGTCTCGAAAGGCCCCGTGCCCCTCGAACGAGCGCATCGCCGCTCGCTGCACGAGGACGTAGGCCTCTTGCCGCGCGAGCCCCGTCCGCACGAGCTCGAGCAACACGCCTTCGCTAAAGGTACGCCCCCCGGTTAGGTCGGCGTTTCGCTGCATGGCCTCGGGATAGACGACGAGTCCTTCGACGAGCCCAGCGGCGCGCTCGAGCATGAACGCGAGGGTCGACGTCGCGTCCGGCGCAAGCATTCGCTCGACGGACGAGTGCGAGATGTCGCGCTCGTGCCACAGGGCCACGTCTTCGAGCGCCGGCACGACCGCGGCTCGAACGACGCGCGCGAGCCCGCACAGGTTCTCGCTCAGCACCGGATTCCGCTTGTGCGGCATGGCGCTCGAGCCCTTCTGGCCGACGGTGAAGGCCTCCTCGGCCTCGGCAACTTCCGTGCGCTGCCAGTGCCGCACGTTGGTGGCGAGCCGCTCGACCCCGGCGGCGACGAGCGCGAGCGCCGCAAAGTACGCGGCGTGACGATCGCGCGCGACCACCTGCGTCGCCACGGTCTCTGGTGCGAGGCCGAGCGTCGCGAGGGCCTTCGCCTCGATGGCCGGTGATAGGTGCGCGTAGCTGCCGACCGCGCCTGCGAGCTTGCCCACGGCGATCTCCGCGCGCGCGCCCCGGAGCCGACGTCTAGCCCGCTTCATTTCGGCGAGGTGACCTGCGAGCACCATGCCGAATCGCAACGGCTCGGCGTGGATCCCGTGGCTCCGGCCCATGAGCGTCGTGCGTCGATGCTCGATGGCGCGGCGTCCGAGCGCGTCTACCAGCCTGTCCACTCGGACAAGTAGCTGGTCCGCGGCGCGCGCGAGGAGCACCGCGAAGCTCGAGTCGAGCACGTCGCTCGAGGTCATCCCGAAGTGGAGCCAGCGCGCGTCCGGTCCGGCGAGCTCTTCGACATGCGTGAGGAAGGCGATGACGTCGTGCTTGGTCGTCCGCTCGATGGCGTCGATCCGCGACGGGTCGAGCACGAGCTCCTGCGCTCGCAGCCGCGCAGCCGTGCCGACGGGGACGAGCCCCGCGTCCTCCATCGCCTCGCAGGCCGCGAGCTCGACGGCGAGCCAGGCGTCGTAGCGCGCTCTCGGCGACCAGAGGTCCGCGAACTCGGCGGGCGTGTACCTCGGAATCATCGCGCGGACCGTGGGCGAGGCCTCCTCTCGCGTCAAGGCGACGGGGATGCGCTCGGTCGCGACGCGCGACCTCGTCCTGGTGTATGCGTGCGGTCATGCGAATGCTCGCCCTCGGCCTCCTGCTCTTCACCTCGGCGTGTTCCTCTGGGTCGTCGGCGACGACCTCGTCGAGCGCATCGTCGGGTGGCGGCGGCTCGTCGAGCAGCGGCGCGACCTCGGGGAGCGGCGAGGTCGTCATCGGCGGTTCGCGACCCATCAAGCTCGTCGTGCCCGACAGCTACGACGGGACGAAGGCGGTCCCACTCGTCATCTTGCTCCATGGCTACAGCGCGAGCGGCTTCGTGCAGGAGGCTTACTTTAAGCTGACGGCGCAGGCAGAGAAGCATGGCTTCCTCTACGCGATCCCCGAGGGGACGGAGGACGCCGGTGGGCTCAAGTTCTGGAACGCGAGCGACGCTTGCTGCAACTTCGGCAAGATCGACGTCGATGACTCCGCCTACCTCACGAGCGTCATCGACGAGATCAAGAAGGCGTACAACGTCGACGCGAAGCGCGTGCATTTCATCGGCCACTCGAACGGCGGCTTCATGTCGTTTCGCATGGCGTGCGATCACGCCGACGTCGTCGCGTCGATCGTGAGCCTCGCGGGAGCGATGCCGAGCGACCCGAGGACATGCAAGGCGACCGAGCCGGTGAGCGTGCTCCACATCCACGGCGACGCCGACGCCACCGTGGTCTACGAGGGCGGCAAGTTCAGCAGCGCGAGTTACCCGAGTGCGCGCGAGAGCGTGCTCCAGTGGAGCAAGCTCAACGCCTGCGCTGCGACGCCCGACACGTCGCTCCCGTCCATCGATCTCGAGATGAAGCTCGCGGGGGCCGAGACGACGGTCGAGCGCTTCGGCGACTGCAAGCCCGGCGGCGCGGCCGAGCTGTGGACGATCGCGAAGGGTGGACACCTCCCGAGCCTGAGCCCCGAGTTCGCGCCGCGCGCGATCGAGTTCTTGCTCTCGCACCCGAAGCCTTGATGGCCGTCAATTACGGAGCGGTGGGGAAGATGTCCTCGGGGCCTGTCGCGAGGCCACCCTTCCTTGTGTCCGCATAGCCGAACGCCGTCCCGGTCGAGGGATCGAGCACGATGCAGTTGGCGGCGCCCTGATCGGGCCCGGGCCGCACCTCGTGGCCGCGCCGCCGCAGTGCCTCGAGCAGCGCTTGCTGCGGCGGTCGCTTGCGCTCGAAGCGGACGCGATCGGGGCGGTGCTGGTGATGAAGGCGCGGGGCGTCGATGGCGCCCTCGAGCGTCATACCCCGATCGACCATGCTCACGAGCAACTGCGCGACGGTGTTCGGGATCGTGTCGCCTCCCGGCGAGCCGAGGACCGCGACGGTCGCACCGTTTGCGACGACCAGCGTCGGACTCATCGAGCTCGCCATGCGCTTGCCGGGCGCGACGACGTTGATGCCCCGTGGAGAGAACGCGCCGAGCGCGTTGGAGAGGATGACCCCGACCTCGGGCACGAGCACCCTCGCGCCGAAGGCTGCCGACAGCGTCAGCGTGAGCGACACGGCTCGCCCTTCGCGATCGACGACCGACAGGTGCGTCGTCTCGGGCGACTCGTCGCCGGAAGGCTCGTCGGTGAGCGGCCTCACCTCGGAGGAGGGCGTCGCGTGCGCGGGATCGAACGCGGGCTGTCGGTGAGCGTGGTACTCGGGATCGAGCAGCTTTGCGAGCAGCGGGTCGAGGCGTGCGCGGTCGTTCGCCTCGGGGTCGGCGCCGACGCTCCTGCGGTCCGCGTAGGCGCGTCGCGCGGCCTCGACGAGGGCGTGCGCGTGCGCGTCGTCGGGGGCATCGGGAGGCAACGGCGGGCGTGTCGAGAGCTCGCTCAAGATCCCCGCGAGCGCCACGCCGCCCATCGACGGTGGGGGCATCGTGTAGACGTCGAGTCCCCGGTACACGACGCGGATCGGTGTCCGCTCGCGCGGCCGATAGCGGCTTAGATCCTCTTCGGTGACGAGCCCGCCGCCTCGCGCCATGGCGCGCGCGATCGCGGCCGCGACGGGCCCTCGATAGAACCCGTCGGCGCCTCTCTCGGCGATCGCGCCGAGGGTTCGCGCGAGTGCAGATTGCTTGAGGAGCGCCCCCTTCTTCAGCGGTCGGTTCCGCTCGCCGAGCAGCCTTCGAAGCGGCTTGTCGCGGACGCTATTCCAGAACCAGCCGAGGACTTTGGCTTGCCGCGCGCTCAGCTCGTGGCCGTCCTCGGCGAGGCGGCGCGCCGACGCGACCAGCTCGGCGAGCGGGCGCGAGCCGAAGCGCTCTCGGGCGAGCGCGAGGCCGGCGACGAGGCCCGGCACCGGTGCCGACGCGTAGCCGTAGGCGGAGCGCTTCGTCTTTTGCGCGAGCCGCTCGGGCGTGATGGCGGAGGGGGCCTCCTCGCGAAAGTCGAGCGCGCTCACGTCGCCACTCGGGGCTCGGACGAGGAGGAAGCCGCCGCCTCCGAGCGCACCTGCGACGGGGTGCGTTACCGACAGCACGAACGCCATCGCCACCGCGGCATCCACGGCGTTGCCGCCTGCTGCGAGGACGTCACGACCTACTTGCGAGGCGAGCTCGTCCTCGCTCGACACCATGCCGAGGCGTCCGCGCGCCGCACGCTCGCCGGCTCGCGGGAGGCGGAGCGGCTCGCGGCGTGGGGTCGCGCTCGAGGCGACGGGCGGGGGCTCTGCCGGGGTCGACGTCGCGGGCCGGGCGTCAGGGGTCGGGGTTCGGAGCGCGCGCGGAGGCGGAGGCTCGCAGCCGCCGAGTCCGAGCAGGACCACGACGGCCGCGGCGACGCGTGAGAGGGCAGGCCGTCGCCGGTTCACGGGGCGAGGCCGCGCGGGCTCACTTGAGGTTGCGCTTCGAGAAGAGCCCCTTCTCGAGCTCCGGGTTGATCTTGTAGTTCACGAGCTTGAGCGATGACGTGACGCTCTTCGTGTGGTCGACCATCTCGAGCGTCTTCGGCATGCAGTAGCCCGCCTCGCAGACGTAGTCGGTGCGCGTCTCGGTCTTCAGGTGCTTGTCGCCCTCACCGAAGAACTTCACCTGCGTCGGCACCCAGTGCGCCTTGTCAATCGTCAAGTCGAGGCGCGGGTACGGCGCCTTCTCGCTCTTTGCGACGAGCTTCAACTGCAGGACGTTGCCCGCGTCGGAGACGACCGTCGGCGCGAACTCGCCCGAGTAGTGGGTGAGGTTCATGTCCTTCGAGGCGAGCGCGGTCCCGAGGAAGCCCTGCTCGTTCATATGGCTCGCGATGCGGCGGACCTTCTTGAACGACGGGAGGTAGATGTACATCTTCTGCGGCGTCTTCGTGAGCACCTTGGTCCCGGCCATGTCGGGCGGCTCGCTGATGTCGACGAACTGCTTGTTGAACGCGCCCTTGTTTTGCATGCGGTTTCGCAGCTTCAGGACCGTCGTCGAGCCGCCGGACTTGGTCGTCACCGTGAACTGCGAGTCGAGCGTTTTCCAGTTGTTGAGGGACTGGTCGATCTTCGCCAGGTACTCGTCGCCGGTCTCGGCGAGCGCGGGACGGCCAGGGGCCAGGGTGAAGAGCAGGGCCGCGGCAGCGGCGACGATTCGGGCAAGTTTCAGCATGGCGATCCTTCGATAGCGCAGGCGCGCGCTCGCGCGAAGCGTTTCGCAGAAACCGTGTTCACGAAGCACGGCCTCGACGGCTCGTGTCGGCTCCTGGCTCGGTCAGGTGAGGTCCCGGTCGCCGCGGCCGACGAGCGCCTCGACCACCTCGCGCACCGCTTGGGCCTCGTCGCGATGAACGATGAGCAGCGCGTCGTCGGTCTCGACCACCACGAGGTCTCGCACGCCGCACAGGGCGATCACGCGCTTTCCTCCTCCGGACCGCAGATCGGTGACGTGGTTGCCGCTCGACTTTACGAGCACCGCGCTCGCGGGCGCGCTGTTGCTCGCAGGGTCCTTCGCCGCGAGCTCGCTCACCGTGAGCCAGCTGCCGAGGTCGTTCCAGCCGAAGTCGCCGGGGACCATCGCGAGCTCCGGCATGCGCTCCATCACGCCGACGTCGATGCTGACCGAGGGCAGCTTCGGGAAGATCGACGCGAGCGCCTCGGCCTCGCCGCCGCGCCGTGCGGCGTCGTCCAACTCGCAGAGCCCTCGCGCGAGCTCCGGCAGGTGCTCGGCCACCGCGGCCACCATGTCCTTCGCGCGAAAGAAGAACATCCCTGCGTTCCAGAAGAACGTTCCGGCCGCGAGGAACTCCTCGGCCCTCGCGCGGTCGGGCTTCTCGACGAAGCGCCGCGCGCGCCACACCTGCTCGCCGGTCGGCGCCGCCTCGATGTACCCGTAACCCGTCTCGGGGTGGCTCGGCTTGATCCCGATCGTCGTGATGACGCCGCGTCGCGCCGAGGCGACGGCGGCCTCGAGCGTCGCGCGGTAGCCGGAGAGGTCGGCGATGTGGTGGTCGCTCGGCAGCGCCATCACGACGGCGTCGGGCTCGGTGCGCGCGACGACGTGGGCCGCCCACGCGATGCACGGCGCCGTGTTCCGCGCGGCGGGCTCGACGAGCAGCTGCTCGCGGCCTAGCTCGGGGAGCGCCGCCAGCGTTGCGTCGGCGAGGTGCGCCCCTGTCGCGATCCAGACGCGCTTCGAGCCGCAGAGGGGCAACACCCGCGACACCGCTTGCCGAAGCAGGGCTTCGTCGCCGGCGAGGGGGAGGAGCTGCTTCGGTCGGAGGCGTCTCGAGGCCGGCCAGAACCGGGTCCCCGCGCCGCCGGCCATGATCACCGCGTGCGTCGTGTCGCTCATGGGGACTCGCTTACCAAGGCGAGGCCAGACACGCCACTTCGAGGCGAGATGCGGCAGGTTGGGCCCGCGCGGCGTTCGTTTCGCGCGGCGTCGTTCCTCGTGGCGCTGGGCGCGAGAGGCGTCCTACGATGCGTCTCGTCATGCTCGCACTGTCCGTCGATCCCTCCGCCAATGAACGCGAGGTTCGGGCCTTCACCTTCTGCCTCGTGGCCTTCGGTTACATCGATGGCGCTCTCGACCCGACCGAGGGGGACTTCATTCGCGGCGAGCTCACCGCCCTCGCACAGCGCCGCGCCGAGCTCGAGCCCTCCGACGGCACCACCGAACCTGCGACCGCACTGCGCGATCGTCACCTCGCGAGCTTCGAGCACTTCGATGGCCTTGTGCAGAACTACTTCACCGAGTCGGTCGGTGACGGCGAGACCCACGAGCGCTTTGTCACGAGCAAGCTGAAGCTCGGTTGCCTGGAGCTGCTCGAGCGCCTCGACGAGGATGCACAGCGCGCGGTCGTCGACGCGGTCGAGAAGCTGATGCACGCCGACGGGAAGGTCCACCCTGCAGAGGCGGCATTCTTCGCGGAGGTCTCGGCGCTCCTCGACGCCCCGGTTGAGCTCGACGACGCCGACCTCGTCGAGATCCGTGAGCGCGAGCTGCGTATCGAGGCGCCATCGAAGCTCGTCGGGAGCGGCGTCGATCACCCGCTCCTGCGCGACGGAGAGTGGGACTTCTCGCAGACCCCCGAGGTGTTCGCGGGCCAGTGCGAGACCGACCTCGAGCTCATCGCCCACACCGAGGAACTCTACCGCTCGCTGCGCGCGCGTGGCGCTGGCATCCTCGCGAGCGCGAAGACCGCGGAGGACGTCGCACCCGGTCCGCGCTGGCTCGACGGACGCGTCTACGTGCAGAACCCCGACCCGTTCCGCACCCATGAGCTGCTCGTCATCGGCGATCTGCACGGCTGCTACTCGTGCCTCAAGGCGGCGCTCCTGCAGTCGGACTTCTTCGAGAAGGTCCGCCGTCACGACGAGGACCCCGCTCGGCACCCCGAGATGACGCTGGTGCTGCTTGGCGACTACATCGATCGCGGCCGCTTCGGCTACACGGGCACGCTCCGGGCAGCGCTCGAGCTCCTCACCGCGTACCCGCGCAACGTCGTGGTGTTGCGCGGCAACCATGAGTACTACGTCGAGCTCTCGGGGCGCGTGCTCGCTCCGGTGCGTCCCTGCGAGGCGATGGACTCGCTCTCGAGCGTCGACGGGAGCCAACTCCTCCGATCGTATCGTCGGTTGTTCGACGACATGCCGACGAGCTTCGTGTTCGGCGACACGTTCTTCGTCCACGGCGGCATCCCGCGCGACGCGACCTTCGAGGCGAAGTGGCGCGGCCTTGACACGTTGAACGATCCCGACCTCGCCTTCGAGATGCTGTGGAGCGATCCGGGCGACGTCGACGCGGTGCCGCGGGACCTGCAAAAGGAGGTAGCTCGCTTCGGCTTCGGACGACGCCAGTTTCAGCGCTTCATGAAGTCGACCGGCTGCCGCTTGATGGTGCGCGGACACGAGCGGGTCGTCGAGGGAATGCGACTGACCTACGACCTCGAGGACGCAAAGCTCATCTCGCTGTTCTCGGCCGGCGGCGAGAAGAACGCCGACCTTCCCACGAAGAGCAATTACCGCGAGGTCAAACCCATGGCTTTGCGGATCGTGCAGCGCGACAGGGAGACGCAACTTCTTCCTTTCGCCATCGACTGGGCGCGCTACAACGATGCACGGCTAAACGCGTTCTTCTCGGACGCGATCGGCGGTGCGGACCGGTCGTGATCCGTGGTAACAAGCTCCCTGGCCGTAGGTAGTCGAAGGAGGAAGATCGCGTGAACTCTGCGAAGCTGACGCTCAACGTAGGCGGTGTTGAAAAGACCCTCGAGATGCCTGTCATCGTCGGCAGCGAGAACGAGGTCGCCATCGACATCCGCGACCTACGCGCGAAGACGGGCGCCATCGCGATCGACCCCTCCTTCGGCAACACGGGCTCCTGCACCAGCGCGATCACCTACATCGATGGCGACGCGGGCATCCTCCGCTACCGCGGGATCCCGATCGAGCAGATCGGTGAGAAGTCGACCTTCGTCGAGACGAGCTACCTGCTCATCAACGGCCGCCTCCCGAACCAGACCGAGCTCGCCGAGTTCTCGAAGAAGCTCACCATGCACTCGCTCATCCACGAGGACATGAAGCACTTCTTCGATGGCTACCCGTCGACCGCCCACCCGATGGCGATCCTGAGCGCGATGGTCTGCTCGCTGTCGAGCTTCTACCCCGAGGCGCTCGACGCGACGAACACCGAGCTCTTCGACATCACCGCGACGCGCCTCCTCTCGAAGGTCCGCACGATCGCCGCCTTCTCGTACAAGAAGTCGATCGGCCAGCCGGTGATGTACCCGCGCAATGACCTCAGCTACTGCGCGAACCTGCTCCACATGATGTTCGCGACGCCCTGTGCGCCCTACGAGCCGGACGACGAGATCGTGAAGATCGTCAACCTGCTCCTCATCCTCCATGCCGATCACGAGCAGAACTGTTCGACGAGCACGGTGCGCGTTGTCGGCAGCGGTCAGGCCAACCTGTTCGCGTCGATTGCCGCCGGCATCTGCGCCCTCTGGGGGCCCCGCCACGGCGGCGCGAACCAAGAGGTCATCGGGATGCTCGAGGAGATCCAGGCGAACGGCGGCGACGTGAACAAGTTCCTGTCGCTCGTGAAGGACAAGGCGAGCGGCGTGAAGCTGATGGGCTTCGGGCACCGCGTGTACAAGAACTTCGACCCGCGCGCGCTCCTCATCAAGAAGGCCGCCGACCGCGCGCTGACGAAGCTCGGCAAGCCCGATCCGCTGCTCGACGTGGCGAAGCGCCTCGAGGAGGCCGCGCTGAACGACAGCTACTTCAAGGACCGGAAGCTCTACCCGAACGTCGACTTCTACAGCGGCATCATCTACCGCGCGCTCGGCTTCCCGACGAACATGTTCACGGTCCTCTTCGCGCTCGGTCGCCTGCCCGGCTGGATCGCGCAGTGGAAGGAGATGAACGAGGACCCGAGCACCCGCATCGCCCGCCCCCGACAGATCTACACGGGCCACACCTCACAGGATTACGTCCCCATCGAGTCGCGCGCGTGAGGCACGACGGCTGACGCGGCCGGGCCTCGGAGCGTCGGCCTCCGTAGCCCCCCAATCCTGTCGCCCCCAGACCCCGCGATGGCCGCGCGCCGCCGCAGGGTTTTTCTCGTCTGGTGGACACGTTATCGATGTCCCGGTGAGCCTCTCCCGGGCCACATGGGACCCCCTGCGAGAGACTATTTGCTAAGTAATGCGGGTCTCTTGCGCGCGGTCGGGCCGTGCGACGATGTTCGGGACGACTCCGTGATTCGTGCTATTGTCCACTAAAACAGACGGTCCGTTTGCGCGGCAGAGCGCCGCCCCCTCGCTCTTGATATGCCGAGTCCACGATGAACCACGCCACCCGCGTCTACGAGTCGATCGTCGAGATGCTCTCGACCGTCGACAATCCGACCCCGCTCGTGCGCCTCTCCCGCATCCTCCCGTTCGAGCACGCCCGCGTCTTCGCCAAGCTCGAGTGGTACAACCCGTTCGGCGCCGTGAAGGATCGCGTCGCGGCGCACCTGCTGAAGGACGCCGAGACTCGTGGCCAGCTCTCGCCAGGGACGCGCCTCGTGGAGCCGACCTCGGGCAACACGGGCGTTGGGCTCGCGATGCTCGCGAACGCGAAGGGCTACGCCTTTACCGCGACGATGTCGAACAAGGTGCCGGAGGAAAAGCGCGCGGCGCTTCGGCTCTTTGGGACCGACCTGCGAGAGCTCGAGGACGACCTATGCCCGGCGCCCGGTGCGCCGGAGGGGGCGATCGCCCTCGCGGCGAAGCTCGGAGAGGAGCCCGGTAGCTTCCACCTCAACCAGTACAAGAACCCTGCGAACCCCGAGGCCCACTACCTCACGACCGGACCCGAGGTGTGGCGTCAGACCGACGGCTCGGTCACGCACTTCTTCGCCAGCCTTGGCACCTGCGGCACCGTCACCGGGACCGGGCGGTTCCTCAAGCAGCACAAGCCGTCGGTGAAGGTGTTCGGCGTGCACCCGATGGAGGGACACGACGTGCCGGGCGTGCGCAGCATTCGCCAGCTCCAGCAGACGGCACTCTTCGCGCCGAGCGAGTACGACGGGCTGATCGAGGTCAACAATGCTGACGCCTACGAGTGGACGCGGCGCCTCAACCAGGAGGAGAGCATCGTCGCCGGACCGAGCAGCGGCCTCACCCTCGCGGGCGCGCTCAGGCACATCCCAGACGAGCCGGGTGTCGTCGCGGTCGTGTTATTCGCGGACAACGTTTACAAGTACATGTCGTCGGTGCAGAAGCACATCCCCGAGCTCTTCAAAGGCGCGAAGCCGGCCGAGAGCGGAGGGTTGCCGAAGAGCCTCGCCAAGGTGCTCGAGTTCGCGCGCGGGTCGGCCGACATCGTCGAGCCGGCGGACGCGGTCGAGCTTCTCCCGAGGAGCACGCTCTACGACGTGCGAAACCCCGAGGAGTATGCGGCCGGCACGGTCTCGGGCGCCGAGAACATTCCGCTCGGCACGCTCGCCGACGGGGTCGCGGTGCCGCTCCTGCCCGACGACAAGGACGCGCCGATCGTGACCTTGTGCAAGGTGGGAGAGCGCTCGCTCCACGCACTCGTGCTCTTGAAGGCCCTCGGCTACCGCAACGTGAAGAGCGTACGGGGCGGCATGAACGCCTGGTCGTCCGCGGGCTTGCCCGTGCACGTCCCCGAGTGATGGTCGTGGGTGCCCGCGGAGCTCGGCTCGAAGGGCTCAGCGGTGGGCGAGCTCGTGGAGCGCGATGCCGCAGGCCGTCGCCACGTTGAGCGAGTCGAAGTCCGAGCGCTGACGGATGCGGGCTCGCACGTCCGCCGCGCCGAGCGTGTCGACCTCGAGGCCGGGTCCCTCGCTCCCGAGGAGCAACGCGACGCGGTCGGGACGCGCGGTCCCGAAGTCGCGGAGGTCGGTGGCCGGCTCGTTCGGCGTAAGCGCCACGGTGGTGAAGCCCGCTTCGCGGAGCGCCGCGAGCGCGGGACGGACGCCGTCGACGCGCGCGTATGGGACGACCAGGCACGCGCCGACGGAGACGCGGATCGCCTTGCGGTAGAGCGGATCGCAACAGCGCTCGTCGAGGACGACGGCGTCGGCGCCGAGCGCGGCTGCGTTGCGGAAGATCGCGCCGAGGTTGTCATGGTTCGTCAGCGACTCGAGCACGACGAGCGTCGACGGGCCACGCGGCAACTTGGCGAGCAGCGAGGGGAGCGTCGGTACCGCGACGCGTGCGGCGCAGGCGAGCACCCCGCGGTGAATGTGAAAGCCCGTCAGCGCGTCGAGCCTGTCTTGGGGCCCCACGAAGATCGGGGTGCCGGCGGGCACGAGCGCGAGCAGGTCACCGAGCTTCTCGGCGCGCGAGTCGGATAGCAGCACCGAGCGGACCGGATGGTGGCCACGCCAAAGCAGGACGCGCAACACCGACTCGCTCTCGGCGAGGAACACGTCGCGGGCCGACAGGTCGCGATCGCGAACGTCGCGGTAGGGCTCGAGGCGCGGGTCGTCGAGCGTGTCGAGTCGAACGAGGTTCGGGAGCGCGGGCGGGCGTGAGCCGGACACGCCGCGAGGCTAGCAGAACGAGCCCTCGCGTGAGCCCGGTGTGGGATTTCATGCTAGTATGACTCGGCCATGAGGTTCGCCGGCTGGGTCCCCGGAACGTCGCTCGCCGCTGCGCTCGTTGCGTGCGGGGTCGTCGGGGCATGCTCGAGCGACGCCGAGCCGCCGGTCGAGCCACCTGGCCTCGAAGCTGACGCCGTTCCGGCCGAGCCCGCATTGCGCCGCCTACTCGCGCGCCAGTACGTCCGCAGCGTCGCGCACCTGCTCGGAGACGCCGCGGCCGCGAGCGCGAAGCCGCCCGCCGATACGCAGCTGAACGGCTTCTCCGCGATCGCGGCAAGCCAGCTGTCCATGAACGACAGCCTCGTTGACGCGTACGAGTCGTCGGCACGCGCGGTCGCCGCCTCCGCCGTCACAGACAGCGCGAGGATCGCCGCGCTCGCCGGATGCAAGTCCACCGCGAGCGCGGACGAGGCATGCCTCTCCTCGTTCGTCGAGCGGTTCGGCAGGCTCGCGTGGCGCCGCCCACTCTCGGCCGAGGAGCGTGACGATCTCGTCGCGCTCGGCAAGCAGGGCGTGCTCGCACGCGGCACGTTCGTCGGCGGGGTCGAGCTCGTCATCGCGGCGCTCTTGCAGGCGCCGAGCTTTCTCTACCAGGTCGAGCTCGGCGTCGCGCCTTCGACCCGCAACGACATCCGCGTGCTCACGGGGTACGAGATGGCGACGCGCCTTTCGTTCCTCTTGCTCGGACGGACGCCGGACTCTGCGCTCCTCGACGCGGCGGGGGCGGGTGAGCTCGATGTCGCTGCAGGGGTGCGCACGTGGGCTGAAAAACTCCTCGAGACGAGCGAGTCTCGCGAGGCGCTCCGCGGCTTCTTCGCCGAGCTGTTCGTCCTCGACGGCATCGAGACGCTCGCGCGCGATCCGGAGCTCTTCCCCGACTTTTCGCCCGAGGTTGCCGAGTCGATGCGCGAAGAGGCGCTCCGCATCGTCGATGATGTCATCGCGCGCGACGCCCCCTTCACCGAGGTGCTCACGACGACGCGGACCTTCGTAGACGCGCGGCTCGCCAACCACTACGGGCTCTCGGTCGAGGGCGATGGCTGGCGCGCGGTCGAGCTCCCGGACGAGCAGGGCCGCACGGGGCTCCTCACCTCGGCGGCGGTGATGACGAAGCAGGCCCACGGGACCTCCACGTCCGCCACGTACCGAGGCCTCTTCGTGATGGAGCGCTTCCTCTGCACGACGATGCCGCCGCCTCCTCCCGGGGTCATCACCACGCTCCCCCCGTCGAGCGCCGCACCCACGCTGCGCGAGCGCCTCGAGGTGCATCGCTCCGACCCGAGCTGCGGAGCGTGCCATTATCTGTCAGACAACCTTGGCCTCACCTTCGAGCGCTACGACGCCGTCGGTCGCTACCGCGCGACCGAGAACGGCGCTCCGATCGATCCGAGCGGTGAGGTCGATCAGCTCGGGGCATGGAGCGGTCCCCGTGAGCTCGCCGAGCGGCTCGCGGCATCCGAGGGGCTACACAGCTGCCTCCTGCGCCAGCTGCACCGCTACGCCACGGGCCACGTCGAGGTCGACGGCGAGTGGCCTGCGCTGAACGAGCTGACGAAGCGCTGGGAGGCTCGAGGGGGCAGCTTCCGTCCGCTCCTCGTCGACTTCGCGTCGAGCGAGCTCTTCCGTCGCGTGGGGGCGATGACGCCATGACCGACCGACGAAAGCTCCCGCGCGAGCTCGCCTTGCCTCGGCGCACGCTGCTACGCGGCCTCGTCGGCGGCGCGGCGGTCACGCTCGGCCTCCCGCTGCTCGACGTCATGCTCGACGACGGTGGGACGCGGCACGCCGACGGGTCGCCGTTGCCGCTTCGCCTCCTCACCTGGATGTGGGGCAACGGTTGTCGGCTCGACCAGTGGGTGCCTGCGGCGACCGGCCCCAACTACACCCTGTCAACCGAGCTCGAGCCTCTCGCCGCGCACCGCGAGAAGTTCACCGTTCTGTCCGGCTATCGCAACCCGGTCGCGGGACGGCGTGGACACCACGACGGCATGGCGGCGCTGTTTTCCGGCTATCCCTTCATCGGCCTCGATCCCATGGGGGCTCCCTACGCATCGAAGTTCGGCGGCCGGTCGCTCGATCAGCAGGCGGTCGACTGGATCGATCCGCAGACGATGTTTCGCTCGCTCCAGGTCGGGGTGACGAAGCGCCACGTGACGAACCAGGGGCCAACGCTCGAGACGATGTCCCACCGCGGCCCCGACCAGCCGCTCGGGATGGAGCGCGACCCCCAGAAGATGTTCGACAAGCTGTTCGGTGCGTTCACCGCTCCAGGGGGAGGAGGGCCAAAGCCCGAGGCTGACCCGGACGCCGCGTTGCGCATCGCTGCGCTCGACGCCGTCTCTCGCGACGCGAAGCGCCTCCACTCGAGGGTGAGCGCCAACGATCGCAAGCGGCTCGAGAGCCACCTCGACAGCCTCTTTACCGTGCAAAAGCAGATCCTCGCGATCCCGCCGGAGTGCGACCTCCCGCCTCCGCCCGGCAAGCTCGACTACGAGCCCGACGGCACAGAGCCGCTCGCGGCGATCAACGCCGTCATGGCGCGCCTCGTCGCGGTCGCCTTCGCGTGCGACCTCACGCGCGTCGTGAGCTTCATGTTTACCGGACCGAGCGGCGCGCAGCAGTTCGCGATGCTGCCCCCCTCAGCCTTCCCCGAGTTCCCTGGCGCGCCCGACTACAGCCACGCCGACCAGCACATGGTGAGCCACATGAACCTGCCCTACGAGCAGCTCTACATGCACCGTGCGACCGTGTTTTGCATGCAGAACCTCGCGAAGCTCCTCGACGAGCTCGACGCGGTGCAGGAGGGGACGGGCACGCTGCTCGACAACTCGTGCGTGCTGGCGGGGAGCGACGTGTGCGAGGGCTGGAGCCACTCCGAGAATGACTATCCGATCCTCGTCGCCGGGCGGGCCGGTGGACGACTGCGCGCGAACGTCGGACACCACCGCTCGTCGAGCGGGGAGAGCATCATCGACATCGGCTTCGCGTGCCTCAAGGCAGTCGTGCCGAACCCCGAGCTCGTCACGGAGTACGGGGGCGACGGCTCGGGCTACAGCGGAAGGACGACGACGCCGTGCAGCGCCATCTTCACCTGAGCGCTCTCGTGGTCGCGGTGCTCGTCCCTGGCTGCGGCGGCCGGAGCACGTTTGATTTCGTATTCGACGAGCCGCCCCCCCTGCCCGAGCCGGGCGTGTGCTCGTTGCCCGAGGGCTCGTGCAGCACGCTACGTTGTGATCTGCCGCTCGAAGAGGGAATGCACGTCTCGCTCTGCGAGCCGCTCGCCTTTACGACGAATCCCCCGACGTCCGGGCCTCACTATCCGGTGTGGGGCCTGTTCAAAACGTACGACGAGCCGCTCGCGCGCGGCTTCTACCTGCACGACGCCGAGCACAGCGGCATCGTCCTCCTCTACAACTGCGAGAGGCTTGCGCCAGGAGGGGACTGCAGCGGACTCGTCGCGGCGCTGACCGATTACGTCGCCGAGGCGCCTCAAGATCCCAAGTGCGTCGAGCCGACGCGGCACCGGCTGATCGTCACGCCAGACCCGCTGCTCGATGTGCCGTTCGCGGCGGTGGCCTGGGGGCACTCGCTCAAGGCCGAGTGCTTCGATCGCGCCGCGGTCGATGCGTTCGTGGGCGATTACTACGGTAAAAACTACGAGGATTTTTGCTCGGGCGGCATCGACCCGACCGACCCCGAGTCTGGCATCACGCCGGGCTGCGGCCTCTGAGCGACGCGCGCCGAACACGGCCTTGGAGTCGCACCATGCCGGCCGATGCGCCGCGCGAATCGCCGCGTCAGGGCTTCAGCGTAGCTCGAGGACGTGCGCGAGGAGGGCCGTTCGGTAGTCCTTCACGAGGCCGAGCACCTTCGATGCTCGCGTCTGCCAAGTGCGCTCGCCCTCTGGGTCGTTTCGCCAGCGCGCAGCCTCCGAGCGAGCAAGCATCGCGCGCGTCGGCTGGGTGCGGTGCTCCTGCTGAAAGATGCGGTCGAGCCAGACCTCGACGTCGGTCATCGACGGGACGGCACGGCTCACCACGTACATGACGGCCGGCAAGGCCGACTGGCTCGGGGTCGGAAGCGCGAGCTCCCAGCGTTCGACGCGGCGCTCCTCCTCGGGGCGTGTCGCGAGGCCCAGCCACGTGGCGACCTCCGCGAGCTCCTTCGTGCGCGCGTCGCGGAGCGCCTCGGACACGGCGTCGGGCTTGCCGGCGAGCAGGCTCATCGCGCCCCAGAGCCACGCGCTCGAGATCCGATCGTCCTGGAGCGCGACGTCGGCGTCGAGTCCCTCGCTCGCGGAGCGAGCCGCCTCCTCGGCCTCGCCGGCTGCAAGGAACGCCTTCTCTGCTGCGGCCTGCGCTTTGTCGAAGCGGCCGAGGTGCGCGAGCGCGAGCGCTTGGTTCATTCGGATGCGCGTCTGCGCTTGCGGCGTGTAGGCGTCGAGCCCGGCGAGCGCCTCCGCGAGCAGGCTCAACGCGCCCTCCGCGTCACCGACCGCGAGCAGCAAGGTGGCACTCAGGTGTCGTCGCGATTTGACGGCGAGCTCGGTCGCGCGCTGCACGGCCTCGATCGTCGCCTCGCGATGACCGAGGCGCGCGTGCTCGGCCGCGGACTCGAACCAGAGCATTCGCGCGGCTTCGTTCAAGATCGCCTCGGGGAGCTTCAACGCCGCCGGATCCGGGCACTCCTCGCCGCTGCAGTCGAGCGGCTTGCCGTCGACTTTGTCTGCGAGCTTGGTCAGGTAGTTCGCGGCGGCTTCGGCGACGGACGGCTCAACGTAGACGGCTTGCACGGGCACCTCGACGTCGAGCAACGTCCACGGTGTACGCGTGGCGTTGAGGTCGAGTCGCGCGGCGGCGGCGTGCTGCGGGGCGAGCAAGCGTAGCGCCTCGAGTGCGCTCGGCTGCGTCTCGCGGATCACCCAAGGTGCGATCCGAAGGCGCTGGATCCCACCGACCTTGAACTTCGGATCCTCGAGGAACGCGCGCGCCGCTGCGAAGCCCTCTTGCGTCTCGAGGCTCGCCTCGAGCGCAGCCATCGAAGGGCGGATGCGATCGCCGATGGCTTGGGCATCGATCTCGCCACTCACACCCTTGGGCTTGCCGCACGCGACGAGCCCGAGCCGCGCGAGTCCGTGCCCGTCGAGGGACGTGTTGAGGCGCTGATGCGAGACGTCGGCGGCGACGAACGCTCGCGCCCCCTCGTTCGGGTCTCCGAGTAGGCACAGGAGGGCGCCGCGGCGCAGGCTCATCCCGAAGGGGTCTTCCTCGCTGCTGCCTGTGGCGAGCGCGCGCATGTCCTCGAGCTGACCGACGGCGCGCGCGCTTCGGAGCGCGAATGACACGGCCTCGGGCTCACGATTCGCGAGGGCGAACTGCGTCACCGCCGCGTGCGCGCCTGCGACGACGCCGAGGGCTGCCGTGCGTTCGCTCGAAGAGCCTCGGTACGTGAGCTCGAGGAGCTTGCGCGCGGCTTCGTCGCGTCGACCGGCATGGGGCACGATCGCGGTCGCCTTGTCGTACGCGAGGCGCGCCGCGCGAAACTCGCTTGAGTCCTTGATGCGTCGTGCGTCCTCCTCGAGCCACGGGAGGCTCCGCGCGAGGGCGAGCTCGCTCGTCCCGGGGACACAGCCGTGCGGGTCGCCCTCGGCGGTGCGCAGGACATCTCGGAAGCAATTGGTCGAGTGCTTCTCTGCTCGTTGCAGCAGGTACCACGGGAGCAGGGTCACCGTGACGGCGCCAAGCACGGCGAGCCCGGCGAGCCACATGCCGAGGTTTGGGACGAGCGGCTTCGGCCTCCCGGCGAGCGGTGGAAGCGAGGTCGAGGGGAGCGACGGTGGCCGAGGCTCGGCCTTGCGAGGCTCCGGTCGAATCGACGCCGAGCGCACGAGGTTCTCGATCGAGTCCTCGTAGTTCGGGATGGCCTTTCGCTCGCTGAGCGCGGGTGGCGGCATGCTGCCCCACTCGGAGGCCATCGGTGCGGATCCCTCGACGGAGTCGGCGGTGGGCTCGTCGTCGAGCGGATCGCTCGGAGACGGCGGCGGCGCAGACGACTGGGCGGCGGAGGAGCTGCCTCGTCGGCGCACCGGCTCGGCAAAATCCTCCGAGTCGGCCTCCGGCCAGCGCTGCGGCGCAGGCGGTGGGACCGAGTGCACGTCGGCACCATCGACGTCGAGCACCTCATCGCCCGCGTTGCCGCGGATCCTAGCGAGATCGACCTGCCCCGGGATTCCGTCCCAGCCGCGTCCTGCGCTGCGGAGCGCGGCGCGCGTCTTTGGGTCTTCAAAGGGGTCGTCGCCGTGGGCCGCCCCGCGGAGCGTCTCGGCCGCCGGCGGCACCTTGCCCGCCGAGGAGGGCACGTCGTCCTCGGCGAAGTCGTCGACGAGCCCACCGAAATCGACCTCGGGTCCTGGTACCGCGGCGCGCTCGGCGTCGCGCAAGATCTCGTCGAGCTGACCCGGCATTCGATCTGCGCCAGCGGCCGGCACGCTGCTGAACTTGGCGCCGAGGATATTTTCGAGCGCGGTGTCGAGTGACGTGAGCGAAGGATCGTTCGTGTCGATGAGGATCGAAGGCGGGACGAAGTCGTCGTCGAACGGGTTTGGCGCGATCGAGGTCGAACCGGCGCTCGTCGGCGAGAACGACATGCGATGGGCTTCGAGCGGCCCCTCGCCATCGCCCTCGAGGAGTCGCGGCGCGTCACGCTGCGCTGGCGGCTCGTCCTCGTCGTCCAGGAGCGCAGCCTCGCCGCGCGCGCGCGCAGGCTCGTCGTCGCGGTTCGACGCGCCATCGCTCGCTGCTCCGCCGGTGTTTGAGTCTCCGCCGAGGAGGGAGTCGGGGGCATCGCCGTCGTCCTCCGCTACCGCGGGGCGGGAGGTCCTGCGCGGTGGCGGAGGCGTGTCGACGCGTGACACGGGCGTCGTCCGATCGAGGCTCTCGAGCGCTCCCCCGAACATCGCCTGCAGGCCGCTCGGGACCGGCACCGAGTCCGCGAGGAAGCTGTTCATGCTGGAAGCCGCTGGCTCGTCGTCCGGTACGCGCGAGTCGCTCGCGAATGGATTGAAGTCGGACTCCTTCAGGTTGTTCGCGTGGACGACGTCGAGGGGCTCAAAGTCGCTGCGTCCGCGCGCCGGCTCGTCGTCGTCGCGGGCGCCGCCAGGGTCGATCGTGTCCTGCCCGAAGAGCGCCGCGAACGGGTTTCCGTCGGCCTCGGCTCGTTCGCGCGGAGGGGGTGCGATGGAGTCCTTCGCGGGCGGCGGCGCGACCGTTGGCGTGCGCCGAGCGCCAAGGCCCACCAACGGTGGGGCGGATGGCCGAGAACGGACGGTCGCCTCTTCCGCCTCTTCGTCGAGAGCTCGGAGGTTAGGGAGGCGCGGCGCAGGGGCAATGCTCGGGGCGAGCGCGGAGGGCCGCACCGAGGTCGGCACGATCGAGTCTCGGGGCCTCGCCGAGGGCCGCACGGAGCTCGGCCCGAGCGAGTCTCGCTCGAGGACGCGCGGATCGAGGCGGTCCTCGATCATCGGGATCCGCGAGGCCATGCGCCGACGTACCCTGGGCGGCGGCAGCGTCGCGCCAAGCGGACGTGGTGGAGGAACGGGGTAGGGGGCGACCGGCGTCGCGACCGGGCTCTCCGGGGCGGTCGTGGGAGTCTCGCTCTTCGGTGCGGTGTCGGCCGCTACGTCCGCGACGAGCCCCTCGCCGAGCTCGGGCGCTCGAGGCTCCGACGATGGCTCCTCGCTCGATGGCTCGGCGTCCCTCGCGGGGACCTCGGGGTTCGCGGCCGTCGCGTCTTGGTCGGCCTGCACCTCGGGCTCCGCGTCGGGAGGGGCAGAGGCCTCCTCCGGCTTCGGTCGAGCGCGCTCTTGGCTTCGCTTGCGGCCTTTGCCTTTTGGCTTCGCGGGCTCGTCGGTCGACGCTCGCGCCTTGGATTTTCCGGTGCGCCCCCGACGCGAGCGTCGCTCCTCACCGGGCTCACGTGCGGCCGAGTCCCCCCCGACCGCGCCGTCGAGGGGCGCGTCCGGTTTGTCCGGCTCGGGGCGCCCGTCCTCCACCGCGACTAGCCTAGTAGCAGCGGCCCTACTACCCAACTCTTTGTTGGTGGAATGGCGGCGAGCGAGACAGCCTCGCTCGTGACGGAATATAATCATTGTCCTGCAACGCCCACGCGGCGCCGCGCGCGGCATGCTCGCGGTTCCTTCCCGAAGGCGGCCTACCCGACATGACTTCTTCCAAGTGCTTCGCTCTCCTCCTCTCGCTCGTCGGCCTCGCGGCCGTCTCCTCGACCGGCGCCTCGTGCGGCGACTCGACCAACGACACGAAGCTCACCTCGTCGTCGACGGCGGTCGCCTCGTCCAGCGGTGCGGGAGGCGAGGGGGGCCAAGGCGGGACCGGGTCAGGGACCTTCGCCGGCGGGCAAGGGGGTGCGGGCGTCGGTGGCTCCTGCGCCGATACCGTGGTCGAAGCCAACGTCACGAAGAAGCCGGTCGACATCATCTTCGTCGTCGATGTCTCGGGCTCCATGAGCGAGGAGATCGCCGCGATCGAGCAGAACATCAACCTCAACTTTGCCCAGATCATCGGGCAGAGCGGCGTCGACTACCGCATCATCATGCTCGTCGACCACGGCCCCGGAACGTACGAACTCTGCGTCGAGGCGCCGCTCAGCACGATCCCGAAGGGGGGTTGCGGCGCGATCGGCGCGAGCCCGCCCGGGAACAACCCCGGCAAGTTCTACCAGTACAGCATGAAGAGCTTGCCCCAGAGCAACGACTCGCTCTGCCTCGTCCTTGACTCGCTCTACGGCACGAAGAAAGACGATTTCAACCTCGCTCCGAACGGATGGAACGAGTGGCTCCGCCCCGAGGCCGCCAAGATCTTCCTCTTCATCTCGGACGATCGCCCCAACTGCACTTGGTCGGGCGGCGACGCCCCAATCAAGTTCGACGACCAGAACAATGACGCGTCCGCAAAGCAGATGGCGCTCGCCTTCGACAAGGCGCTGCTCGCGCTCTCGCCGCAGCAGTTCGGCACCAGCGCCGCGCGCAACTATCAGTTCTACGGGCTCGTCGGCCTTCAGTCGAAGAACCTCGCGAAGGACGTCCAGACCAGCGCTCCGATCGGTCCGAACTCGATGGCGCTCGATCCCTTCCAGCCGTTCGACGGCGTGACCGCCGACAAGTGCAAGACCGCGGTGTCCGCGGCGATGGGGTATCAGTACCTCGCGAAGGGTACCGGCGGCCTCCGCTTCCCGGTGTGCGAGCTCGGCGGCTTTGACGCGATCTTCAAGAAGGTCGCCGAGGGCGTCGTCTCGGGCAGCAAGGTCCCGTGCAAGATCGCCTTGCCCGAGCCCGAGGATGGGCAGGCTCTCGACCTCAACACGATCACGCTCGTCTATTCGCCCGGGGACATGAGCGTGCCCGACGAGTTCACGCGCGTCGAGTCCGAGGGCGCCTGCGCGGGCGGAGATGACAAGTTCTACATCGACGAGGCGGAGAAGCTGATCCTCCTCTGCCCGGAGACCTGCAAGCGGCTCGAGGCGGACCCGACCGCCAAGGTCGAGGTCAAGCTCGAGTGCGGCGGAATGGCGAACTGACGCGTCGACCGAGCGCGCGTCACGGCAGGCGTCCGCCGACCGTTCGTTCCAGCCGAAAGCGCGCACGCCAGTACTCCTCGAGGGCTCGCACGAGCTCTCGCCGCGCGCCGAGCGCCGCGCGCCGACCCTCCGCTCCGTGGGCGCGTGCCTCGGGGCTCGCTCCGACCGCGACGCGCGTCAGGTCTTCGAGCATGGGTAGGACGGCCTCGCGAAGGTGCACGACGCGCCTCCTCGCCGCGACGAGGGCCTCGCGCTCCTCGCGGACGCGCGAGCGGATCGACACGGCGAGCTCGGTCACCTCGAAGCGTCGCTGCAGGAGCTCGTTGCGGAGCCGCGCGATGCGCGATTGACCCTGGTCAAACACGGGCAGCTCGATCTCGAACGACGGCCCGACGTAGGGTGAGCCTCCCTCCTCGAGACGCACGAGCGCCCCAGCGTCGAGGCTCCGCAGCCAGCCGAGGTCCCCTTCGGCCGCGAGCGTCCGCGCCACGGTCGCCGTGCGGTGCTTCGCGGCCTCGAGGTCGAGCCTCGCGCTGATGGCGTGGCTCTCGAGTCGGTCGAGGGGGACCTCGTCGCTCGGGACGCCGCGGAGTGGCTCCGCGAGCTTCCATGCGATCGCCCCGCCCCAGAGGCCGAGGAGGCGATTCAGCCGCTCGCGCGCCGCGACGAGCGCGAGGTCTGCGTCGAGCCGGGCATGTCGCTCGAGCTCGAGCCGCGCCAGCACTCGACGTGCCTCCGCGGGGTCGAGCGTCCCATCTTGCTCACGCACCGCAGTGGCGTCGACGACGGCGTCGATCGCGTGGGACTCTTCGTCGGCGAGGTCGACGAGCGCCGTCGTGCGCTGGACCGCGAGGTAGGCCTCCTTCACCTCCGCCACGCGCTCGAGCACGGCGTGCGTGAGCGACAGCTCAAGCTCGCTCCTTCGCTCTGCGGTGATGGCTCGCCGGGCGGAGAGCGTCAGCATCGAGGCGAGGCCGAGGGCGAACCCGCCCTGCACGATCGGACCTCCGCTCGCATCGGCGCGGAGGCCGAGGCCGACCCCGATCTTGGGGTTCGCGAGCGCGCTTGCCGCCGCGAGATCGGCCTCTGCGACGCCCAGCGCGGCGAACTTCGCCTGGAGCTCAGGCGAGTGAATAAGCGCGATTTTGACAGCGCGATCGAGATCGAGCGGTGCTGCGAGGAGCTCACGGACGGTCTCCTCGATGAGCCGCTCCTCGGGGCCGCCTCGATTCCAGAGCGGGGGGGCGCCTGCTCGCGCCGCGACGCGCTCTCGCACCGCCTCGAAGTTCGGCTCGACGGGGGGCGCGCATGCGACGAGCAGCCCGCACGCGAGGAGCCCTCGCTTCATCGCGACGCACCCTCGGTCGCGGTGGACGTTGGGCGCGCGGCACGTGGACCGCGCGCGAGCGGGTCTCGGCCGCCTCGGTACTCGGGCTCGGGCGTCGCGCTCGAGGCGGGGTCGACGATCGCGGGGACGGTCCGAACGGGCTCGAGCTCGGCGCAGGCGGCGAGCAACGGCGCCACGAAGAGGAGGTACGTCACTCGTGTCACGCCTCCCTCGAGTAGCGCAGGACCAGGAAAATTCACAGCCCTTCGGCTATCATTGCGAAGCGATGACGATGCTCTCGCTCTGCATGATCGTGCGCGATGAGTCGGCGATGCTTCCGGCCTGCCTCGAGTCGGTGCGTGGCGTGGTCGACGAGCTCGTCGTGGTCGATACGGGGAGCACCGACGATACGCGCGAGCTCGCGAGGGCGCTGGGGGCCAAGGTCCTCGAGCACCCCTGGTGCGAAGACTTCGCCGCGCCGCGCAACACGGGGCTCGCGGCCTGCACCTCGGATTGGGTGCTCGTCCTCGACGCCGACGAGCGCCTCACGCGCTCCGGGGGCGCGGCGTTGCTCCTCGCGTTGGAGAGCGCCGCGTTCGACTGTGGCCTCCTGCCGCTCCACAACGCGGCGCGCGTCGACTCCGCCTTCGATGCGGTCGTGAACGGGAGCGAGCGCATCGCGGAGGTCGCCTACCTTCCGCGGCTCCTGCGGCGGACGAGCGACCTTCGCTACACCGGCATCATCCACGAGAACGTCGGTGAGTGGGCCTCGAAGGGCCGACGTCACGCGATACTTCGAGGCGTCGACATCGTCCATCTCGGAGGTGTTCCCGATGTCCGCGCGAAGCGTGACAAGTACCGGCGCAACGTTCGGCTCCTCGAGGCGGCCTGCGCCCGAAACCCCGACGATCCCTCGCTGTGGGGCTATCTCGCCTACGAGCATCAGGAGGCAGGTGAGCGTGGTGCCGCGCGACGCGCGGCGGACGCGGGCTGGAAGGTCGTGCTCGCGGGGACCTCGATGACTGAGCTCACGATGTTGCGTCTCGCCACGGCGCGCGCGTGGCTCCAGGTTCAATCGGACGAGCTCGTGGGTGCGACCGAGACCCTCGACCAAGCCGGAGACCTCATCGCGGCGCAGCCCGACATCCACTTCATCCGAGGCTGCATCTCCGAGCTCGAGGCTCTCCGCGCCGACACTCTTGGCGTTCGCGCGGCGCGGCTCGCCGATGCGCGACGCCACGTGGCCGCGGCGCGAGCCTGTCGCGACGCCGTGCACCTCCAGCGGTTCATCCATGGCTCGACCGGCTGGGCCGCCGAGACCCGACTCGGAGTCGTCGAGCTCCTCGAAGGCGACGCCGCTGCCGCGCTCTCCTCGTTCGACGCTGCGCTCGCCGAGAACACTGAGGCGCTCGAGGCGCGATGTGGTCGGGTCGAGGCCCTGCTCCTCTCGGGCGACGCTCGCGCCGCGCTGCGCGAGGTTCAACCGGCGCTCGGGGATCGCCCCGACGGGTGGGTCCTCGCGGCCTGCGCGGCCGGACTCGCAGGAGGCGTCGAGGCAATGGCGACGTGGGTTGGACGGGCGCAGGCGACGCTCGCGGCCGGGTTCCTCTCGCCACATCGGCGCGAGCGCTACCACGACGCGCTGGGTGTGCTTGCGCTCATGCTCGGACGCGAGGTCGAGGTCCCGGGGCCGCTCGGTGAGCTTGCCGCGCTTGCGATGGGGCGTGGTGAGGACGCCGGGCGCCCGGTGGCGCGCGGGCTCGGCGATCCGCTGGTCACGGCGCTGGCCCGTCGGGCGGTGACGCAGCTCTTGCGCTCGGGGCGTGTCGACGAGGCGGAGCGGCTCGTCTCTCCGAGCGCGGAGCGGCGCTTGCCTGGGCTCGGCAGGCTCGTCGAGGAAGCGATCGGCGCGCTGGAGCGAGAGGGCGCGAGAGGAGGCGCACAGTGAGGCCTGCACCGACGCGGCTCGGCGCGTGGCTTCTCGTTGCGCTCACCTCCGGCGGGATGCTCGCCGCGTGCGAGCGGACCTCCGACAGCGGCGCGCGGGCGAGCGCAGGCGCTCCGGCGTCGTCGGCGTCGGTGGGCGCGCCATCGCCACCGGCCTCGAGCGCGGCGACGGCGGACGAGCTCGAGACCGTCGACGACGAGCCGGAGATCGTCGAGTCGGAGATCGTCGAGTCGGAGGGCGACGGTCGTGGTGCTTGCGAGCCCGCCGACCCAGGCGCGAAGCCAGTCCAGCTGCTGCGCTTCGCCTTCGCGAGCGCGGTCGAGCGCAAGGACCCGCGCGACCGATTGAGTATCGCGCGCCCTGGGCAGCGCATCTACAGCCACCTCACGCTTCGAAATCGAAGTGGCCGTGAGCGCTGCGTTACGATCGAGCTGTCGGTCGGCAACGCGCGTCGAACGACGCTCGTACAGAAGGTCGGTCGCTCATGGTCATGGAGGACCTGGGTGTACAACACGCTGCGCGATGACGACCGCGGTGAGCTCGAGGCGGTGATCCGCGACGATCAAGGCAACGAGCTCGCGCGGCGAGAGCTCGTCATCGTTCCGGAGCGATGAGCCGCGCTCTGGTCATGGCTCCGTCGCGCGCTTCGGTCGGAAGAGCGAGGTTCGCCCCTGGAGGTGCTCGAGGAACGAGGCCACCTTTGGCGACATGTGGCGCGTGCTCGGGTAGACGGCATGGCGCGGCGTCGCGGGTGACGACCAGCGTGGCAGCACGCGCTCGAGCCGTCCCTCCTCGAGCGGCTCGGCGGCGAGCGACTCCGGGACGAGTGCGATCCCGAGCCCGCCTAGCACGGCCTCCATCCTCGCGCCGAAGTCGTTGACGACGAGCCGCGGTCTCCCGCTTACCCGCACGGACTCACGCCCTCGCTCGAGGACCCAGGCCCCTCGGCGCCGCCCCGCGCCGAACGACACGCACGCGTGACGAGGGAGGGCTTCCGGCGTGCGCCGGCGCCCGTGGCGCTCGAGGTAGGCCGGCGACGCGACGAGCAGCGCGCGCAAGGTCCCGAGCGTGCGCGCGACGAGCGACGAGTCGTCGAGCTTGCCCGTCCGGATCGCGACGTCGAAGCCTTCATGCACGAGGTCGATCACACGATCGACGCACACCAGCTCGAACAGGACCGGGGGGGGCTACGTTGGTCGTCGCCCTCACGCGAAAGAGGCCGCGCGGCTCGCTGTCGAGGGTGGTCACTGCGCGCTCCGCGTCCTCGATCTCGGTGACGATCCGCTCGCAGTGCTCGTAGAAGGTGCGACCGACGTCCGTCAGCCGCAGCCGACGCGTCGTGCGCTGCAGGAGCCTTGCGCCGCGCCGACGCTCGAGCTCCGAGATGCGCCCGCTCACGGTCGACTTCGGCATGGCGAGCTACCTTGCGGCGGCAGTGAACCTCCCGGTCTCTACGACGCGGGCGAAGACCAGCATCTCGTCGAGGTTCATGGCGTCGCGACGACTGCCTCACAATTGAATCCAATCCGGCGGTCGGGTGACGATTGATGCAGCAGCAGAACGGTGCGTGAGGCGCTCCTGCGCGCCGGGTGGTCGCCACGGCGCGCGGCCATCAGCTGCGCTCGAGCGGCCGAACGCAGCGAAATCCGAGCCCCGGTACCTGGTACTCGACAGGTGATCCGGCCCGAAATTGTGAGCGAATTCCCTTGCCGGAGCGGTTCCACCCGCCGCCTCGCGTGACGTGAAGTCCGCCCTCGTAGAGCGTGACGACCGGGTCCGTCTCCGGCGTTCCCTTCGGGATGTGCCCGTTGGGAGCGAAGCTGTCGAGCGTCCACTCCCAGACGTTGCCCGCGAGGTCGTGGAGCTCTCCGCCCGGCCAGCGCCGCGCGCCCTTCGGGGTCGAGCCCACCGGAGACGTCCCGCCGGCGCGACAGCCGTCGTTCGATGCGGGACCTTCGAGGACGCCGGGCGTGAAGTCGGCGTGCTCGCACGTGGGCGCCTCGTGTCCCCATGGCCAGGGACGTCCGTCGCCGCCCGTCGCCGCCCACTCCCACTGCGCTTCGGTCGGCAGCTCTTGGCCGCGCTGCCGGCAGTAGGCGCGCGCGCTCCGCCAGCTCACCTTGTTGACTGGGTGCTCGAGCTTCGTCGGGTAGTTGAGCCACACGCCCCACGTCCGCGGCGGCTTGCAGCTGCCCGCGTCGACGCACGCTTTGTACGCGGCGACCGTGACCTCGGTCGCGTCCATGCAGAAGGGCCGCGTGAGGCTCACGCGACGCTCCGGTGCGTTGCCGAGGGACTCGGCCCCCATGACGAAGCCCTCTGGACCCGTCGCGGGGATGAACACCTCGCCCGCTGGACAGCGGGCCGAACCGGAAGACGTCGAGGCTTCGTGCCGACTCTCGGGGGGCACGTTCGTTGCCGGGTCGACGCTCGCGGTCGGCGACGGCGAGTCGGCGAGCGTGGACGTCGCGGCTACGCCCGCGTGGCGTGAGCCACCCTCCTCGCAGCCCCACGTCGCTGCGAGCACGACCATCGTCTGGACCACCCTGGTCCGCATCGCGACGCCTTCTATCACCGTTCGAGGAGGCGAGCGCAGCCGACGGCGTCGAATTCCCCGAGCCGCAGGGCCTGCTCGTCGGCGAAGGCGCGCGCCCGGCCCTCGAGGCGCGCGAACGAGCGCCCGAAGCTCTCGGCGAGGGCAGCGCTCGCACCTCGGCCCGCAACGGGGACGACGTCGAGCCCATGCGCGCGGACAGGGCAGAGCTCGACCTGCGTCTCGCCCGCGTCGAAGACGAGCCTCGCGACGACACCTAGCTCGGTCTCGGGATGCGCCGTCACCATGCGCATGAGGAGGTTGCCGAGGCCGTAGAGGACGGGCTTGCCCGCGATTCGCACCACGCGCTGCACGACATGGGCGTGGTGTCCGACGACGACGTCCGCCCCTGCTGCGAGCGCCGCGCGGGCCAGGGCTCGCTGACCCGAGGTGGGCTCGCTCATGTACTCGTCGCCGCCGTGGTGGCTCACGATCACGCGTTCGGCTCCCCGTCGCCGCGCGTCCGTGATCGCAGCGACGAGCGCCTCGCGGTCGTCGTCGGCGATGCGCTCCTTGCCTGGGTGCGGCTCGAGCTCCTGGTTCCACGCGCTCGTCACGGCGACGAAGCCGACGCGCCATCCGCTCGCGTCGAGCACCTTTGGAGCTCGCGCCTCTCCGAGCGACCGGCCCGCCCCGACCGCCGCGACGCCGACCCGTCCGAGCGCGTCCAGGGTCTGCAGGAGCGCGGGTTCGCCAAAGTCCCACGCGTGGTTGTTCGCGAGCGACACGAGGTCGATTGGCGCGCGCGCGAGCACGGCGGCGGCGTCGAGCGGCGCGGTGAAGACCAGCGGGCGGGGTGCGCGTCGTGACGCGGCGAATCGGTCGCTCATCATCGACTCGAGGTTCACGAAGCGAAGGTCGGCGTGCGCGAAGATCGACCTCAGCCCCGCGAAGTCGTCATGCTGCGGCTCACGGAGGAGGCGCTCTCCGCGGCTTCGCCCGAAGTCGACATCACCGCCGACGAGCACACGAACGGCGGCGCGAGGCGCGCTTGCGAGAGGCCTCGTCGGCCCGCCGGCGTCGTCGCGTTCGCCCGCCTCGTCGAGTGGACGTGCTTCGAGCGGGCTCGCGGAGGACGTCTCCACCTTCATCGAGGAGGCACCAGCCCCGGCGTGTTCGACGCTCGAGCCGTCACACGCGAGCGGCCCCAGCAGAGGCAGCGCGAAGAGAAGACGACGAGCCGCGCTCAGTTCGGCGACGGGGAGTTGCAGCCGTAGACGATGTCGACGTCTTTGACCGTCGCGGTCTTGAGCGACTCGCAGAAGCTCCCGAAGAACGTCACGGAGCCGGTCGCGGGATCGTAGGCCCAGCCCTCGGTCTTCGTCGCGTCTTGCGGGACGCCCTTCGGATCGTTGTCGAAGAAGACGTAGAGCTTGGTCGCGTCGTCGACCGGCTTGTCGAGCTTGAACGAGCACCCGAGCGTCGCGTTCGCGATGTCGTTTAGGGCTTTGTCGAGCGAGGCGGCGTCGGCGGCGTCGTAGTAGTCGACGTCGCCGTTGTTGACCGGCGTCCCGCCCGCGTTCGCGAAGCCGTTCATCGCCGCCTTGTCGATGCCCTGACCGCCGAACCCGACGACGAAGGTCTTCACGCCAGCGGCGAAGAGGTCGCCGATGATCTTGGTCGTCCCGGCATCACCGCCGGCGAGCGTGCAGCCCGACGACTGCGCGCCGTCGGTGATCAGCATCACGTAGCTCTTGCGGTCAGGATCCTTCAGCGCGGGCTCGCTCTGCGCCTGCTGCACGCCGGTGTCGATGTTCGTGACGCAGGGACCGCTCGGGTACATCGGATCCTTCGAGTTGAGCGAGTTCGTGAGGAGCGCGGCAATCGCGGCCTCGTTCCCGGGCGCCGGCGGGAAAGGGATCGCGTCTTGCCCGCAGTCGGGCTTCACCTTGTCCGGGAAGAGGGTGATGCCGAAGCGGACCTTGCCATTGAAGGTCGTCATCATCGCGGTCAGCGCTCCGACCGCGACCTGCCAGCGCGACTTCCCGCCGCCGACTCCTTGC
>VGRJ01000021.1 GCA_016875405.1 Deltaproteobacteria bacterium | reverse complement strand
TGGACCGCCGCCGCAGGCCGCGAGCAAGAGAGAGGTAGCGAACAGCGAGGCGAGGGAGCGAAGCAGGGTCATCGCAGGATCATGATGGCACGGCTCGGTGGAGCCGACCGCATCCAAGCAACGCCCATGCCCGCAGAGGCTGGCTCAGCGGGCGGCGGGCTCGGGATAACCTTGCGCGGTCCAGGCGGCGGGCGCGCCAAGGCCGAGCGCGGACGCCTCGGCTTCGAGGACGCGACGCGGCCCGACGACCACCACGCTGCCGCGGGCCGGCTCGAGGTGGGCCTTCGCGAGCGACGCGAGCTCCGCCCGCGAGGTGCGTTGGCGCGCCAGGCTCGCGCGGGCGTCGTCGTCCGGAGGCAGGCCGAGCTCGGCGAGCTTGGCGAGGCGATCGACGAAGTGGCCGAGCGTCTCCTGGGTCTGGATGAGCTCGGTGAGATCGCGGGCGCGCCCGCGCTGAAACTCGTCGTCCGTTGGGCCGCCGTCACGCATTTTCATGAGCTCGCCGACGAGCTCGCGCAGCGCGGGGACGGTCGCGTCGGTGACGACCGCGGCCTGCGCCACGAAAGGTCCGACGCCGCGCGTCTCGACGAAGCTCGAGCCTGCGCCGTAGGTCCAGTGGTGATCTTCGCGGAGGTTCTGATTGAGCCGCGACATGAACGAGCCGCCGAGCGCGGAGTTCACGAGCTCGAGCAGCGCCGCGGCCGGGTCCTCGGCGCGCACGCCCGGGGCGATGTACGTGATCACCGACTGCGGCGCGTCGGGGCGATCGACTACGACGAGGCGCGGTCGCTCGGTGAGCGGCGCGGTCGGAGTCGCGCGCGTCGGCAGCGGCGAGGCCGGGCGCTTCCAGCTCGCGACGTGCTTCGAGAGCAGCGCGTCGAGCTCGGCCCGCGTCACGTCTCCTGCGACGACGAGCGTCGCGCGATCGGGTCGGTAATGCGTCGCGTGGAATTGCTTTACCTCGCCGAGCGTCAGCGACTTCGCGACCTCGAGTCGGCCCGAGGTCGGGTGGCCGTAGGGTGAGTCGGGCCCGAAGAGCACGGCGGCACGCACGACGCGCGCGACGCTCTGCGGATCGTCGTCACGGCGCCGCAGGGCGTTCTGCCAGAGCTCGCTCACCCGGCGATACTCCGCCTCCTCGAAGCGCGGCCGCGCGATGACATCGGCTGCGATCGCGAACCCGGTGTCGAGGTGATGCTTCAGCACGGTGAGCGAGACCGTCGACCCATCGAGGCCGGCCTTGCTCGAGAGGCGCGCCCCCAGGTCCTCGATGGCGGTGGAGATCGCGATCGCGCCGCGCTCGCCGGCACCCTCGTCGAGCATCTCCGCCGTGAGGTAGGCGAGGCCCGGTCGAGCCTTCGGATCGTCGGCCGAGCCTGTCGGCACCATCCAGGTGAGCGACACGAGCGGCAGCGCGGGGCGAGGCACGAGCCACACCGTCAGGCCCTCGGCGGTGACGAAGGTCTCGGGGTGCACCGGCTTGAAGGGGAGGGTCGCGCCGAGCGTGGGGCGGGTGTCGAGTGGATCGATGGACGGCATCGCGGCGGACGTCTCCGGTGGCTTCGTGGTCGAGGTCGTTGGGCTGCAGGCGCAAGCGAGCCATGCGGCCGCGAGGGCGAGTCGCCGCGGGCTCATCGCTTCGCGCCTCCGCTCGTCGTCGCGCGACCGGCCGGCGCCTGCACGCTCTTCGTCGCGCCGCCCTTCGGCCCTCGTTGGGGCTCGCTCTTCGGCTCGGGCGGCACATCGACCGGGTCGGGCGCGCCGGCCGGCTTGATTCGTATCAAGACGCGGCCCGTCGAGGTGAGCGTGGTCTTGGCGAGCCCGAGCAGCGCGTCGGGCGTCGCGTCTTGGTAGCGGCGCAGGTCCTTGGCGATGAAGCCAGGATCGCCGGTCTCGGCGAAGTAGCCATTCAGCAGGCTCGCCCGGGTCGCGACCGACTGGAGGCGCTCGACGAAGTGCGACTCGAAGGCGTTTCGCGCACGCGTGAGCTCCTCGGTCGACACCGGGGTCGCGCGGATCTGGTCGAGCTCCCCCTCGAGCGTACGCTCGATCGTCTCGAACGAGACGCCCGGTCGCAGCAGCACCTCGATGGTGAAGTACGAGCCGACCGCCATCGACATCTGCGCGGCCTCGACCGACTGCGCGAGCTTCTTCTCATAGACGAGCGTCTTGTAGAGCCGGCTGCCCTTGCCGGCCGAGAGGACCTGCGACAGGAGATCGAGCTCGGCGTCGCCTGGGGCGAGGTGCGCGGGGCTCGGCCAGGCGACGATGAGCTTCGGCAGGCTCACGTTGTCGTCGATCGTCTGGCGGCGATCGGCGTCGTGCTTGGGCTGCGGTGCCGTGGGGCGCGCGCCCGGCTCCGGGCCGCGTGGGATCGAACCGAAGAAGCGCTCGACGAGCGGCTTCACGGCGGCGGCATCGAAGTCTCCCGCGACGACGAGCGACATGTTCTGCGGGACGTAGTGGCGCGCGAAGAAGCCGCGCACGTCGTCGACCGAGGCCGCCGTGAGATCCTCGTGCGAGCCGATGACGGGGTGATGGTACGGGTGACCCTCGGGGAAGAGGAGCTCTGGCAGCACGAGCTCGGCCTTGCCGTAGGGCTCGTTCTCACTCGTCTGGCGTCGCTCGTTCTTGACGACGTCGCGCTGGGCGTCGAGCTTCGCGAGCGTGATCTGGCGGCCGAGCGTGCTCACGCGATCGGCCTCCATCCACAAGAGGAGCGGCAGCGCGTGGCTCGGCGCGACGTCGTGGTAGACGGTGCGATCGTTCGACGTCCAGGCGTTGTTCGAGCCGCCCTCCTGCTCCATCCACGCGTCGAACATCTTCTCGGGGACGCGGTCCGTGCCCATGAACATCAGGTGTTCGAACAGGTGCGCGAAGCCGGTGCGCTTCGCAGGCTCGTCGCGCGACCCGACATTGACGCTGAGGTTCGTCGCGACGAGCGGCTGGGTGTGGTCCTCGTGAAAGATGACGGTGAGGCCGTTCGAGAGCTGAAATTTCGTGAACGGGATGTCGAGCACGGCGGCGCGGTTCTCCTGTCGAGCGGGTGCCGCGGGCTCGGCCGCGTCGGCGGGCATGGAGGAGAGGCCCACGACCAGCGAGACCGCGAGAGCGAGTCGAGAGTGCATGTGGACTTCAGCTTGGTCCGCGAGCGCGCGGCTGTCCACGAAGGAGGTGAAAGGGTGACGGAGAGGGAGCGCGCCAGCCGATGACAGACCTCGCGGGTGCCGATGCTCGACGGTGTGACGCCGGGCGAGGCGGTGGAGCGTTCGCTCCGAAGAGCCTGCGACGAGGGCCGGCGCCCTGAGCACGGGCGCGCCATCCTTCTCGGAAGCTCTCGGCGACCGCTCTCTGGGTGGTACGGTGAATGCCCAAGCAAAGACGCGGGCGGCAGCGTTCTTCGCGCCGGACCCGCACGAGGAGGTTGCCGATGAGCGCGCGTGATTCTCGATGGACCGTCCGTGAGCTGCCCGATCTCCGCGGGCGCGTCGTCGTCGTCACCGGCGCGAACAGCGGCATCGGCTTCGAGGCCGCGCTGGCCCTCGCTGGCGCCGGCGCGCACGTCGTCCTCGGGTGTCGCAACGAAGCCCTCGGCGCCGAAGCGCTCGCCGCGATCCGCGAGAAGCACCCGGGCGCCTCCCTCGAGCTCGTTCGGCTCGACCTCGCCGAGCTCGCCTCGGTGCGTCGGTTCGCCGACCTCGTCGCCGAACGCCACGCGCGGCTCGATGTGCTCATCAACAACGCCGGGGTGATGGCGCTGCCCCACCGACGTACGGCGGACGGCTTCGAGATGCAGCTCGGTACGAACCACCTCGGGCACTTTGCGCTGACGGGGCATTTGCTCGAGCGGCTGCTCGCGACGGAGGGCTCGCGCGTCGTCACCGTCAGCAGCCTCGCGCACACCTTCGGCGCGATTCGGTTCGACGACCTGCACGGCGACCGGAGCTACCGCCCATGGCTTGCGTACGGTCAAGCGAAGCTCGCAAACTTGCTGTTCGCTTACGAGCTCCAGCGTCGTCTCGCCGCCGCGCATCGCTCGTCCCTCAGCGTCGCGTGCCACCCCGGCTACGCCAATACGAACCTGCAGATGGGAGCCGCGCGCATGCAGGACGCGCGGTTTCGCGAGCGGCTTTGGCAGCTCGTGAACGGGACGGTCGCGCAGTCGACGGCGATGGGCGCGTTGCCGACGCTGTACGCGGCGGTCGCCCCTGACGTCGAAGGCGGTGACTACATCGGCCCGGGCGGGCTCTTCGAGCTCTTCGGTCACCCGGTGAAGGTCACGTCGAACCGTCGCTCGCGCGATCCCGAGCTCGCCGCGCGGCTCTGGCGCGAGTCGGAGGCGCTCACCGGCGTGAGCTACGGAGCGCTCCTCCCGGACCCAGCCTAGCTCGTCGGCGCGAGGTGGTCGCGTGTCGCTCACGGTACGAGGCGCGCCACGAAGGCCAGCGCCGCGAGCGACACGGCGAGCGGGGCCAGCGTGAGGACGAGGCCCACGCGAACGAACGTCGCGACCCGCACCTCGACGTCGTGCTTGCGCAGCACGTCGAACCAGAGGAGCGACGCGAGCGAGCCGACGGGCAAGAGGCGCGGTCCGAGATCCCCGCCGACCAGCGCCGCGAAGGCCTCGACGTCGCTGGCGCGGCGCGCCTCGAGCGCGAACACGTTGAGCACCGACATCGGGTGGTTGTTCAAGAGCGCGGAGCCGAGCGCCGACACGGCGCCGATCGTCGCGACCGGATGGTCGCTTCGTGCGTAGAGCTCACGCAGCCACGCGACGACGCCGATGCGCTCGAGCCCGAGGGCGAGCACGAACACCCCGACGAGAAACGGGAAGATGGGCCACGCCACCCCCTGAACCAGAGTCATGGGCCGCGCGCCAGACGCGAGGCATGCGACCGACGCGCCGACACCGCCGACCACGGCCACCGGCCACAGCGGAAGCCGAAGCGCCGCCATCGTGGGGTACGCGACCAGCGTCGCCACGACCGTCACGAGCACGACGCGCCCCGCGCGCGAGAGCGAGGGCCGCGCGTTTGGCCAGGCCCCGAGGGCGGGTGCATCGTCGGCGAGGACGTCGCGGAACGTCCAGGCGAGGAGCGCGTAGGTCGAGGCCCAGCTCGCGAGCGCCACGGGGATCATGACGCGCGCGTAGCGGTTGAAGCCGAGGCCCAGGTGATCGGCGACGATCAGGTTCATCGGGTTCGACACCACGAGCGGCGCGACGCCGGCCGCGGCAAAGATCGCGAACGCGAACGGGACGAGGAATTTCGGGTGCCGCCTCGGGTAGACCGTGCGGAGCAGCGCGAGCACCGTCGGGGTGAGGAGGAGGACCGCCGCGTCGTTCGAGAACACCGTGGCGACGAGCGCCGCGAGGGCGAAGGTCAGGCGAAACGCGTGCCGCACGGGGCCTCGTGTCCGAGGCTCGATCCTCGCGGCGAGGCGCTCGAGCAGCCCGAGATGCTCGGCCGCCGTCGTCATCAGCATCACCGAGCCGAGCGTGAGGAACGCCCGCCACTGCGCCCCGAGCGCGGCGAGGACGTCGCTCGGCCCGATCGCGCCGCCGAGCGAGGCGACGACGAGGCCCGCGAGCGCGCCGAGCGCGGGGCCGGCCCCGTGAGGACGCCATGCCACCACCGCCACCAGCAGACCGAGCGCGACGAGCACGAGGATGGCGCCGATGGTCACCGCAGGACCGTATCCGCCGCGCGAGGTTCCGTCACGACGGAAGGCCTCGCCGTGGAGCGAGCCGCGGTCGGCGAGGTGCTCGACGGCCCGCGCGCGAGCGAGCCCGCCTGCTCGGCCAGGGGCGTCGCTGCCCCCGGCCGGACGGGGCCGCGCGTGCGGCGCAATCCCTGTACGGCCCGCCTTTTGCCTGCTACGACTCCGCCGCTCCGATGTTCGACGTCATCAAGAAGCTGTTCGGGACCTCGCACGACCGCGTCATCCGCCGGATGAAGCCCAGGGTCGCGAAGATCAACGACCTCGAAGCGGCGATGAAGAAGCTCTCGGACGAGGAGCTTCGAGCCAAGACCTTCGAGTTTCGCGAGCAGCTCGACAAGGGCGCCACCCTCGATGACATCCTCGTCCCCGCGTTCGCGACCGCGCGCGAGGCGGGGCGGCGCGTGCTCGGCATGCGCCACTACGACGTCCAGCTCATCGGCGGCATGGTCCTGCACGAGGGGAAGATCGCCGAGATGCGCACCGGCGAAGGCAAGACCCTCGTCGCCACGCTCGCCTGTTATCTGAACGCGCTCGAAGGTAAGGGCGTCCACGTCGTCACCGTCAACGACTACCTCGCGAAGCGCGACGCCGAGTGGATGGGGAAACTCTACAACAGCCTCGGGCTGTCGGTCGGCGTGGTCGTGAACCACCAGGAGCCGCTCGACAAGCTGCGCGCCTATCGGGCCGACATCACCTACGGCCAGAACAACGAGTTCGGCTTCGACTACCTGCGCGACAACATGAAGTTCTCGGCGCTCGAGTACGCGCAGCGCCCGCTCCATTACGCGATCGTCGACGAGGTCGACTCGATCCTCATCGATGAGGCGCGCACTCCGCTCATCATCTCGGGGCAGGGCGAGCGCTCCAGCGACAAGTACCGCCTGATCAACGAGCTCATCCCGCGCCTTCGCAACGAAGAGCACTACGCCGTCGACGAGAAGCAGTTCTCGGTGACGCTGACCGACGACGGCAACGAGGCCGCCGAGCGGCTGCTGAACGACGCCGGCCTGCTCGCCGCGAGCGACGGCGTCCACCGCGCCGGCACGAAGGGCAACCTCTACGATCCCGTCAACCTCGAGACGCTGCACATCCTGCAGCAGTGCCTCCGCGCGCACGCGCTCTACAAGCGCGACGTCAACTACATGGTCAAGGACGGCGAGGTGCTCATCATCGACGAGTTCACCGGCCGTGTGCTGAAGGGCCGCCGCTGGTCCGACGGTCTGCATCAGGCCGTCGAGGCGAAAGAGCACGTCCCGATCAAGGAAGAGAACCGCACGCTGGCCACCGTCACCTTTCAGAACCTCTTCCGTCAGTACAAGAAGCTGTCGGGGATGACCGGCACCGCCGACACCGAGGCCGCGGAGTTTGGCTCCACCTACAACCTCGACGTCGTCATCGTCCCGACCAACAAGCAGGCCGTGCGCGCCGACGACGAGGACGTCGTCTACAAGACCGAGCGCGAGAAATTCACTGCGGTCGTCGACGAGATCCTCGAGCACAACGGGCGCGGCGTACCGATCCTCGTCGGCACGACGAGCGTCGAGAAGAGCGCGGCCGTCTCGCGCATTCTGCAAAAGAAGGGGATCGAGCACCAGGTCCTCAACGCGAAGCATCACGAGAACGAGGCCTACGTCGTCGCGCAGGCGGGTCGGAAGGGCGCCATCACGGTGTCGACCAACATGGCCGGCCGCGGCACCGACATCATCCTCGGCGGCAACCCCGAGATGCTGGCGAAGCTCGAGTGGAAGGAGCAGGGCAAGGAGCCCGAGTTCGACCCTGAGGCGTTCGAGGCGCTCGTCAAGACGTACGCCGAACGCTGCGAGGCCGAGCGCGCCGAGGTGCGCGAGGCGGGGGGCCTCTACATCGTCGGCACCGAGCGCCACGAGTCGCGCCGCATCGACAACCAGCTTCGCGGCCGCGCCGGTCGCCAGGGCGATCCGGGCAAGTCGAAGTTCTACCTGTCCCTTGAGGACGATCTGATGCGCATCTTCGCGGGCGACCGCGTGAAGACCCTGATGGAGCGCATGGGCATGCCCGACAACGAGCCCATCATCCACCCGTGGGTCACGCGCAGCGTCGAGAACGCGCAGAAGAAGGTCGAGGAGCGCAACTTCGACATCCGCAAGAACCTGCTCGAGTACGACGACGTGATGAGCTCGCAGCGCCAGACGGTTTACCGCCTGCGCCAGGAGCTGCTCACCGGGCGCTATGTCGCCGAGGAGACCGACGAGGAGGGGCGACCGACCGGCGAGGTTCGCGAGATCGTGCCATCGAAGCGTCTCGTGTCGACGGTGGTCCCCGAGGTGACTGCGCTCCTCGGGATGTTCTGCGAGGAGCCGCTGCTCGGTCGCGACGCGGAGGGCAACGCCAAGGCCGTCGGCCGTGAAGCGTTCGAGAGCGCGAAGTTGGTCGAGGTCGACACGCTCCAAAAGGAGATCTACTCACGCTGGGGCGTGGTGGTGGAGACGCACCGGCTCGCCAAGGTCCGGTCGGCGCTCGAAGTCTATGACGAGCTCGTGAAGTCGTTGCCGCAGTCGCTCGCGGAGCAGCGCGACCGTGGGCTCGATCTCGTCGACCGGATCGTCGGCGCCATCGTTGAGGACAGCTGCCCGGCGAATCGCCCGCCCGACGAGTGGGCGTGGACCGATGTGTTCGAGGGGATCGAGCGGCACTTCGGGCTCGTGCTGCCGGACGACGTCGCCGAGAACGGCGACCGCGAGGTCCTCGCCGAGGAGCTGTACAAGCTCGCCGAGAAGGCGTGGCTCGCCCGCGAGAGGGAGCTCGGCCTCGAGCTCTCGCTGCGGATTTACCGGCACATCTACCTCGAGGAGCTCGATCGCGCGTGGGTCGATCACCTCACCGACATGGACCACCTCCGCGACGGCATCGGGCTTCGCGGTTACGGCCAGAAGGACCCGAAGCAGGAGTACAAGAAGGAGGGGTACAACCTCTTCGTCACGATGCTCGCTCGCGTCTCGGGCGGCGTGGTCGCGAAGTACATGAGCGCGAAGGTTCGCGGCGCCGAGCAGGAGCAGCAGATCGAGGCCGACGACCTGCAGCGCCACGTCGAAGAGCTCGCCCGCGCGCTCGCTCAACACGGCGGCGACGACGAGCCGGTCAAGGCGCCGAACATGTTCGCGCCGGCGCCCGCACCGGTCACCTCCGAGATGGCTTGCCCATGCGGGAGCGGTAAGCGCTTCCTTGAATGCCACGGTGCCGAGGACGCCTGACGTGCGTTCGCTCGGTTAGGGGCGCGCGGGCTCGATGAGCCGCCCGTCGGCGGCCATCGCAAGCTCGATGGTCTCGAGGCGGTAGAGCGGCGCGTCGCGCGAGCCTCGACGGCGCGGCTCGAGCCACCCGAGCAGGGTCGTGGGCGCGGCGCCGAGCGCGAAGGCGCCGAAGGCAGACACCTGTACCTGCGTGTGCGCGCCGAGCGCTTCGAGCTGCGCGGGCAGCAGGCACGACGCCTCGCTGCAGACGGCGTCGCGTCGCGGCGCGAGGGCCACGGCCGCGCTCAGCAGAGATGCGGGCAGGGCGGCAATGCGCTTGACGATGGTCATTTCAAGGGGGCCGCGAGCTGCCCGCTTCCCGAGCTCGGCGCGCAGCGCATCACCGAGTGACGACTCGGTCTCGGACTGCACACACGACACGGCGACCGGCGCTGCCGCGTGCTCGCGCGCGAGGTAGCGGACGAACACCGTCGGTGCTTCACGGGGCGGGCGAGCGCAGAGGATGGGCTCGGCGGAGCGCAGGGTGTAGACCACGCCGCGGGGTGGGCGCGGCAGCTCGTCGACGGGTGGGTCCGAGGACAGCGACGTGACGAGCATGTCGACGTCGAAGGCGGTGAGGCCAGCGTCGCCGCGCACCGCGACGTCGACCGTGTAGAGCCGCAAGGCCGCGAGCGCTAGGAGCACCCCGAGGCCTGCGAGGGGGAAGCGGGTCTTCGTCGTGACGGTGCGCTCGGGCTCGCGACGTAAGACGCCGGGGAGCCCCGTTACGAGGAGCACTGCGGCCCCGATGGCGAGCCCGACCACGAGCGGCCGCTCGAGGCGACCGCTGGCGCGCGCGGTCACGGCGAGCGCGCTTAGCTGGAAGCCGCCGACCACGAGCCACGCGACGGCCACGACCCCCAGCGCCCGCCGCGCGAGCGGGTAGGTGGTCGGCCGTGCGCGTGCGGTCCACGCCGCGCCCGCGTGGAGCAGGGCGAGCACGAGGAGCGGGATGCGCGCGAGCCCGACCTGCGGCGGCGCGACGTACGCCAGCGCGCTCGCGAGCGAGGCGACGAGGAGGTCGAGCGCGACCTCACGAGCCGAGGGCACCCTGCGCGCCATGCCTCCCGGCGGGGGCGAGGAGGTGGCGGAGGGGTCGCCTGCGCGCGAGGGCGGCGACGTTTGCGGCGCTCCGGCTTCGTCGTGAATGGTGTAGGCTCCCGCCGCGATGTTAGGCCAAGTGGTCGACGGCAAGTACGAGATCCTGCGCCTCGTGGGCGAGGGCGGCATGGGCGCCGTCTACGAGGCGCGCCATCGCACCACCGGCCGCCTCGCGGCGCTCAAGGTGATTTCGAGGGATGACGTCGCGCGCAACGAGCTCTTGATCGCTCGCTTCGAGCGCGAGGCGCAGGCTGCGGCGAAGGTGCGCTCGCCGCACATCGTCGAGATCCTCGACGCGGGGCACGACGCGGCGACGGGCCATCCCTACATGGTGATGGAGCTGCTCGTCGGGCTGAACGTCCATCGCCTCTTGCGGCAGCTCGGTCCCCTCCCGCCAGACCTGGCGCTGCGCATCGCGGTTCAGACCTGCTTCGGGCTCGAGAAGGCACACGCGGTCGGGGTCGTGCACCGTGACATCAAGCCCGCGAACCTGTTCTTGAGCGAGAGCGACGGCGGTGAGCGGGTCGTGAAGCTGCTCGATTTCGGCGTCGCGAAGTTCAAGATGGATCAAGCGACCGAGGACGGGGCCGAGGGGCTCACGCGTACGGGCAGCGTGCTCGGCTCGCCGATGTTCATGTCGCCGGAGCAGGCGCGCGGTCTCAAGACGATCGACCACCGCGCCGACATTTGGTCGCTCGGCGTCGTGCTCTACCAGCTCCTCTCGGGGAAGACCCCGCACGCCGGGATCGAGGGTGTCGGTGAGCTCATCATCACGATTTGCTCGGAAGAGCCGCAGTCGCTTCGCAAGCGCGCGCCCTGGATTTCACCAAAGCTCGAGCGTGTCGTGCACGGGGCGCTGAAGCTCCCGGCGAACGCGCGCTACCAGTCTGCGGGGGAGTTCCGTGAGGCTCTGCTCGGTTGTCTTCCGCCCGGAGCGAGCGGGCACCTCACGCAGCAGATGCTCACCGGCCTCACCGACGAGCAGCGCGCGGCCCGGCCGGGCGACGAGGATGCGGCGCCTGCCTCCGAGGAGATCGCCACGGTCGCCATCGACGCGGGTGCGTTCGCGATGCCCGTCGGGCCTAGCCCGGCGACCGGAAGCGCGGAGCAAGATGCGACGCTGGCGCTCGACTCGGAGGGGGCGAGCGGGGCGTCGCTGCCGTTCACGGGGCGAGCTGCCGGAGGGGCGTTCGCTTCCAAGAGCGCGGCGGGCCCAGTCGAGCCGTCGATACTCGAGAGCCCGGGCGCGCGGGGTAGGAGCGTCCCGTCCCAGGTTCGGCGCGACACTCCCGTCGCTGCCGGCAAACGAGCCGGCTCGGCGGTGCGGCTCGTGGTCGGGCTCGGGCTCGGCATCGTGCTCGGGGTCGTCGCCATCGTCCTCCTCGCGAAGCGAAAGCCGCCTGCCGACTCGGGAAACCAAGCGATCCCGATGCCTTCGAGCGCCGCCCTCGCAGCCGCCCCGTCGTCCTCCGCACCGCCGAGCGATCCGGTCGCGCTCGCCGCCCCGACCAGCGGCGCGACTGCGGCCCCAGCCACCTCGCCGAACCGCGTCCGGGTCGTGCCGCAGACGGCGCGCGTGCTCGTCGATGGCAAGCCCGTCGAGAAGGACGCCGAAGGCTTCGTGGTGGTCGACGGCGCGCCGAACAGCAGCCACACGGTCGCCGTCTACTGGGGCGCGAGCCCGACCATCAAGCAGGTGGTGCTCACCGAGAAGGGGCCCATCCCATCGGAGGTCGTCGTGCCGCTCGAGGCCGGCGTGCCGCACGTTCCTTCCGGCACCGCGACGGCCGTCACGCCTCCTGGAGAAGCCGCCCCGAGCCCGTCGTCGAAGGGCGCTTCCACGCCGAAGAAAATCGAGTTTTGACGGCGGGTCGTCACCGGGTCATGACCCCTCGTCATGCAGCTCTTCATCGACTCCGGCGACCTCGACGAGATCCGTGAAGCCCAAGCCATGGGCGCGATCGACGGCGTGACCACCAATCCCTCGCTGCTCGCGAAGGGAGGACGGCCGACTCGGCAAGCGATCGCCGCGATCTGCGAGCTCGTCGACGGACCGGTCTCGGCCGAGGTGCTCGCAACGGACGCCGACGGGATCCTGCGCGAGGGCCGAGAGCTCGCGAAAATCCACCGTAACGTGGTCGTGAAGGTGCCGCTCATCGCCGAAGGCCTCAAGGCGGTGAAGGTGTTCGCGGGCGAGGGGATCCGCACGAACGTCACGCTGTGCTTCTCGGCGCCGCAAGCGCTGCTCGCCGCGAAGGCCGGTGCGACCTACATCTCGCCGTTCGTCGGGCGCCTCGACGACGCGGGCGCCGACGGGATGGAGCTCGTCGAGCAGATCGTGCAAATCTACGAGAACTACGGCTTTGGCACGCAGGTGTTGACCGCGAGCGTCCGCAACCCCGTGCATTTCGTCCGTGCGGCGCTCGTTGGGTCGCACGTCGCGACGGTCCCCTTTGCTGTGATCAAGCAGCTGCTCAAGCACCCGCTCACCGACCTCGGTCTCGCGAAGTTCCTCGACGATGCGAAGAAGATCCCGCAAGGCTGACGCGAAGGTCGCGGTGACGACGACGGGCGGCCCGCACGCTGGCGTCTTCACAGCGACGATCCGTCGGAGGGCCGAGAAGATGGTCGCGTCGCTCGAGCTTGGCCCGGTCGAGGTCAGCGTCGCGCTCGTCGATGACTCGACGATGCGCGAGCTCAACCGCAGCTACCGCGGCTACGACAAGCCGACCGACGTGCTGGCGTTCGCGCTCCGCGAGGGCGAGGCGTTCGCGCCGGTCGACGAGGAGCCGCTCGGGGACGTCATCGTGTCCATCCCGACCGCGCGCCGTCAGGCTGCGGCGCGTCGGCGCTCCGTCCTCGACGAGGTGACGATGCTCGTGGCGCATGGCCTCTTGCACCTGCTCGGCTACGATCACGCGACCAAGGCCGAGGAGAAGGTGATGACCGCGAAGACCCGCGAGCTCGAGGCCGCTGCGGTGGCGCGGCACCGTTCGGCTGCGTCGATGACGAGATCGGCGCGAAAGAAGGTCGTTCGCCGCTGAGGCCTGCGCGCACGTGGAACGTGCGGGGCCCCTGCGCGGACGCTGGGGGAAGACCATGAGGCATCGAGGCGGTAGCAAAGGGCAGGGCGGAGTGCGGACGAGCCAGGCGACCAGGAGTCAGCCCGCACCTCGGCGTAAGCTCGGCGTGGCGATGCTGAGCGCGATGGTCGCGTTCGTCGCGGCGTGCACGCTCGTCAACGCGCCCGCGGACCCGATCGTCGTGGCGTGCCTCGTGGCCGCGGACTGCGGCGTGTCGACCGACTGTCGCTCGTTCTCGTGCGTCGATGGGGCGTGCGCGACGACCGACGCGAAGAGGGGCGAGGCGTGTACCAGTGGCGCGTGCGACGGCGCGGGGACGTGCGTCCCTCCGACCTGCAGCGACGAGGCGAAGAACGGCGCCGAGACCGGCGTCGACTGTGGCGGCGGTGAGTGTCCGGTCTGTGCCAATGGTGAGCCTTGCGCCGACACGACCGACTGCGCCTCACGGCTCTGTTCGGAGAAGCTCTGCAAGGCTTGTACGATGGAGGCCGACTGCGCGGCGCTCGGTGACGCGGTCTGCGTCGAGGGCGTCTGCCGGCCACGCAAGAAGAACGGCGAGGCGTGCGGCGAGGCCCTCGAGTGCTCGAGCGGGCTCTGCGTGGAGGGTGTGTGTTGCAACGTCGACTGCCCGTCCGGCGCGTGCGGCGGATGCAAGCTCGAGGGGAAGGTCGGAACGTGCTCGTTCTTGCCGGCCGGCAGCGCGCCGCTTGCGGGCTTCGCGTGCCTGCCAGGGCTCACCTGCGACGGGGCGTACGCGACCTGTCAGCAGTGTACAAGCGGAGGCGACTGCGCGACGGGCAACTGCGTCGACGGATTCTGCTGCAACACGCCCTGCGCCGGAGGCTGTGAGCGCTGCGACGTGCCGGGATTCGAGGGGACCTGCGCGACCGTCCCCGCCGGGACCGCTGGGAAGGGTTGCGGCTCGCACGCGTGCAGCGGCTTCTCGAACGTCTGCGTGGGGATTTGCTTTGGCGAGTTCGATTGCCTCGATGGGGCGAACTGCTTTCCGTTCACGCAGCAGTGCTTGCCTGCCGCGGTGGCGGGCGCGTGCACGACCCCGCATCAATGCGCGAGCTTCTCGTGCACCGATGGGATGTGCGACGCACCGAGCTGCAACGACGGGCAGAAGAACAAGTACGAGAGCGACGTCGACTGCGGGGGCGTGAACTGCGCCAAGTGCGGACAAGGGCGCGCCTGCGGTCGCAACCAGGATTGTGAGTCGGGCAGCTGCGCCGATGGTGTCTGCTGCAACCTTCCGTGCGATGGCCCCTGCAGCGCCTGCAGCATGAAGAAAGGCGCGCTGCTCGATGGGTTCTGCGCCTCGCTCGAAGGCAAGACCTGCCAGGACGGCTGGGCATGCACGGCCGCGGGGACTTGCGTCGCCGGCTCCTGCGTCATTCCCGCCGAGCCGCCGGGCGCCGTGGTCTACCTCGAGGAGGACTTCTCGGGCGCAGCTCCGGGCTGGACGCTTGGCCCCGAGTGGCAGATCGGATCGGCCGTCGAATCGCTGTCCTTCATCGTCGATGGCGAGTCGCCCATGCTGCTCAACGATCCGGCGGACGACCACTCCGTCACGAGCGACAACCGGGTGGCCGGGGTGTTGCTCGGAGGCCTCGTCTCGACGGCAGTGCCCCACGACTTCTATTGGCTGACGAGCCCGGCCATCGACGTCTCGAAGGCGCCGACTGTCTCGCTCGAGTTCTGGCGCTGGCTCACGAGCGACTACCCGGACTTCGTGACCAACCGGATCGAGGTGTTCGACGGGAGCGCCTGGCAGATTGTGTGGGAGCAACAGAAGCCGATGAGCATGAGCGATGTGTTCGGCGGCCTCATCCGCGACCGCGCATGGACGCACGTGAAGCACGACCTCACGCCCTGGAAGAACGCCAAGCTCCAGGTGCGCTTCGGCTACAAGATCGGGCAGACCGGCGCCTACCCGCTCGGCATGTGGAACCTCGACGACGTGCGGATCGCCTCGGCGCCCTGCGGCAGCGGATCTTGAGTTTTGTCATGCGCTGGCGCGTCGACGGCGGGCCCAGGACGCCGCGAGCGCGCCGCCGAGGACCGCAAGGAGCGGGCCGTCCCCGAGCCTCGCGTACGCTGTCTCTCCTTCGCGAAGCGTCGGCGTGACGACCAGGTAGCTCGGTTCCGTGGACCGGCTCACCGCGCGGAGGCGCCCCCCCGCGTCGAACCAGGCGCTCGGACCCAGGTTCACGGAGCGAACGAGATCCCGGCGATGCTCGATCGCGCGGAGCGCCGAGAGGCGAAGGTGGAGCTCGGGCGCCGCGGTGCCGCTGAACCACGCGTCGTTCGTGAGGTTCACGAGGACGTTCGGCGCGACCTCTCGGACGAGGCGACGCCCGTAGGAAGGGAGCGTGTCCTCGTAGCAGTTGAGCACCCCCGCGCGCAGCGGAGCGCCCTCCTCGCGCACGAGCTGGAGAGCTCGAGGAGCCTCCCCTGGGCGCAGCCCTCCGCTTCGCTGAAAGAGGCGTCGCAGGGCGGGGACCGCCTCACCGAACGGGACCGCCTCGCCAAACGCGAGGAGCTCGACCTTGTCCGTCGTGGGCAACAGGCTCCGGTCGGGCAGCACGATCGTCGCGGAGTTGTAGGTGTCCTGGATCGGCGCGCCGCCCGGATCTCGCGACGGCGCGGCGCTCGCGAGCAAGCCGAACATCACGGGACCGTCGATCGCGCCTCCGAGGATCTCGCGCTGGCCGCGTGGCATGACGCGGGTGTCGCGGCGCAGCGGGTACGGGTAAGCGGCCTCCGGCCAGATGGTGAGCTCGACGCCTGCGTTCTCGGCAAGGGCCGTCTCCTGACGGAGCGTCGCGAGCTGCAGCGGCCAGCTCATTGATTGCCAGCGCGCCTCGGGGCTCGTCGCGCCCTGCACGAGCGCGACCCGAATGGTCGAGGCCGTCTCGCGGCTCAGCCGGTCGAGCATCCAGGCGCCGTGGAGCGTCATGAGGGCGAGGCATAGGGACGTCGCGACGAGCGGCCGGAGCGCGGCTCGCGTGCTCGACGTGCGCGCGACCTCGAATGCATGCGCGAGCATGCCCGCCAAGGCGGCGAGGAGCACCGACAGGCCACGCTCACCCACCACCTCTCCGAGCTGGAGCAGCGCGGGCCAAGGCGAGAGCAAGCCTGCTGGAGTCCACGCGATCACGGTGGGAGCGGTGACGCCGACGAGCGCCGCGAGCGCGACCGCGAGCGGGAGTGGCGCCCCGAGCTTGCGCTGCGCGACGACCGCCAGCGCGCCGCCGATGCCCCAGGCTGCCCCTTGGGCGAGCGCGAGCAAGCCGAGCGCGGCGAGCGACGGGAGCCACCCGAGCGGCGTGAATCGAGCGACCACGGTCGGCACGAAGCGCATGCCGACGAGGCCCGCCGCCGCCGCCCAGGCGAGCGCCACCCCGAATCCCTCGCGCGCGCGCCGCGAATGGGCAAGCGCCCACGCGAGCCCCGCGAGGCCGACGAGCACGGTGGGGTAGAGATCGAGGGGGGGCGTCGCGAGCGCGAACATGACGCCGCTCGCGATGGCTACCGCGAGCGGGCGACGTGCCTCGAGCGCTCTCGAGAGGCGATGGATCGATGTCAAGAGGCGAGGGTCCCGAGGTCTCCCCGCCGCTTCACCACCAGATCGAGACGCCGGCGCGGCCGAGGCCGAGCGCCGAGGTGTTCGACGCGAGCCCCGTCTGCGGGTCGTAGTACTCGGTGAAGCGGCCGTTCCCGTCGCTGTCGACCCGCGTTCGCCCGACGCCGAGCGCCTCGAGGTGGAAGCCGATCGCGGTCGAGAGTCGGAACTCGAACCCAAGGCCCGCATGCAAGCCGGCGTAGTTGTACTCGTCGTACGTACCGCCCGCGAGGTTCTCGAGCGCGACGTTGCTCTGCACCGCGGCGAAGGTGTAGCTCACTCCGCCGACCAGATAGAACTGCGCGCGGCTCTTCGGGTTGAGGTACACGAGGGCGCTCGCCGAGAGCGGGACCTCGCGGCGCGCCCAGCCATTCGCGTCGATGCCGCCGAACACGTCGATGCCGAGGTCCAACGCGACCGGGAGGATGGGGCGATAGCGGAGGCTGCCGCCGATGCCGCCGACGCCCGAGGTCGACGCGGCGACCCCGTTCCTGGACATGTAGGCTCCGACGCCGCGGGCGGCGATCCCCCAGCGAGTCGACTCGAGGCGTAGCGGCGGGAGACGCCTCCGACGCAGTGGGTACTCGGGCTCCTCCTGCTCTTCGAATTGACCTTCGTCAAAGGTGCCGAGGTTCTCGAGGTCGGTGTCCTCGAGCAGGATGGCGCGCTCCGGCTTGTCCCCCGTCGCGGGCAGAAGGACGACCACGCGCGGCTTGCGTGCGTCGATGCCGGGCGGAGGCGGCGGGATTTGAAGCGTCATCGTGCCGTCCGCGGCGACGTCGAGCGAGTGGCTCGCGTCCTCGCTCGCGGCCTCGGTTGGCGCAGGCGGCGCGGGGACTGCCGACTCGCACACCGCGCCAGGCGGGCACGGGGGCGTCGCGTCGCTCGCTGCCGGAGGTGCGCTCGCAGCCTCGACCGCTGGCGCAGCGCTCGCGGGTGCGGCGTCCTCTGCGACCGGTGCGGGCGGCGTCACGGCGGGCGCGGCAGGCTCGGCCTTTGGGGCGGGCTTCACCGCTGCGGCCTTCGGGGCGGGCTTTGCCGCCGCGGCCTTTGGCACCTGAGGCGGGGCCGCCGGCTTCGGTTGAGCGAAGGCGGACACCCCGAGGGTAGTGACGAGACCGACGAGTGCGAGGGAGACGACTCTCATGGGGGAAAAACGTAGCAGACGGACGACCTGCGACAAGCCTGAGCGCCGCCGTTGTCCGTCGGCTCCGTGCCTCGCGCGGACCTAGGTGCCCGTGTATGCTCCGCGCGCCGCGGCGGACGACGAGCCCTCGCTGCACATCCCATGACAGCGACCGAGACCGCCACCCCGACCGCCGCCCCGTCGACCACCGAGTCCTCGGCAGCGCAAGCCACCGTGACCATCCGCCCAGGTCATGTTCAGCCGCTGTGGGCCGGTCATCCGTGGGTGTTCCAGCAAGCGATCGAGCGCATCGACGGCGACCCAGCTCCCGGCGCGGACGTGCTCGTGCTCGACCCGAGCGGGAAGGTCCTCGGCCGGGGCCTCTACTCGCCGCGGTCCGCCCTCTCTGTCCGCATGTTCACGTCGCGTGGGACTCGCCCGATCGACGACGGCCTCGTCCGGGAGCACCTCGCGCGTGCGCTCGAGCTTCGACGCGCCGCGGGCTTGCCGAACCGCAGTCAAGGGGCCGAGACCACCGGCTATCGCCTCGTTCACGGCGAAGGGGACTCGTTGCCGGGCCTCGTCGTCGACGTGTTCGACGATGTGCTCGTCGTGCAGCTCGGGACGATCGGCCTGAAGCTCCGCGAGCAAGCGATCGTCCTCGCGTTGGTCGATCTCCTCGCGCCGCGCGCCATCCTCGATCGCACCCCTCGCACGCTCGCGCGCGCCGAGGGGTTCGACGACACCGGCGACGAGCTGCGCGTGCTCCACGGCGAGCGCCCCGAGGCCCTCACCTTTCATGAGCTCGGCCTCCGCTTCGAGATCCCGCTCGCGCTCGCGCAGAAGACCGGCTTCTACTTCGACCAGCGACCGCTCCGCGCGTACCTCGCCGGGGTGAGCCGGGACGCGACGGTGCTCGATGCGTTCTGCTACGTCGGCGCGACCGGTCTCGCGGCCGCACGCGGTGGCGCGAAGCATGTGCACGGCGTCGACAAGAGCGCGGCAGCGGTGCTCATCGCCGAACAAGTGGCTGCGCACAACGGCTTCGGTGAGCTCGCCTCGTACGAGTCGCTCGACGCGAGCCTCGCGTGGCGCCGAACGGCCGAGCAGGGTGGTGCAGACATCGTCATCTGCGATCCGCCGAAGCTCGCGACCGGACGAAAGGCGCGTGACCAGGCGCTCGGTGCCTATCGCAAGCTCGCCGCAGGCGCCGCCTCCGCTGTCCGCTCGGGGGGCTTGCTCGCCTACTGCAGCTGCTCCGGCGCCATTGGCGCGGAGGCCCTCCAGCGCGCGCTGGCGCTCGGTGCGCGGGATGCTGGGCGACGCGCGGTGGTGGTCGAGCGTCTGTTCCAGGGCGCGGATCACCCGGTCCCCGCCGCGTTCCCCGAGGGCGCCTACCTCAAGGTCCTCGTCGCGCGCGTCTACGAACCATGAAGAGCCTGGCCGCGCTCTCGAGCGACGAGGCGCGTACGCTTCGCGGCGTCGTCTTCGACCTCGACGGGACGGTCCTCACCCGCGGGGCGCTCACCCTCGAGGCTTACCGCGCGCTTCACGAGCTCCGCGCGAGCGGCCTCGAGCTCGTCGCCAGCACCGGCAGGCCCGCTGGCTGGGGGGCCGTCCTCGCGCGACAGTGGCCGCTCGACCTCGCCATCTCGGAGAACGGGGCCGTCGCGCATCGACGCGCGGGTGATCGCCTCGAGTTGGTCGATGGCGTCGACGCCTCGACTCGTGAGCGGCGGCGCGACCGGCTCGCGTCGATCGTCCGAGAGCTCCGCGCGTCCTTCGCCGACATCCCGCTCGCAGACGACAACGAAGCGCGCCGAACCGACACCACCTTCGACGTCCGCGAGAGCATGGCGACGCCTGCGCCGCGGGTCGCCGAGCTTCGTCGCGCCGCGGCCGCGCTCGGAGCGCGGACCTTCGAGTCGAGCATCCACGTTCACGTCACGCTCGAGACGGACGACAAGGCGTCCGGGACGGTCCGCTTCTTGTCGCGCGCGTTCGGCGTCGACTCGACGTCGGCCCTCGCGCGCTACGCCTTCATCGGTGACAGCGCCAACGATGAGGCGTGCTTCTCGGCGTTCGCCACGACCTTCGCCGTCGCCAACGTCCGCGAGTGGCTTCGGCAGCTCGGACGGACGCCGCGCTTCGTGTCGCAGCGCAGCGAGGGGGCCGGCTTTGCCGAGATCGTCGAGGCCCTCCTCGCGGGGCAGCGAGGTGGCGCATGAGCGCTCCCGAAGGGACGGGGTGGCAGCGACTCGTCGACCGGATCGCGGGAGTCCCGAGCGGGCCCGTCCCGACCGAGCTTGGCGCGCAGCTCCGGCGAAACCGCGGGCTCTACGTCCTCGGCGGCGTGATGCTCACAGGTCAGCAGTTGCTCCTCGCGAAGCGCGACTTCCTCGTGAAGGCAGCGATCGACGCGATCCGCCTCGGAGAGGCCGACGCTGCTGCGACGAGCGCAGTCTTGATCTTGGTCATGTCGGTGCTGTCGATGGCTGCGCGGCTTGGTTCGCGCGTCACCGTGTTCAGCGCGGGACGCAACGTCGAGTACGAGCTCCGAAGCGAGCTCCTCGCGCACATCCACAAGCTCGGTCCGTCGTTCTTTCGCGCCAACCCCACCGGCGACATCATGAGCCGCGCGACGAATGATCTGCAGCAGGTCCGGCTGTTGCTCGGCTTTGGGATCTTGAACGTGGTCGGCGCGGTGCTCGCGATCGTGAGCGCGCTCTACGTCATGCTCGAGCTGTCGTGGCGCCTCACGCTCGCGTCGCTCTCGACCATCCCGATCCTGTTCCTCGTCGCTCGCAGCTTCTCGACCAAGATGTTCATCCGAACGCGCGAGAACCAGCAGGCGCTCGGTGCGATGAGCGATCGCGTGCTCGCGAGCCTCGCCGGGGTGCGCGTCGTGCGCTCGTTCGCCATGGAAGAGCAGGAGATCGCCGCGTTCGAGGTGCAGAACCGCTCGTACCTCGAGAAGAGCCTCGGTCTCGCTCGCCTGCGCGGCTCGATGGGCCCGGTGATGGGGGCCGTCAGCGCGGCGGGGGTCCTCATCGTGTTTGGGTACGGCGGGGTCGAGCTCGCGCGCGGCACCATCGGCACTGGTGACTTCGTCGCGTTCTGGCTCGCGTTGCTTCGCATCACCTGGCCGCTCATGGCGGTCGGGTTCGTCGCGGCGATCGTCCAGCGCGGTCGGGCGAGTTACTCGCGCATCAAGGCGATCTTCGACGAGCGACCCGACATCGCGAGCGGCCCGCTCCCTGCCCCCGAGCGATTTCTCGGTCATCTCCGCGTCGCTGGTCTCGAGTTCCGCCATGGCGAGCGCAAGGTCCTCGATGGCGTGAGCTTCGATGTACCCGCGGGCTCCTCGCTCGCGCTCGTCGGTAGGACTGGCTCGGGAAAGAGCACGCTCGCGAGCCTCTTGCCGCGGCTCTTGCCGGTGGCACGCGGCGCGGTGTTTCTCGACGGCGAAGACGTGTGCGACCTCCCCGTCGAGCGCGTTCGTGCCCGCATCGGGTACGCGCAGCAGGACGCGTTTCTCTTCTCGACGACCGTCGCGGCCAACATCGGCTACGCCCTCGACGAGGCGTCGGAGGGCGACGGTGTCATCGTCGCCGCGGCGAAGGAGGCCTTCGTGCTCGAGGACATCGAGCGTCTGCCCGACGGGATGGACACCGTCGTCGGCGAGCGCGGCGTGCAGCTCTCGGGCGGCCAGAAGCAGCGGGTCGCCCTCGCGCGCGCGCTCGTTCGCGAGCCCGACGTCCTCGTCCTCGACGATCCGCTGTCCGCCGTCGACGCGCGCACTGAAGCCGCGATCCTCGAAGCCATCGAAAGACAGGCGTCGCGTCGCACCGTGGTCCTCGTGACTCATCGCGTCGTCGCCGCGCGTCGCTGCGACCAGATCGTGGTCCTCGAGCGCGGACGCGTCCTCGAGCATGGGACGCACGACGAGCTGATGGCGAAGGGCGGGGTCTATGCGCTCTTCGCCGAGGCCCAGCAGATGGATGATGCGCTCGCCTCGCTGGAGGTGGCGTCGTGAGCGCCGCATCTCGAGACGGCCGCAAGGCGACGCGGGCGGAGCGGGCGCTCGCGAAGTTTCATGACGAGGAGGATCTCGAGCGCGTCTACGACTGGGGGCTCGTCGCGAGGCTGTGGCCTTACGTCCGGCCACACCGCGGCCGGCTCGTAGGCTCGCTCGTGTTGCTCGTGGTGATGTCGGGCCTCGGCCTCGCGAGGCCGCTCATCATGCGCGCGGCGCTCGACGGATTTCAGCAGCCCGGGGGCGCAGAGCGCATCGTCCACTACGGCTTCGGGCTCGCCGCGGCGATCGTGATCGAGCAGGGCCTCGCCTTCCCGCAGATGGTGTGGATGCAGACGGCTGGGGCGAGTGCGATGGCCGATCTCCGCCTCGCGGTGTTTCGGTTTCTCCATACGCGGGCGCTCGGGTTCTTCGACACGCGGCCGATCGGGAGGCTCGTCACTCGCGTCACGAATGATGTCGACTCGATTGGGGAAATGTTTGGCTCGGGTGCGCTGAACGCCGTCGGCGACCTCGTGCGGCTCGTCGCCATCGTGGCGATCATGCTCACGCTCGACTGGCGGATGAGCCTCTTCGCGTTTGCGCTCGTTCCGCCGATCGCGCTCTTCGTCAACCTGACGCGCGGCAGGATGCGTACGGCTTATCGGCAGGTCAGGGCAAAGACCGCGCGCATGAACGCGTTCTTGAACGAGCAGGTCTCCGGCATCGCGGTGGTGCAGGCGTTCGCGCGCGAGCGTCGCAGTCAAGAGGAGTTCGACGTCATCAACGGCGACTACCGCGCGGCGAACATGCGCGCCATCGTGATCGAGGCCGCTGTCGACGCCGCGATCGAGATGATCGGCAGCGTCTGCATCGCTTCGATCCTCTGGTACGTGGGTACACGCGCGCGCGCGGCCGGGATCGGCGTCCCCGCCGTCGAGTTCGGGACGTTGTTCGCCTTCGTGGCCTACATCGACATGTTCTTCGGTCCGATTCGCGATCTGTCGGCGCGCTATACGCTGGTCCAGTCGGCGCTGTCGGGCGCGGAGCGTATCTTCGACCTCCTCGACACGAAGGAAGGCGATCTGCGTGACGAGGCCCGCGCCTGCGAGGCGCCCCCGGCGAGCTGGCCGTCCGGCGAGCCGACGGCCTTCGAGCTCGACCACGTCACGTTCGCCTACAAGCCGGGGGTCCCGGTGCTCCGCGGCGTCTCGCTCGCGGCGCGGCGCGGTGAGACGATCGCCCTCGTGGGCCCGACGGGCTCAGGCAAGAGCACGATCGCCTCGCTCTTGCTTCGACTGTACGAGGCGAGCGAGGGGCAGGTGCGGGTCTTTGGTCGCGACGTCGCGAGTCTCGAGCGTACCCGGCTCCGCACCCAGTTCGCGGTGGTGCCGCAGGACGTCTTTCTCTTTCCTGGGAGCGTTGCGAGTAACGTGGCCGGCGGCGCCTCCGACTTCGATCGTGACAAGGTGCGCGCGGTGCTCCAGTCGATCGGGGCGCTCGAGCTCTTCGAGCGTCGACACGAGGGCCTCGACGCGTCGGTCGCCGAGCGTGGCGCCAACTTTTCGGCGGGTGAGCGTCAGCTCATCGCGCTCGCGCGCGCTCTCTATCGCGATCCGGCGATTTTGGTGCTCGATGAGCCCACGGCGAATATCGACAGCGACACCGAGCGGCGGCTTCAACAGGCGATGGACGCGGCGGCGCAGGGCCGAACGGCGCTCGTCATCGCCCATCGGCTCTCGACGATTCGCGATGCCGACCGGATCGTCGTCCTCCAGCATGGGCGAGTGGTGGAGAGCGGAGCGCACGAGGAGCTGATCGCGGTCGGAGGCGTCTACGCGCGGCTCTATCGGCTTCAGGACGCACGCCGCGAGCTCGAGCGCCGCGTCGCTGCGACGCTCGACGCCCTGGTCACGGAGGAGTAGCGATGACCTCGATCGAGGGCCGAGACGACGAGCTCACGACGCTCGTCGCACAGAAGCTCGAGACGCTTCCGCCGTCGCCGGGGTGTTACCTGCTGAAGGATCAGGCCGGCGATGTGGTCTACGTCGGCAAGGCAAAGAGCCTCCGGAGTCGCGTCCGCAGCTACTTCCAAGATTCTTCCTCGGACGGGCGCTACTTCATCCCGCTCCTTCGGCGCCTCGTCGGCGATGTCGAGACCGTGGTCACGGCGAGCGAGAAGGAGGCGAGCGTCCTCGAGAACGAGCTCATCAAGAAGCACCGACCGCGCTTCAACGTGAAGCTCCGCGATGACAAGGAGTTTCTGTGTCTGCGCCTGGACGTTCGCGCGGAGTGGCCGCGGCTCGAGCCCGTGCGGCGCCCCACGTCGGACGGTGCCCGCTACTTTGGTCCGTATCATTCGGCGTCGGGAGCGCGCCGTACGCTTCGTCTCATCGCGAAGCACTTCCAGCTGCGCACCTGCACCGACACCGACATGCGCTCGCGCAGCCGACCCTGCTTGCAGCATCAGATCAAGCGCTGCGCGGCTCCCTGCGTGTACGAGGTCGATCGCGAGTTCTACGGCGAGCAGGTTCGCACGGTGGAGCTCTTCCTCGATGGGCGCCACGACGAGCTCACGAAGCGCGTCGAGGTGCGCATGCGGGAGGCGGCGGGAGCCTTCGAGTACGAGCTCGCCGCGATGTACCGCGATCAGTTGGCGGCGGTCGCGAGCGTGCGCGAGGGCCAGCGCGTGGTCAGCGTTCAGAAGATCGATCAGGACGTGCTCGGCCTCTACCGGGAGGGTGATCTGGTCGAGGTCGTCGTCCTCCAAGTTCGACAAGGTCACGTGACCGATACGCAGTCGTTCTCGCTTGGGCGCAGCGAGCTCCCAGACGACGAGCTCGTCGCCGGCTTCGTCGGGCAGTACTACGCGGGAGAGTCGCCGGTCGGACTCCCGCCCGACGAGGTGCTCGTGCCGATCCTCCCCGAGGCGGCGGAGGGGCTCGCGGCGTGGCTCGCGGAGCTCGCGGGGAGGCGGGTCCGCGTCTCGTCGGCGCGGAGCGGTGCGCGGCGGCAGCTGCTCGATCTGGCGAGCGAGAACGCAGCGCACGCCTTTCGTGAGAAGCGCCGCGCGAGCGATGAGGTCGAGGCGCGCCTCGAAGCGCTCCAGTCGAAGCTCCGGTTGCCGACGCTGCCGCGCGTCATCGAGTGCAGCGACATCTCGCACCTCGGCGGAGGCGACGCGGTCGGCTCGGTCGTCTGCATGCGCGATGGGGCGCTCGACAAGCGGCGCTATCGCACCTTTACGATCAAGACCACCGCGGACGGGGACGATTACGCGGCGCAGTACGAGGTGCTGGCGCGGCGCTTTCGTCGTGGTCGAGACGCCGCCGCCGAGGAGGGCGACGCCTGGGAGCTCCCTGATCTCTTCGTCATCGATGGAGGGCGCGGGCAGCTCAACGTCGCGTTGGCGGCGGCGCGCGACCTCGGCTTGCACGATCTCACGATCGTGGCGCTCGCGAAGGAGCGTGAGTCGCCGACCGGCGAGGCCGTCGTCGATCGCGTCTACTTGCCCGGCCAAAAGAACGGCATCCCGCTCTCGGCGACGAGCGCGCTCGTCTTGCTCGCGAGGCTCCGCGACGAGGCTCACCGCTTCGCGAATCACGGTCGCAAGAAGCAGGGAGCGAAGCGCACGTTTCGCTCCGAGCTCGATGGGATCGCGGGGATCGGGCCTGCGTCGCGGCGCGCGCTTCACGCGACCCTCGGCTCGATGCGCGAGATCCGAGCGGCGACGGACGACGCGATCCTCGCGGTGCCGGGCATCACGCGCCGACACCTCATGGCCTTGCGGGCCGTGATCCCCAGGCCCGAGGCCGCGAGGCTCGAGGCTCAGGGCAACACCGCGAGTCGCCCGGATGAGGCGGCGATCGACGTGTCGCTCGAGGGACCGCGCGTCGAGCCCGTCGAAGGGCGCAGCGCACCCGGCGCGAACGGGGACGACGACATCGGCGCGACCCGCTAGGCTCCCGCCCCATGCGCACGACGACGTTGGGCGGCTTGACGGTTCGGGTGACGGGCGGCACGGACGGCGAGGGAGGCGGCGATGGTCCGCTCGTCGTGCTCCTGCATGGGTTCGGCGCGCCGGGGGACGATCTTGTCGGGCTCGCCGACGCCTTCGAGGGGATGCCCTGTGCGCCTCGCTTTGCCTTTCCCGCGGCCTTGCTCGGTCTGCCGCGCGAGTACGGTCCGGGGCGCGCGTGGTGGCACATCGACATGATGCGGCTTCAGATGGCGATGATGACCGGGCAGGCTCGGGACATGTCGCGCGAGGTGCCCGAGGGCCTCGAGGCCGCCCGAGAGCGGGTCGTCGCGATGCTCGCCGAGCTCCGCCTCATGCTCGCCATCGGCGACGCGCCGATCTGGCTTGGTGGGTTCTCGCAGGGCGCCATGCTGGCGTGCGACGTGGCGCTTCGGACGAACGAGCCGCTCGCGGGCCTCGCGTTGATGAGCGGTACGTTGCTCTGCGAGGAAGAGTGGCTCCCGCTCATGCCGGGCCGGGCCGGCTTGCCGACCTTGGTGAGCCATGGCCGGCAGGATCCGATCCTGCCCTTCTCGCTCGCCGAGCGACTTCGCGACGAGCTCGCGCGCGCAGGCGTGCCGGTCGCGTGGGTGCCGTTCTCGGGTGGGCACGGCATCGCGCCCGAGGTCCTCTCGGCGCTCGCCCGCATGCTGGTCGCCTGAGCGCCGCCGTCCTTCGCTCGAGAGACCGGTCAGCCCTCTTCGTCGTCCTCGATCGCCCAGCGTCGAAGCGCGCTCAGGCCGATCGCCGCCGCGCACGCCGCGCAGAGTGGAGGCTCTTCGGTCTCGACACGATCCCCGCGCGACCACACGAGGAGGCCGCTCCCCGCGGGCGTGCCGGAGATGGTCTTGTCGCACGCGTGGCAGCGCGGCGGCTCCTCTTCGACGCGCCGGGCGAGCGCTGCGAGTGCGACGTCATCGGCCGCGTAAGAAGCGACGAGGGGCGAGCCCTCCGTCACGAGGTCCCGCCCCTCTCGAGACGTCCAGTCGTCCTCGGCGCTCACGTCCGAGAACCTACGGCGTCACTCTGCGGCGTGTCCAGCGGCGGGCGAACGGCGCGGCGGATCCTGCGGCATCGCGGCGCGGCGGCCGACCGGCTTGTCTAGCGCGCAGCTCTCTTCGAGCATCTCGGCGACGTCTACGGTGCGAACGCTGTCTTCCTGGTTGTGTGCCTTGAGGCCGTCCGAGATCATCGTGATGCAGAACGGGCAGCCGGTGGCGATCGTCTTCGCCCCGGTGTCGAGGAGCTGCAGGGTCCGCCGGTTGTTCATGCGGTCCTTGTTCTGCTCCTCCATGAACATCTGCATGCCGCCCGCGCCGCAGCAGAGGCCCTTCTTGCGGCTGGCCTCGAGCACCTCGACGAGCTCGGCGCCCGGGATCGACTGAAGGATCCGACGCGGCTCCTCCGTCTTGTCGTTGTAGCGGCCGAGGTAGCAGGCGTCATGGTAGACGACCTTGCCGTCGTGCTTCTCGCGCGGGAAGAGCTTCTTCTCGTCGACGAGGTTCATGAGGTACTCGCTGTGGTGCACGACCTCGAACTTCGCCCCGAAGTCGGGGTACTCGTTCGCGATCGTGTTGAAGCAGTGCGGGCAGCTCGTCACGATCTTGGTGATGCCGCCTTGCTCCTTGTAGCCGTTCAGCGTCGCGGCGTTCTGCTCCGCGAGCTGCGCGAACAGGTATTCGTTGCCGGCGCGCCGAGCGGGGTCACCCGTGCAGGTCTCCTCCTGGCCGAGGATGGCGAACTCGACGCCGGCGGCCTTCATCAAGCGGGCCGTGGAGCGAGCGATCTTCTTCGCGCGGTCGTCGTAGCTCGCCGCGCAGCCGACCCAGAACAGGACCGGGGCATCGGGGAAATCGGCCATCGTCGGGACGTCGAGGCCCTCGGCCCAGTTGCCGCGATCGAGGCGCGCGAGGTTCCACGGGTTGCCGTTGACCTCCATGCCCTGGAAGGGGCCTGCGAGCTCGACGGGGAACTCACCCTTCACCATCACCAGGTTGCGGCGCATGTCGACGATCTTGTCGACGTAGCTGATCATCACCGGGCACTGTTCTTCGCAGGCGCGGCAGGTGGTGCAGGCCCAGAGGACGTCGGGGTGGATGACGTTGCCGACGAGGTCGATTGGCTCGCTCGTCACGTCGGCGAGCGGGATCGGGTTCTCGGGGTAGACGGGCTCGTGGTGGTCGTCGTGCCCGTGATCGTCGTGGCCATGCGCGTCGTGGCCATGCGCGTCGTGGCCGTGCGCGTCGTGGCCGTGCGCGTCGTGGCCGTGCGCGCCGTGCGCGTGGCCATCGTCGACGGCGCCCTTCGGCCCACCAGGACGACGGATGAACTCGTCCTCGCGCGCGTAGAGGTGGTCGCGCAGATCGATCGTGAACTGCTTCGGGCTGAGGAGCTTGCCCGAGCGGTGGGCCGGGCAGTGGTCCGAGCAGCGGCCGCACTCGGTGCAGGTGTAGAAGTCGAGGATCGCTTTCCAGGTGAAATGCTCGATCCGCGCGACGCCGACGGGCGCCGCCGTGTCGGGGCTGTCGGCAGCGGCCATCACGAGCTCACCGAGCTGCTCGGTGTTGCCCATCGAGCTCAGCTTGCCGGGGTGCTCGAGGCTCCTCGCGAACACGTTGGGAATGCCGGTGAGGATGTGGAAGTGCTTCGAGTGAGGAAGCAGGTTCAAGAACAGCATCACGAGCGTCGCGTGGACCCAGAAGCCCACGTGCGCGATCGCGATGAGCTGCTGGTGGCCGGAGTCGCCGAGGACCAGCGCGAAGAGCGAGCCCGCCGGGTCGGGGTACGCGTGCCACGCGAAGTGCGTCTCGGCCGCCGTCGGCATCGCGCCGAGGTGGCTCACCACCGTGGTGATGCTGGCGCAGGTGTCCACGTCGCCGCCGGGGCCGCAGAGGCTCGCCCAATAGCGCTTATGGAGAACCTCGGCCGCGCCGTCGTACAGCATGTCGCCGAGCATCATCGAGATGATGATGCCGAGGATGAGCACCGCCTCGAACGAGTGCGTCAGGCGCGCCTCGTTCTTGTAGACGCGCAGGTAGAGGAAGTAGAGCGCGCCCAAGAGGACGAGCATCGACACCACGTCCTTCGCGAACCCGTACACCGTTCCGATCGGCACCGGTCCGAGCAGCGGAAGGTTTACCGGCGTGGGGCCGAAGATCCAGAGGTTGAACGTGGGGTCGAACCCACGCCCCCAGAGGATGAGCGAGCGGAGCAACAGCACCAGGAAGCCGACGAAGATGAGCTGGTGCGCGAGGCCGGCGCCTGCGTAATTACTCATCTTCTTCTGGACGAAGGCGTACTCGTACGTGCCCTTCAGGCGCTCGCCGAGCTGGTCGAGTCGGTTGTCGTCACGGCCGACCTTCAAGAGCTGCCAGCGGCGGTTCGCGCTCCAGCAGAACGCGGCGAACAGCCCGACCAGCATCGTCAACATCCACGTGGGGTGCATAGGCTGCTGAAGTTCTAGGGGGGGGCAGGGTGGGCGTCAACCGAATGCGCGCCAAATCCTGTCGCGAGCCCATCTCCCCGGGATCGCAGGGACTCTTCGCCGCGAGCCCATCGGGTCGCGGTCGCCCTCAGCGAGCGACCTGGCGACCGCGAACCACGGCCCGAGCGGCGTCCGCCGGGGCTTCGAAGAACAGCGTTCCGCCAGGTAGGTGACTGTAGGGGAAGAAGTGTCCGACCACCTCCTGCTCGCCGCTGCTCGTCGTGATCCGGACGACCTCGGGCTCGCCGAGGGGCGCCCGCTCGAGCTCGAGTGGCTCGACCCAGCGCGCGCTTCCGTCCGGGCCGAGCGACACGCGCTGGTAGCTCTTCCGCTTCGGCTCACCGCCTGGATGCACGAGCCTCGCGGCGCCGTTCACCTCGAGCATCCGCGTGGCCAGCGCCTCGAAGGTGAAGTCCGAGACCCACTTCGGATCGCAGTAGCTCATGAAGTCTTTCATCGACGGCTTCTGGAGCTGCTTCGTCACGAGGTCGAAGCCGTAGACCCCGATCTCGGCGTCGGCATGGGGGTAGCCGCCGTCGACGCCTTGGTTCGTCCCGCAAGGCGCGTGGCCGCGTCCGTGCTCGTGGCCAATCTCATGGGCGGCGGTCATCGCGATGTCGGGGCCGCTGAAGCCGATGCCCACGCCGACGCGCGCGAAATCGTTCGTGGCTTTGAGCGCGACCTGGCTGAGGCCCGCGATGCAGCCGCCGCCGCAGAACTGGGGGAACGTCTCTCGCGCGCGGAAGATGCCATAGTAGTACTCGTCGTACTCGGCCTTCGACTTCTGGCGGTGGGTCAGCATCGCGGTGAGGAGCTCACCCCAGCCCGCGCCCTGACCGGAGACCGCGCCGCCCCAAGGGAACGGCTCGGCGACGCGAAGGTCGACCTCCGGCGTCGGGAAGAGCTTGTAGAGGACGTCACGGTAGAGCGCGAGCTGCTCGGGCGACGTGTCCGGCAAGCGCCCCGAGCCGTCCGCGTCGTAGCGAATCGGGACGAGCACGATGCGCACCCGCGGGCCGACGGAGACCGCGCCGATGGCGGCGTCTCCCTGGGTTGGGTAGCTGGCCTTCGTGTTGGTCCCGCTCGTCTGCGCCTTGACTCGGAGGAGCTCGACGCGGAACTGGCTCGTCGGCGTCAGGTACTCCCCGGGCACGTCGAAGACCACCGTGCTCTCGAGGTCGTCCGGCTTTGAGCCCGCGACCTGGAGCGGGCCGGCGATGTCGAACGTCTTCTCGGTGGCCGGCGCGCCCGCGCCTCCTCCGCCGCCCGCGTCGCTGCCGTCGAGCACGGTGAGCCGCGCGAGCACCGAACCGCCGTCGTAATCGGCGTCCGTCTGGTAGAACACGCGCACCGCCGCGGCGCGCCCGGCGATGACCCTCACCCCGTCGAAGACGGGAGAGCCGCCTTCCGCGAGGTCGCGCTCGAGGCCCTGGTACATGGCGACGCGCTCGATCGTCACGCCGTCCGCCGGGAGGAGCTCGGGCGGCGGAGGACCGCCGCTCGTGTCCGACGAGTCGTCCCCGCCGCACGCGACGAGGAGGGAGAGCAAGGCGACCGGTCCAAGATGGGCGAGCGAATGCATGCCCCCAGAGGCTACCAGCGACCCATATTTCGGCATTCGCACCTCGGCGCGGCTGATTCACAAAGGTGCGATATTGGCTCACCTCGCGGAGAGAGGTGGCATTCGGCTCCGCTCGCGCCGCGGGCGTGGCCCGGCTAACGTCGTCCGCGTGACGTCCCGTCCTCTCGGCAAGCGCAAAGCCCTCACGAACGTCGGCGGCGCGGTCGCGCGGCACGGCGACGACGAAGACGCGCGGAGCCTCGAGCACGCCCTCGCGGTCCGAGCCGACGAGGACGACGTGCGCGCGCACGTGCACGGGTTTCATAGCTACACCGCGCGCATGCACCCGCAGACCGCCCGTCGCCTCGTCGAGCGGCTCTCGGCGCCTGGCGACGCGGTCCTCGACCCGTTCTGCGGGAGCGGGACGGTCCTCGTCGAGGCGCGGCTCGCCGGCCGCCGCGGGACCGGCGTCGACGCGAACCCCCTCGCGGTCGCGCTCGCGACCACCAAGACGCGGCGTTACCCGGCGCGCGATCTCGAGCGGCTGGTCCACGAGGCCGAGCGCATTGCGGACGAGGCCGATGCGCGCCGCAAGGCGCGGGCCGGGGCGACGCGGAACTACGGTGCGGCCGACCGCGAGCTCTTCGACCCTCACGTGCTGTTCGAGCTCGACGGCCTACGGGCGAGCATCGAGCGGCTGCCGCGCTCTCCCGTCCGCGACGCCTTGTGGCTCGCGCTCTCGTCGATCCTCGTCAAGGTGAGCCGCAAGCCGGGAGACAGCGCCGAGGGCGTCGCTCCTCGTCGCCTTGCCAGCGGCTTTACGGTGCGCATGTTTCGCCGTCGCGCCGAGGAGCTCGCCGGTCAGCTCGACGAGTTCGCGCGGCTCGCGCGCCCCGCATCACCCCCGAGCGACGTGCAGCTCGGCGATGCTCGCTCGCTCGCCGGGGTGCGCGACGCCTCGATCGCGCTCCTCGCGACCTCGCCGCCCTATCCAGGCGTCTACGACTACTTCGAGCAACACGAGGCGCGGTTGCGCTGGCTCGGCTTCGACGGGTCCGGCTTTGCGTCGTCCGAGATCGGCTCGCGACGCGAGCTCCACTCCCTTGGCCCGGCTGCGCTGCGACGCTGGAGAGATGATTTCGGTCAAGTGCTTGCGGCCGCACGGCGGGTGCTCGCCCCCGGCGGCGCGGCGGTGTTCCTGATCGCGGACTCGGCCATCGGCGCGACGCCCATCTACGCGGACGAGGTCGCTGACGAGCTCGCTGGCGGCGCGGGCCTCACGCTCGCCGCGGTCGCGTCGCAGGAGCGGCCACATTTTCACGGGCCGACGGCGAGCGCGTTTCGTCGCCGGCCGCGGTGCGAGCATGCGCTCTTGTTTCGACGTGCTGACGCGGGGCGAGTCAGAGCGTGAACTCGTAGCTCTTCTCAGCGCGCCGCTCCTCGAGCACCACCACCGCGGTGACGACTCGCTGCCCGATCCGCGCCGACATGCGGACCTTCACCGGCAGCGCCACGTCGCGCGCGTCCTCCAGCCGAACCGCCACCCGATAACGGCCGCGCCTTGGCCAGCCGTCGGCGAGGAACACGTTCTCGATGTTCTGGCCGTGGCAGTCCACGGTGCCCTTGCAGTCGCGGTCCTTCAGCAGGCCGGACGGCGTCGTCTCGCCAACCGCCGCCTCCGCGCCGTCGGGACCGCTCACGCGCAGGTCCACGTCGACGGGCTCGGTCCAGGCGACCACGAACTGCAGGATGCCTGTCTCGAGGCCGCAGCCCTCGTCGATCACGCCGTTGCAGTTGTCGTCGAGCGCATCGAAGCAACGCTCGACGCCGCTCGTGACGCAGCCTGCCTCCATCGCCATGGTGGACGCGACGACGTCGCGAGGCTCAAGCGTCACCGCAGCATCCCGAGGAGGCGGGAGCTCGAGGCACGCACCGCACGCGAGCGCGACGCTGGCGGCGCCGACGAGCCGCGGCTTCAGAATCGACCGTCGCACGAGGCGCTCATCACGCCGAAGGTGCAGCCAAACTCGAGCTCGGCGGATTTCGGCGTCGCATCGGCAGGCTTCTTGGGCGCGAATGGGCCGTCGGGCGCGAACGCCACGAACAGCGACCCGAGGACCGCGAGCCCCGCCCCGGCGATCCCGGTCACCATCGCCGAGTTGCGGTAGGCGGCCGCCCGCTCACCGTCGTGGTTGATGAGCGCGTTGTCCGCGAGGCAGAGCGCGGTGTTCGAGGCGCAGGCGGGGTCGTAGTTCTGCCGGTGCGCGTCGATGTTGGTCTGTACCGCCGACTCGAGGTTCATGCCGTAGATGCCGAGCCCGAGCGCCGTGCCGCTTGCCGCGAGGCCCGCGCCCGCGAGGGCCAAGCCCACGTTGCGCTGCTGTGGGAACCAACCGCCGAACAGGTTGCGCGGCTTGCCTGCCCCGCTGTCCTTGGACTTGTCCTCCTGCGAGGGCGGCGCGACGATCGGCACCTCGACCTTCTTCGCGGTCGGGTCGAGCTGGAGCACCGACGTCCCGGCCTGGATGTCGCGGGACAAGTCCACGGGATCGTGATTCGGCGCCTCGACGACGAAGTGGTGCGCGCCGGTGGGCAGGCGCAGCGTCTGAGGCAGGGGGCGAGGATCGCCCTCGTCGACGCGGACGGTGGCCTTTGCGATCGACGAGCGGATGGTGAGCGAGGCGACCCGCTTGAGCGCCTCTTTCAACTGGTCTTCGGTGTCTTCGGCGTCGACGGGCAGGAGTGGCTTGAAGTCCGTCTTAAGCGCGCGCTCGAGCACCTCGATGGCCTCGACGTAGCGCTTCAGCGCGATCAGCGTGTACCCCTGCATGCGCAGGACCTGGGCGGTCGGGTAGAGCTTCTCGGCGTCCGTGAATTTGAGGAGCGCGTCGGCGTACTGCTCTTTTTGGTAGAGTTCGAGCGCCGTGGTCGCGAAGTCGCGACCCTTCATCTGATTCTTATCGAGTGGCTGCGCGAGCGCGAGCTCGGTCGAGCCCAGCACGAGCGCCACGGCGACGAGTCGCTTCACCCTGCGCATCGCCTCGGAGCATGCCACGAGTCACGCTGCGTGGCGGAAGTTTCGGCGCATTCTATGCGGGGAGCGCCGCTGCCGGCGTCCCCTCAGAAGGTGACCGGCTTCTTCAACGATGGCGCAGCGCCGGGTTTGTTCGTCGTGCCGGTTGGGCTGGTGGGGCTCGTGGGCATCGGGCCCGGTAGGGGGCGGGCGCCGCCGACGCTCGTGCCCGTCGTCCCGAACGGCTTCGCCGTCGGCATGCCTGGGACGGGTGTCGTCGCCGATGCGTTCACGGCCGGAGGCGCCGAAGCGGCCGGCGCTGCGGAGGCGCTCGTCGTCGCGGAGTCGCTCGGCATGGCCTCGACGGTCGGCGCGGCCGATACCTCCGCCGATGGAGCCGGCACCGGATCGACTGCGGCCGCGGTCGTCTCGGCTGTGGCGGCAGGTGCGGTCGTCGCGACCCCCGTGGATGGTGCGGCCGAACCCGCCTTGTCGGGGCTCATCACGTACACGCCGGCCACGACCGCCGCCACGAGCAGCGCGCCGACGACCCCGACCGCGATGGCGAGGCCGTTCGAGCGCTTGCCCCCGCCGGTCGTGCGACCGCCTGCCCCGGCGACCGAGTCCCCGAGGGCCGGGTGCGAGGCGGACATGCCCGCGACGCTCTGACCCATCGCCGGCTGGCTCTGCGAGAACGGGTGAGCGCCGCCGGAGCTCGGATGGGATTGCTGCATCTGGAGCTGCAGCTGGAGGGAGCTGTCGGCGTTGCGCCCGACCATCGTCCCGTCCGGCGAGGTCATCACGCCGAGTGAGCTCGCGAGCTCCTCGACCATGTCACGCGCCGAGGTAAAACGCTGGAGGACGTCGCGATGGCACGCCTTCGCGAACCACAGGTCGAAGAGCGGGCCGAGGTGCGGCGCGCGCTCGGACGGAGGCGCCATCGGCTCGTAACAGATCTGCGCGATGAGGCCCGCCATGCCATCGGCGGTCCAGTAATTCCGGCCGGTGAGGAGCTGAAACGCGATGAGGCCGAGCGCCCACAGGTCGGTCGCGGGGCCGACCTTGCCGAGGTCGCCTCGCGCCTGCTCGGGCGCCATGTACCAGGGAGTCCCGAACACCTGGCCTGCGACCGTCAGCTCCTGCGCCGCGTCGTCCGTCAGCTTCGCGATGCCGAAGTCGAGGATCTTGATGAGCGGCGTGCCGTCCTCGCGCTTCATGATGTAGAGGTTCGCGGGCTTCAGGTCGCGGTGGACGATGCCCTTCTGGTGCGCCTTGTCGAGCGCACGCGCCACCTGTCGCAGGTGCAGGACCACCTCGCCCGCAGGCAGCGCGCCGCGGCGCTTCAGCTCCGACCGGAGGTCCTGCCCGTCGAGCCGCTCCATCACGATGAAGGGCACGTCGAGCTCGGGGCTCACGTCGGCGTCGACGACGCGCACGACGTGCTCGCTCCCGATCCGCACCGGGGCGCGCGCCTCGGTCTTGAAGCGCTCGACGGCGGCCACGTTCTCGGCGAGCGCGGGGTGGAGGAGCTTCAGCGCGAGTTCTTCGCCGGTGTTGGTGTGCGTGATGGCGTAAACCGTGCCCATCCCGCCGCGCCCGATCAGCTTCTCGACGCGGTAACGCCCGCAGACCAGCGTGCCGGAGCGCAGCGCCACCATGTGCTTCTCGCTCGCCTCGTCGGCGCCGTGACCGGGGGCCGTCGGGGCGTAGCTCGGCGTGACGTTCGCGGCCTTGCCTGACGCAGCCTGGAGCGCGGCCGCGCGCACGTTGGCGGGCGCGCGCGTCAGGTCCGAGTTCACCATCTGGTAGCTGGCGCCGACCATCGACGGCATGGGGACCCGCCGCGGCGGCGGTGGCGCTCCCGGGCTCGACGCGAGCGGCGGCGGAGCCGATGGCGTCGGGGGGTTCGAGCCTGCCCCGAAGTCGCCGGGCTCGAGCGTGCGCGTGCGACTCTCGGATGGAGCGTCGCCTCGCTTGGGAGGCGGAGGAGGTGGTGGATGACCCATCGCGTGGCTGGGGCGCGCCGGCGCGCACCCCCCGAGCGCCTTAAGATTATGCCTCCTCGAAGGGGATCGGCAAGCGCCGCGTCGTCAGCGCCCCGCGTCCAAGGAGGGGGCGAGCGTCACCGGGATCCCGCGCGCGTCGAGGACGTCGAGCGCTCGGGGGACCGATAGCGCGAGCCACCTCGCGTAGAGCCTCCGAGCTTGGGCGTGGGGCAGGTCACCGGCGCGCCCGCTCGTTGCGTACGCGAGCAGCGTCGCCGCCGAGACGCTCACGTTCAGGCTCTCGACGAAGCCGCGCATCGGGATGCTTACGGTCTCGGTGCATGCCGCGCGGAGCTCTTCGGCGATCCCGTTGTGCTCGTTGCCCATCACGAGCGCGACCTTCGGGAGCATCGCGAGCTCGCCGGGCGTGAGGCTGCCCTTCGGGTGGGTGGCGACGAGCATGAAGCCGCGCACCGCGTGCACCGCGTCCTCGATGGTCCCGTGGTGGAGCACGTCGACCCAACGCTCAGTGCCCTTCGCGACCGCGTTGTCCGCGGCGAAGGCCTCGGTGCGCTCGACGACGTGGAGCTCCTGCACCCCGAAGGCGTCGCACGAGCGCATCACCGCGGCCCCGTTGTGGGGATCGTGTGGCGCATCCATCACCACCGTCACCGACGCGAGGCGACCGCCGACGACCTCGAGCAGCCGCTCGCGGCGCTCGTCGGTGCAGAGCGGCTCGAGCACCGAGATCACCGCCTCGGCGTCGACGGCCTCGAAGGCGCGGCGCAACGGATCTCGCCGGGCCGGAGTGCGAAGGCGAAGGACCATGGCTCGGCTCAGTCGACCTCCGGCGGGAGCGGGCTCTCGTCGTCGAGGGCCACCTGCACGGATATCGTCGGGGTCTCGAGCGCGGTGCGCCGCTCTGCGTCGTCGCCCCTCGGCGCGACCGGTGGCGCGATCACGCTGTCGACCACGTCTTCGTCCGCGACGACCGCGACCCGCTCGTCATCGTCGTTCGCCACGTCCGCGACCGGACCTCCCTCGGCGATGGGCGGCCTCCGCGAGCTGCGGGTCAGGGTCCTGCCGTCGTGCCCTGGCGGCGCGCTCCGCCTCTTCGCGTCGACGCTCGGCACATCGGCCCGCGAGGCGCGATCCGGCGGCGTCCGTTCGATCGCTTGCGCCCGCTGGGTGAAGTCGCGCTGTTCGTCTTCCGACAGGGGGGCTTCGCCGAAGCGCGCGGCGAGGTAGCGCTCGGTCAAGGCGCGAACCTCGTCGCCGAGCGGATGACCGCGCTCGGTGAGCCCGAGCGCGTGGCGGAGCGGAGGCACGGACTCGAGCCGACGGATGCCGGCGACCATCATCGCGCGCTCGAGCCGCTGATAGAGCCGCGCCGCGACGAGCGCATCACGCGTCGCCCGCGACGACGGCGCGCGCGGCGAGCCAGGGCGACGCTTGCGGTAAAGCCAGAACAACCCGCCACCGACCAGCGCGAACCCGACGAACGCGAAGGCGGCCCGTCGTCGGTTGCTCGACAGTGCGCGCATCATCGATGAATCGCGCATGCTCATCGTGTCGAAGAGGCTCACTTGCTGCGCGAGGTCGTAGCCGAGGACGTGGTAGTTCCAGCGCTGACTGACGGCCTCGAAGAAATCCCGTAGCGTCGCCAAGGCGCCGTCGACATCACTCTGCGGCTCGGCCGAGCCGGGCGGAGTCGGGTCGTACGTGAGCCACCCCCGACCGTCGACGTACGCCTCGACCCACGAGTGCGCGTCTCCCTGTCGGACCGCGTAGAACTGGCCGTATTTGTTAAAGGTTCCGCCGACGAATCCGGTGACGTTGCGGCTCGGGATCTCGAGGGTGCGGAGCATCACGGCGAGCGCGGTCGAGAAGTACTCGCAGTGACCTCGCTTTGACTCGAAGAGGAAGTGGTCGAGCGGCTGCTCCGCATCTCCGGACGGAGACGCGAGGTCGTAGCGAAAGTCCCGACGCAGCCGTTCTTCGAGCCTACGGAGCCGCTCGAGATCGTCGCCGGCGTCTCCGACCCACTCGCGAGCGAGCGCGCCGACTCGGGCGGGCAGCTCCGCAGGGAGCGCGAGGTAGCGCCCACGATCGGCGGGGCGAAGACGCGTGAAGTTCGGTGTGCCGCGCTCCGAGGGGTAGATCTCGTACCGAACGATGCGATCGCTCGGCGCCTGGTAGCGGAGCTCGCCCTCGGGACCTGCCATGAGCTGCGGGACGAGACCAGGCGTCACGGACCCGCTCTTCGTCAGCTCGATGGCCTTGGTCGTCGGCATCACGAACAAGACCGGGGGCTCGAACGGCTCGAGCTCGATGCGCCAAGGGCGCTCGTTGGGGGCGGGCGTCCCCGAGATCGGCACGACCTCACCCGCGCTCGCGAGCGGCCGGTTCGACTTGGTCGACTGGCTCCAGGTTCGGCCGTCGTATTCATCGAGGGCGGTGCCGCGGAGGTACATCATGCGGCGGGCCGGTGGAGGCGAGGGCAGCTCGGGGATGGCGACGCGGAGCGCGATCGTAGGGTCGCTGCGGAGCGTGCCGATCTGCCCGAGGTTCACCGTGCCGGAGAAGCCGATCATCCGATCGCCGCGAGGCTTTTGCAGGAGCAAGAGCGACAGCCCGACGCGCGGGAAGATGACGAAGAGCGCCGCGGTGAACACGAGGATCGGGAGCGACAGGATGCACGTCACCGCGATGAACTGGCGCCCGACGACGCGCTTGCTTCGGAGGATACGCGGGACGTCGACGGGCAGGCCGGTCCGGTCGCGCGCGCCTTGCCGGTAGTTCCCCTCGACCTCGCGGCGAAGGTGCGACAGCACGAGCGCACCCGGCGTGACGACGATCAGTCCGATGAAGCAGAGGCCATAGCCGAGACCGCCGCCGACGACGGTTCCTGCGATGAGGTGGAGGAGCGCGAGCACGATCACCTGCTGGTCGTGCGCAGCCCCGTTCCGCGTCGACACGCGGATCACCTGCAGGCCGACGGCGAACTCGATGAGCAGGTCGAGCACGCTCGCCGGCGTGAAAAATCCGCGGGCGAGCTGGACCACGATGAGGAGCACCGTCGCGACAGCGTCGAAGTGTCGCTGCGCCGCGCGCTGTCGCCACGGCTCGCGGAGCGCGATGGCCGCGGCCATGCTCAGGATGAGGACGATGTCGAGGGCTCGAGAGAACTGCCCGCTGACGATGAGCGCGAGCACCCCGAGCGACGCGAGCGCATCGGTCATCAAGCGGTGAACGAGCCCGAACCTCACGCTGCCGTCTCCGGTCGAGCGCCGAGCGGCTCGTCCGTGGCGACCTGTGGTCGAACTTGCTCGAGCAGCGCGAGGAAGCGCAGGAGCGGATCGATGCCGCGAGACGGATCGCCCGCGACCCTGCGCCCCGAGGTGGTGACGATCGTCACCCGATCGCCGCGTCGTACGTGCGCCACGGAGAGAGAAGCGACCTCGCGGATGCGTCGCTCGAAGTCCTCGTCGTAGCGCGCGTCGTCGCCCGAGGCGTCGGTGCGGTGATCGTCGAGGCGCAGCTCGACGTCGTGCCGCAGTTCGCGCGCGCGCTCGCGGAGGACGCGCTGTCCCGGGATAGTGCTCTTTCGCCAGTAGATGTCGCGCGGGTCGTCGCCTTCGCGCATCGGTCGCACCGAATAGAACTCCTCCCCCTGGCCGCGTCCGACGAGATCGAGGTCGCCGCTCGTCTTGCCCTGCCCGCGCCGCGGCAGCCGCACCGGGTCGACCGCGGGGTAGACGATGAGCTCCTCGTTCGCGTCGAGCTCACGCGATTTTTCGAAGAGGCCGAAGGGGAAGCGCGTCGCCACTCGAAAGCCGGTGTGGTGCTCGAGGCCGCGGCGCTGAGGTGTGCGGCGGTAGGCCGCGACCTGCGTCGAGCGTGGGCTGATCTTGAGGAAGAAGCAGCGCTTGTCGGCGGGTTGCCCTGCCCGAAGGTCCTCGACCTCGATGGCATAGGACGGGACTTGCTCCTTGTCGTTCCACACTTCGATCTCGACGAGGTGCGAGCGCCCGACCTGCGCGCGCTTCGGCAGCCGTCGCCTGACCGCGAGGGTCCGCAGCGAGAGCTCGCTCATCACGCCCGAGACAATGATGAGCGAGAGCATCATGCCGAGGAGGAGGTAGAGCGGGTTGTTCCCGGTGTTGATCGCCGCGAGGCCCACCCCGAGGGTGATGCCGAGGAAGTACTTTCCCTCGCGCGTGAACTTCAGTCGGCGAGCCCAGCGCTTGCGACCGCGCGTTTCCTCGACGGGACCCGATGGCGGAACGGCGACCTTCGGCGCCTCGCTCGGCTGCGGCACCGCGGGTCTGCGCCCGCCCCGCATGCCGCGGAGCGACGCCGGTTCGCGTGAGGTCGGCATCTCGGTCGACCCGACGCGGTCAGGAGAGCGCGCCGCGTTGATCGGCTCACCTTGCTTCGCGCGGCTCATCGCTCACAGCGGGACGGGCACGCGAGCCAAGAGATCACGGATCGTCGCCTCGGCCTCCTCGGCGCTCGGGACGTAGCCGTCGGTTTGCGCCGCGAGCCGAACGCGATGCGCGAGCACGGGGATCGCCAGGTCGTGGATGTCGTCGGCGATGCAGTAGTCGCGGCCGCGCAGCTTCGCCCGAGCGCGAGCGGCGCGCGACAGGTTGATGCTCGCGCGCGGTGACCCACCGATCGCGATTGCGGGGGACGTGCGCGTCGCGGCGACGACGGCGTGGAGGTAGGTCGCGAGCGCGGGATCGAACTTCACGCGGTCGATCTCGCGCTGCAGGAGCACGAGGCCTTGCGGGTCGAGCACGCGCGCACACTCGCCGACGCGGTCGACGCTCGGGTTAAGCAGCAATCGCTGCTCGACCTGTGGGGGCGGATAGCCGATGTGGACCCGCATCATGAAGCGGTCGAGCTGCGACTCGGGGAGCGGATAGGTCCCCGCGAAATCCTCGGGGTTCTGCGTCGCGATGACGAAGAAAGGCTCCGGCAGCGGCAGCGTCTGCCCGTCGACCGAGACCTGCCCCTCGTTCATCGCCTCGAGCAGGGCCGACTGGGTGCGCGGGCTCGCGCGGTTGATCTCGTCTGCCAACAGGACGTTTGCGAAGATCGCGCCCGGCTTGAAGCTGAACGACGCGGTTCGCTGATCGAACACCGAGACCCCGAGGACGTCGCTCGGCAAGAGGTCCGAGGTGAACTGGATTCGGCGCAGCTCACCACCGACGACCTTCGCGAGCGCTCGCGCGAGCGTGGTCTTGCCGACGCCAGGGACGTCTTCGATGAGGAGGTGACCGCGCGCGAGCAAGCAGGTCAGGCTGAGGTCGACCGCCTCCGGCTTGCCCTCGAGGACGGCCTCGAGGGTCGAGCGCAGCGCCTCAACGGGCGCGCTGTCGCTCGGCAGAGTCGCGGCGGAAGTCATCGTCGGGGATGCTAGCAGGTCGCTCCGCGCGGCTCACATTTATCTTTGAGGATTCGCGTGGTTGTGCGAGACCCGGGACTTCGGCGGCCGATGAACGATCCCGTGCGCATGCCCGACGACGAGCGCGCTCGCTCCTCAGAGGACGTCACCGGTCCCACCTCCGGCGGCGACGCTGCGCCGCGTCACTCGGACACCTCGAGCCCCGACGCCGACGTCTCGGTGCTGCGCCGCATCGCGGGGATGGTGCGGACCATGCGCCCGCATCAGTGGGTGAAGAACCTCTTCGTCGTCGCGCCGGTCTTCTTCGCGAAGCAGCTCACTCACCCGCAGGTCATTCGCGGGGGCGTCGTCGCCTTCGCGGTCTTCTGCATGCTGGCATCGGCGGTCTACACGCTGAACGACCTCGTCGACGTCGAGGCCGATCGCGTGCACCCGGTCAAGCGGCGACGTCCGATCCCCTCGGGGGTCGTCCCGATGCCGCTCGCGCGCGCGATGACAGGTGGCCTCCTCGTCGCCGCGCTCCTGGGGTCGTTGCTCGTGCCGCCGTCGTTCGGCGCGGTCGCGCTCGGGTACTTCACGCTGAACGTCGCCTATTCGTTCCGGTTGAAGAAGGTCGCCTACCTCGACGTCGGCTGCATCGCGACGGGCTTCGTCCTGCGGGTGCTCGCGGGCGGCCTCGCGACGGGCACCGCCGTGAGCGGCTACATGATCGCCTGCACCGCGGCGCTCGCGCTGTTCCTCGGCTTCGGCAAGCGCATGCATGAGATCGGCGGCGCCAACGCGACCAAGCAGCGCGCCGCGCTCGAGCGGTACTCTCCGCGGGTCTTGCTCGTCGCCATGACGGTCACCGGCCTCGCGAGCGTCGCGACGTACGTGGCGTACACGCTCGACGACCACACGCGCGCGTTCTTTCGCTCGCAAGACGGGGCGGAGCGATGGTTGTGGCTCACCAGCCTTCACCCGCTCGTCGGCGTGCTGCGCTTCGTGCAGCTCACGCGGACGCGGACCAAGGCCGAGTCGCCAACGCAGGAAATGCTCCGTGACACGCCCTTCATGCTGAACCTCGTCGTCTGGATCGTCGAGGTCGTGGTCATCGTCTACCGCCTGCGCCCGACCTGAGCACGCCGCGTCGTCGCCGTGAATTGGGGAGTGCCGCGGCGCATGCGCTAGGTTTCTCAGGCCATGAGCTCGAGCGAAGCCCCATCGCCCGTGCCGCTGTCGCTGTTCGCCGCGTTCCGGTCGAACTTGTGGACGGACCTCGCCCTGACGATGCCGATCTTCGTCGTGTACCACCTGGGCGTCGTCACGCTCGACGTCCGAAACGCGGCGGACTTCTTCACGCAGAAGCTCGTCGTCATGGCCGAGCGCAACATGCTCGTCTACTGGGGCATCACGCTCGCCATCGGGGCCGCCATCTTCTTCGGCTTGTCACTCCTCGGCGCTGGCGAGGCCTTCAACAAGAAGCGCTTCCTGCTGGTCGGCGTCGAGGGGGTCTTCTACGCCATCTTGATGCGCAGCGCCGCGGTCTACGCCGTCGGCGCGCTCCCCATGGCCGGAATCGAGGTGGCTCCTGGCGTGTGGCCGAGCCTCGTCATGTCGCTCGGCGCCGGATTTTACGAGGAGGTCGCGTTTCGCGTGGTCTTGTTTGGCGGCGGCCTCGTGGCGGTGAGCTTGTTCTTCGGAGGGGTGAGCAAGCTCGGCCTCGCCCTCGGCTGGGGGCTAGTGTGCGCAGCGATCTTTTCGGGCTGGCATTACATCGGTCCGCTCGGGGATCCGTGGAACCTGCACTCGTTCGTGTTCCGGACCGTCTGCGGCCTCGTGTTCACCTTGATTTTCACCCTTCGCGGCTTCGCTCCGGCGGTCTGGACGCACGCGCTCTACGACATCTGGGTGATGGTGCTCCACTGACCCTGCGCGGTTGCGGCCTCACGCGTCGGCGCGGTCGTCGAGAGGTTCGACGTCGTCCGGATCCTCGAGCGGTCGTGCGTACACCGTCACCGTGGTGTTACCGTATCGACGGCTGCGTTCCGCTACGACGACGGGCAGCGAGGGCGCCTCGTCTCGGCTCGCGTGCTCGAGGACGATGAGGCCAGGGGCTTCGAGGACGGCACGCTCCAGGAGGGCCGCGAGCGTCGCACCGAGCGTGCCATCGGCGACCTGCGCGTAAGGCGGGTCGACCAGCACGAGGTCGAAAGGTCCGCTCGACGCGGCGCGCTCGAGGCTCCGCTCGACCGAGGAAGCGAGCACCGTGGCTCGCCCCTCGAGCCCGAGGGTCCGAAGGTTTCCGCCGAGCGCCGTGAGGGCGGGCCGAGCCTGCTCGACAAAGACGGCGTGGTCCGCGCCGCGCGAGAGGGCTTCGATGCCAAGCGCGCCCGAGCCCGAGTACAGATCGAGGACGCGCGCGCCTTCGAGCCCGGCCTCGCCTGCGCCGACCCGACGAAGCGCGGCCTCGAGCATCGAGAACATCGCCTCGCGCACGCGATCCGACGTCGGCCTCGTGTCACGACCGGCGGGCGCGACGAGCCGTCGGCCCCCGAGAGCTCCCGCGATGATCCGCACGACTCAGAACGTGTAGCGCACGGTGAGGGTCTGGCGTTGAGGTCCGACCATCGGCACCACGGTCCACGCGCTCGTGCGGTCCGGCACCTCGTCGTTCGCCTTCGCGAGGCTGCTCGTGCCGAGGAGATAACCGCCGAGACCGGTCGCGACCGCCGCGAGCGGGAACGCGATCGCCTGAAGCATCTCGTCGCGGGAGGCCCGATCGCAGAGGGAGACCACGCTCGCTGGCGGCTCGGCGCCGGGCTTTGAGACGAGCGGGGCCGTCCCCGCCTGCGCCGCGGCGCACACATCGTCGTTCTGGCTGAATTGATCGCGGTAAGTCTGGAAGCCGGCGTCGTTGCGGACGGCGTTGACGTCGATCGCCGCCCACGTGCCGAGGCCCGCGAGGCCCGCGCCGAGACCGAGGCTCACGAATCCACCGACCATCCGGCCGTCGACGGGGGGACCCTCGCTTCGTGCCACGAGGGTCAGCCCGACGACCACGGTGCCGAGGGGCTGCACCTGGACGCGCATCGAGGCGTCGTCGTGCCCAGGGGCCTTGACGGTGATCGTGTGCATGCCGACGGGCAGCTGGATCGTCGCGCCCGCCGGCGGGATGGCGCCGAGGGGCCGCTCGTCGACGTAGAGCTGGCCCGCGATGCCGCCCGTCGACACCTGGACACCTCCTTGGGGCGCTCCGCCGGTGACCTTCGCGAAGGCGTCCGTCGCGGTCGGGACGAGTTTGTCTGGTTTCGTCGCGGACGCCGAGAAGCTGACGTCGGCCGTGCTCGTGCCCTTGCCGCGCACAAAAAAGTTCACGCTGCCGACGACGGACTTACGCGTCTTGTCGAAGTCGACGACCGCCCACAGGTAGCGGTCGGCCTTGATCACGTCGGCGATGCGCGTCTCGCACGCGGCGTCGATAGGCTCGGCGCACTTCATCTTGAGCGCGAGGAACTCGAGCGACTGGTTGGCCTCGCCGAGAGACCAGCCCTTCGACAGCTGCACCGCGGTCCGGAGCGCTGCGGTGAGCGCCTCGGCCTGATCGAGTGCCTCGTCGCTCTTCACGGCGAGGACGGCGACCGCGACCACGTCGGGGCCGGGCGGTGCGGCGAACGCCTCGTGTGATTCGGTGATGCCGAGCACGAGCGCGGCACCGAGGACGAGCGACGTGGTCAGCCGTGGACGACGAGGCATGACCGACACCGTAATCGCGGTGCAACCATCGAGGCAACGAGCTGCGAGAAATGATGCGACGTCACCTCGCGACGTCGGGCGCCGTCACCCGCGCGCGAGAGGGACTACTCGATCTCGAGCTTCGTCCACATCTCTCGTCGGAAGCGGGTCTTCCGACGGTCGCTCTTCGTCACGAGCCGCACCGCGCTCAGCGCTGCGAGCAGGCGCCCCTCGCGCCCGAGCCCTGGCAGGACGCTCGCGCCGCACAGCAGCGTCCGCTCGATCGGGCCCCGCACGGGCTCACCTCCGAGCCCGAGAAATCCAGGGGGATCGACCTCGAGCTGCCGCTCCATCGGCTCGGCGCGCACCGACAACCGAGCATCGACCCGCTCGACCTCGACGCGGATCCCGTCGACGTAGCGCCAGAGCGGTAGCCCGTCGTGCACGGAGTCGACGAGGACGAGGTGCTGCGCGAAGAACGGGAGCTCGCGGCAGAGCCGCTCGACGATCGCTCGCCGAGCGTCGTAGAGGACCGCCCCGTCCCGCTCGTCGAGGAGCATCTCGACCGCGAAGAGCTGCTCGCCCTCCTTCGCGGCGCCGCATCGCTCGAGGTGAAGCGAGCGCCCCTCGACGCCGCTCCGTCGCTCGTCGCCGAGCAGAACGACTTCTCGCCCGAGCGCGGTGGGGACACCCGCGGAGCGCGCCACGATTGAGGTCACGAAGCGCCCCTTCGAAGGCGTGACGCGTGGCCAGTCGCGGTGCGCATGATCGGTGATCCCGACCCCGCCGCTCAGGTTGGCGACGGCCTCTCCGATGAGGTCGGTCACGACGAACCCCGCGCCGAAGCCGCCGGGGATGCCGTCGAGGACGACGCTCGCGACAGTGCCGCCCTTCACCTCGAGGTGCGTCGCGCGCTCGTCGAGCGCGAGCTCGCCCCCGTTCGCGACGACCCGCTCGAGCAACAGCTCTTCGAGCTCGTGTTCGCCTCCCTCGAGCGCCGTGAGGCCGCGGGCCCACGCGCCATGGAGCCGCGCCATCGCGAAGGCCGGCAGCGGCTGCGCGAGATCCGTCGCGAAGCGCACCGACTCTCCGACGACCCGTCGATAGACGTGGTCGCGCGGGAACTCCCCGAGCAGGTCGACGTGCATTTCGGAGCGCGCGAACGGCAGCTTGGCGACGAGCTTGTTCGTCTCGCGTCGCTCGAAGAATGTCCCGGGAGGCCACATCGCGTCGGCCTCGAAGCTCGCGTCGGCAGCCTCGGTGACCCGCAGGAGCTCGCCGTAGAGCTCGGCGACGAGCCGTCGTACCTCGGGCACCTCGCGGTCGACCTCGCGCGCGAAGCGCTCGGCGTCCGTCGAGATCTCGAGCCGCAGCGGGCGGCGGCCTCTGGCATCGCTTCCGTACGGTGCCTGCGTCGAGCCGAGCACCTGGAGCGGAGGATCGGGGGTTACCGCGCGGCGGCGCCAGGTCTGCGTGTGGGCGAGCTCGCGCATGACCCGTGCCCAGGTCGGCGACGTGCCGGCGAGCATCGTCGAGACGCGCCGACGTAGCGCGCGCCCGTCGACGTCGTAGTTCGCGCCCGGACGGCCCTGACCGACGACGAGCACGGTGTAGTCGCGCCGCGCGAGCAACGCGGCGGCAACGAGGGCGCCGAGCGAGCGTCCGATGACGACCACGTCGTAGTACTTCGAGGGCATGGCGACGCTCCGAGGGTCGTATCACGCGGAGGCGTGGAGCGTAGCCACCGATCGCCGTCGACCTCGAGGTCGCCTCGCGCGCGCGATGAAGCCGCGCGCGAAGTGTTGTAGGCCTCGGCCATGAGCGAGTTCGCGTTCCAAGAGATGTTGCCCCTCGGCAAGGACGAGAGCCCTTACCGGCTCGTCAGCTCGGACCACGTGTCGACCTTCGAGGCTGGCGGTCGGACCTTTCTCCGCGTCGAGCCCAGCGCGCTCAGGCTGCTCGCCCGCGAAGCGATGCGAGATATCGCTCACCTCTTGCGCCCCGGACACCTCGCGCAGCTCCGCGCGATCCTCGACGACCCAGAGGCCTCGGACAACGATCGCTTCGTTGCCCTCGAGCTCTTGCGCAACGCCAACATCGCGGCCGGCTACGTCCTGCCCTCATGTCAGGACACCGGCACCGCGATCATCGTGGGCAAGAAGGGGCAGCTCGTGTTCACGGGCGGCGGTGACGAGGAGGCGCTCGCGCGCGGCGTCTACGACACCTACACCACCACGAACCTTCGCTATTCGCAGATGGCGCCGCTCGACATGTACGTCGAGAAGAACACCGGCAACAACCTGCCGGCGCAGATCGAGCTCTTCGCGACCGATGGCGATGCCTACAAGTTCCTCTTCATGGCAAAGGGTGGGGGCTCGGCCAACAAGAGCTATCTCTTTCAGGAGACGAAGGCGCTCTTGAACGAGGCGAGCCTGCTCGCGTTCCTCGACGCGAAGATTCGGAGCCTCGGCACCGCGGCCTGTCCGCCCTACCACTTGGCGATCGTCGTCGGCGGGACGTCCGCCGAGTACGCGCTCAAGGTCGCCAAACTCGCATCGGCGCGCTACCTCGACAGCCTGCCCGCAGACGGCAACGCGCTCGGCCGCGGCTTCCGCGATCGCGGCCTCGAGGCGCAGGTCCTAGAGCTCACCCGCAAGAATGGGATCGGCGCGCAGTTCGGCGGGAAGTACTTCTGCCACGACGTGCGCGTCATTCGGCTGCCTCGGCACGGCGCCTCATGTCCCGTGGCGATCGCGGTGTCGTGCTCGGCGGATCGCCAGGCGCTCGGCAAGATCACGAAGGACGGCGTCTTCCTCGAGTCGCTCGAGACCGATCCGGCGAAGTACATGCCCGACGTCACGGACGAGCACCTCGGCGGCGACGTCGTGCGCATCGACCTGCGCCGTCCGATGAGCGAGATCCGCGCGACGCTGTCGGGCTATCCGGTCAAGACGCGCCTGTCGCTCTCGGGGCCGATGATCGTGGCGCGCGACATCGCCCACGCGAAGCTCAAGGAGCTGCTCGACGCGGGCGGCGAGATGCCCGCGTACCTGCGCGACTTCATGGTGTACTACGCGGGGCCCGCGAAGACCCCCGAGGGCTACGCGTCGGGCTCGTTCGGGCCGACGACGGCGGGGCGCATGGACTCGTACGTCGACGCCTTCCAGTCGCGCGGCGGGAGCATGGTGATGCTCGCGAAGGGCAACCGGTCGCAGCAGGTCACTGAGGCGTGCAAGAAGCACGGCGGGTTCTACCTCGGCTCGATCGGCGGTCCGGCCGCGCGCCTCGCGAAGGATTGCATCACCAAGGTCGAGGTCCTCGAGTATCCAGAGCTCGGGATGGAGGCGGTGTGGAAGATCGAGGTCGTCGACTTCCCCGCGTTCATCGTCGTCGACGACAAGGGCAACGACTTCTTCGCTGGGATCGGCGGCGCCGGGAAGCTCAAGGTCCTCGGCTGACCCGAGCTCACGCGCGCGGAGGTCCGCCCCGCCACGAGACCCTAGGTCGTCCGCCGGCATCGGCTGGTGGGCTCACGGTGAGGTCGCCCTCGGCGATACGCTGCAAGGTCGCGACGAGCAGCGCGTGCTCACGGTCGAGCAATCGTGCGCTCAACGTCTCGCGGGTGTCCTCGGGCTCTACCGCGAGCGAGGCCTGGGCGAGGATGGGGCCGTGGTCGACGCCCTCATCGACGAGGTGCACGGTGCAGCCGGTCATCGCGACGCCGTAGGCGAGCGCCTGCGCCTGCGCGTCGAGCCCAGGAAACGCTGGCAGGAGCGACGGGTGGATGTTCACCACGCGCTCGGGAAACGCGCCGAGGAGCTCGCGGGTGACGATGCGCATGAAGCCGGCGAGCACGACCCACTCGACGCCGGCCGCGCCGAGTCGCTGAACGAGCTCGCGCTCGTAAGCCGAACGATCCGGGTAGCCGCGATGATCGAGAAACAGGCTTGGGATTCCGGCCTTGCGCGCCCGCTCGAGGCCTTGGGCCTCGGCGCGGTTCGAGACCACGAGCCGCACGCGCGCGTCGAGCGCCCCGCACGCGATCGCGTCGAGGATCGACTGGAGGTTTGACCCACGCCCCGAGAGAAGGACGCCGAGCTCGAGGGTCATCGCGCCGCTCGCGCGACACCGCTCGTCGCGTGCCGTTGCCCTCGTCGCGTGCTCACGTAAACAGCGTCTCCCCGCTCGTCGATGCCACGACGTCGCCGAGGAGCCACGCGCTCTCGCCGGCAGCGGCGAGCGCGTCGAGGGCCTCGCCCGCCGCCTCCCGAGGCACGGCGACGACGAGACCGACGCCGAGGTTGAAGGTGCGTCGCAGCTCGGCCTCTTCGACGGGGCCGCCCGACGCGATGAGGTCGAAGAGCCGCGGGCGCTCGTAGCTCGCGAGCTCGAGCCGCGGAGCGAGGCCGCTCGGGACGACGCGCGGGACGTTGTCCACGAGACCCCCGCCGGTGATGTGCGCGAGGGCGTGAAGGCGGTCGCCGAGCTTGGCCGACAAGGCCTCGACGGCGCGCGCGTAGATCCGCGTCGGGCGAAGGAGCGCCTCGCCCAGCGTGCAGCCGAACTCGGCCAGGTGGGAGGCGTAGTCGAGCTTCATGACATCGATCAAGACGCGCCGCGCGAGCGAGTAGCCGTTCGAGTGGAGGCCGCTCGACGCCACGCCGACGAGGACGTCGCCCTCGCGCACGCGGCTGCCATCGAGGATCGAGGCCCGCTCGACGACGCCGACCGCGAAGCCGGCGAGGTCGTACTTGCCGGGCTCGTACATCCCCGGGAGCTCGGCGGTCTCGCCGCCGAGGAGCGCGCACCCAGCGTCTTTGCAGCCTCGAGCGATGCCGCGGATCACCGCCTCGGCGACGTCGACCTCGAGCCTCCCTGCCGCGAAGTAGTCGAGAAAAAAGAGCGGCCGCGCGCCGGTCGTCACGACGTCGTTCACGCACATCGCGACGAGGTCGATGCCGATCGTGTCGTGGACGCCGGTCGCGAAGGCGACCTCGAGCTTCGTGCCGACCCCGTCGGTCCCGCTGACGAGGACCGGCTCCTGCATGCCGCCCGGCAGTCGGCACAGCCCCGCGAAGCCGCCGACGTCGGCGAGCACCTCCGGGATGCGGGTCGCACGGGCGAGCGGGCCGATGCGGCGGACGAGCTCTTCACCGGCGTCGATGTCCACGCCGGCCTCGCGGTAGGTGATCGCCATCGACGTCCCGCGTGCCACGCGGCCTCGGTCGCGGCAAGTCGAGACTCGACGGCGCGTCCGCGCCCCGTCGTCAGCGCGTCGCGAGGCGAAAGAGGTCGCGCCCCTCGAGGACGCGCGTCCCGGCGTTGGGCTCGAAGGCGGCGTTCAGCATCGCGCGGGCCACCTCCTCGTCGCGGATCGCCCGGTAGCGCTCGAGCGGGCCCGCGAAGAGTGGCCGCGTCGCCCGCATCAACACCGAGGCGATGGCCTCGCCCGTGCGCTGTTCACGACGGTCGCCGAGGAGGAGCGACGGGTGAAGGACGACGACGCCTTCGGGGAAGGCGAGCTCTCGCAGCGCGGCCTCGAGCTCGCCCTTCACGTGGTTGTAGAAGATCGGGCTCGCGGCATCGGCGCCGACGGCGGTGACCACCACATAACGGCGGGCGCCGGCGGCGAGCGCGAGCTTGGCGGCGGCGAGCGGGTACTCGTAATCGACCCGGCGGAAGCGCTCCTTCGTGCCGGCGACCTTGATCGTGGTCCCGAGGCAGCAGAAGACGTGCTCGACCTCGAACTGCCGGGCGAGCGGCGACGACGGTTCGAGCAGCCCTTCGAGGTCGACGACGTGCTCCTCGAGCCCCTGCGGGGTTGGCGCGGACGGGCGTCGTACGAGCGCGCGCACGGTGCCGTAGCGACCGCTCGCGACCGCCAGGCGCGCGAACGCAGCCCCCACGAGGCCGGTCGAGCCGAGGAGCAGGAGGGAGGGCTTCGCGTCGCTCACCCGCGACGGGATCGGCCCGCCCTCGCCGTACGTCAAGGGCGAGCGCTCACGCGAAGCGCGTCGGCGCAAACGGCGCGAGGTCGACCGGCGGCGGCTCTCCCAAGACGAGCGCAACGACGATGTCCGCGGTGATGGCGGAGAGGACGATGCCGTTTCGGTAGTGCCCGGTCGCCACCACCAGCCCGGCCGCGGTCACGCCGAGGAGCGGGAGATGGTCGGGGCTCCGCGAGCGGAAGCCGCTCCAATGGGAGGAGACCTCGGCGCTCGCGAGCGCAGGGAAGAGCGCGACCGAGGCCTCGTAGAGCGCGCGTCGCGCCTCCTCGGTCGTCGCCTGCTCGAAGCCGACGTCCTCGAGCGTCGAGCCCGCCAGCACCCGACCGTCGCTCCGTGGCGAGAGATAACCGCCCCGCCCCTCGAGGAGGCGCGTCGGGACGGTCGGGGAGCGCATCTCGAGCATTTGGCCGCGGATCGGGCGGATGAGGCCCGCGAGCTCGGCGCCCTCGAGCACGCCGGACCAGGCGCCGGCCGTCAGCACCAAGTGCCTCGCCCCAATGAGTTGATCGGTGTCAAGATGCGCGCGGACCCCCTCGGCGCCATGCTCGAGCCGAACCACCGCGTGACCGTCGCGAAGCTCGACCCCTCGTGCCGCGCACGCCTCGACGAGGGCGTCGACGAGCCGCGGCGGATCGACGACCCGCTCGCCCGGAAACCAGCCTGCGACGCGCACGTCGCCGAGGCCTGGCTCGAGTCGCCGCGCCTCGTCGTTCGTGAGGAGCTGCGCGTCCCAGCCCCGCGCCCGTTGTTCGCCCACGAGCGCGTGCAACTCGGCCTCGCTCGCGTCGTCCGTCGCGACCCGCAGCGCCCCGACCTCACGATGATCGAGGTCGCGCCCCGTCGCGCTCGTGAGCTCGTCGAGGAACGCGCGATGCCGCTCGCGCCCGGCGAGGCACAGCTCGGCCATCGCGCTCGAGGGATGGCGCTCGAGCTGCGCCGAGAGCATCCCGGCTGCGGCGCGGGAGGCCGCTCGGGTCGCGCCAGGATCGCGCTCGAGCACCGTGACCGAGAGCCCGCGTCGCGCGAGGGCGAGGGCGCTCGCGAGACCGACGACTCCACCTCCGACGACCGCGACATCACGCATCGCTCACTTGTGCACGATCACCGTCGTGCCCTCCTCGCGGACGCCGTGCCAGCCCTCGGGTACGTGCGGCGCCGTCCACTGGAACACGCGGAGCGAGTCGGCAGGCGCAAGGTTGATGCAGCCGTGGCTCCGCGCGACCCCGAAGACGTCGTGCCAGTACGCGCCGTGGAGCGCGTAGTTCTTGTGAAAATACTGGATGTGCGGCACGTCGCGCAGCGTGAAGAGCCCGTGCCCGCGTCGCAGGGTGACGCCGTAGACGCCGTCGCCTTTGGCGGGGACGTAGCCTTCATCGCCGGGCTTCAGGCCCTTGTCGGCGTTGGCCTTCTTCCCCATCCCCTCGTCCGAGTCCATCGTCGCGCTGATGTGCTTCGCGTAGATGCGGTAGCTGCCGCGGATGGTCGAGTACGTCTCGTTCGGGTCGCCGATCGCGGGGCGCCCTGTCGAGACCAGCGTCGCGAACTCGGCCTTCTTCCCGTTCCACAGCACGAGCACCTGCTCGCTGAGGTCGATCTCGATCCACTTCTCGCCCTTCTCGGCGACGCGCGGCCATTTGCTCGGCGGGACCGCGAGCCCGACGTCGCTCGCCCGCGCGAAGTTGCCCGACGCGAGCTCGAAGTAGCGCTCGCCGGCGACCTTCTCGACCTTGCCCGTGAGGCGTTGCACGCTCCGTCTCTCGAGGCTTCCATCGGCTTCGGCCTGGCCGTTCTTCAAGCGAAACGCTTGCACTCCGCGCGTGCGAACGAACGCCAGCGGGAGGTCTCGCTCGCCGCCGAGCTCGACCCCGTGCCAAGGCGAGCCCGAGTCCGGCTTTACCTTGCTCGTCGGGACGAGGCGCAGGTCGCTCGTGATCCCGAAGCGCCGGCGCAGGTGGTGCTCGTCGGTCGCGAACGAGCCGACGAACGAGAGCCCGTAGTGACGTCGCGCCCGATCCGCGAAGATCGATGACTCGGGGACGTCAAAGCCGCTGATGTTCGGGATCGTCCTCGCGACGCCCTCGAGCCAGAACGGGATCGGGTCTTCGTCGGAGGTACCGCCGAAGAGCTCGCCGAGCGAGAGCTCCGTGCTGTTCTTCTCGATGCCCAGCTCGCCGAGCTTCTTGCCCGGGACGACCCGCCCCATCGCGTCGATCGCGAGGTCCTGCGCGCCGAGCGTGACCGCGTCCTCCTGGCGGTTCTGCTTGTACCACTCGAGGTGCTTCTCGAGCTCCATCTCCGAGTCGAACTGCTGCTGCGACGTCGGGACCTTCAGGTAGAGGGGCAGGGTCGCGCGCACGAACCCGTACCGGTAGGGCAGGGGCTTGTCCAAGCGAGGTCGTTTGCTCGTGGCGCGCAGCAACGGGTGCTCGAGATCCGTGGTCGCGTCCTTCTCGGCGCAGACGTGCCCCGTGGGCTCGATCGCGTACCAGCCGCCCTTGCAGCCCGCGTGGCCGACCGGCTCGGCAGAGCGGCCAACGATGGCGCCGGCGCGCAGGTAGCCGACGCGGCGCGACGACTCGTTCGGCTTCTCGTAGACGATGGTGGCGAAGCCCAAAATCCCGAGGCGCGGCCTATCGGCTGCGGGCGTCGCGGTGTCCGCGGTGGAGGTCGGCGAGCCTTCGGCGGGCGCCGTGAGCGACGACGCCGCCGAGGCGCTGGCGCTCGTCGAGTCCGCGGGGACCGTTTGGACCGCGCTTGCGCGCGGCAGCAGGTACGCAAGCGGCGCAGCGCTCACGCCGACGAGCAGGAGCGGCGCGAGCCACCGAGTCGCGAGCGCGTACGCGGCCCACGCGGCGCGGGACGGCCCGGCAATTCCTGAACCCTTGCTCCCCATCTTGGATGGCTCCCTCGGCGTCCTCGCGGGACCGAGGTCTCTAGCAGAGGCAACCCCGCGCAGCCAATCGCGAGTCCTCGCCTCGCGCGAAACTTTGTTCGCAGTCCCAGAATGTCGCTAACATCCCTCCACTTCCATGTCCGACGCAGACAAGCGCATCCACCCACGAGCGAAGGTGCTCAGCATGACGGTCCGTTATAAGAGCGCGACCGTCGACGAGTTCGTCGAGCACCACAGCGACAACGTCAGCCGCGGAGGGATCTTCATCAAGACCTCGTCTCCGTTCGCGGCGGGAACGCTGCTCAAATTCGAGATCCGCATCGCGGCGGACGCCTCGGTCCTCACCGGCGTCGGTCGGGTCGTGTGGAAGCGCGACGTCGCGAAGTCGGACGAGGATCCGGCGGGCATGGGCGTCAAGTTCATCAAGCTCGACGACAAGTCGCGCGACCTCATCGACCGCCTCGTCTCCAGCCAGGTCGAGGGCGATTCGAACTACGATCGAGGCCTCGCCGAGGTCGATGCCTCCACGGCCCCGGCCGCGTCCGAGCCGCCGCCCGAGGAGAAGGCCGAGGAGCCGAAGGCCGAGGAGCCGAAGGCCGAGGAGCCGAAGGCCGAGGAGCCGAAGGCCGAGGAGCCGAAGGCCGAGGAGCCGAAGGCCGAGGAGCCGAAGGCCGAGGAGCCGAAGGCC